>CAYNDK010000001.1:0-56956 GCA_964395965.1 uncultured Flavobacterium sp.
TCAAACTGGCCGCTTCAAAATTTACTTTTAAATTGTTCGAACTAGGAAGAATACTTCCACTTTTCACCAATTTTACTCCCGGTTTAATCGGGTCAAAAATTAATGTTTCAGAATAGGTTTCTTTGAGTTTAAAGCCGTCACTGCTTTCAATTCCGGCAAAAACTTCAACTAATTTATTGGCCGAAATCATTTTAGGCTCTTCCTCTTCTTCATAATCGGAAACCTCGTCGGAAGTATTGATAACAGTAGCTGTTGAGTCAGCTGCCACTGCAACGGTATCAACCGCCACTTCCTCGGTGGCTGCTACTTCATTTTGGGCTGTTTTTTGGGTGTTGGTTGTGGGTCCGACATTGTCGAAATAGACTTTGAGTACATTACCCATCGTACTAAATTTCAAGTTGTCGGTGTTTTGTATGTTGACCAAACCGGCAAAGTTTTGGTCTTTTTTCAACGGATCCGAGAAATTGATAAGTATCGATTGGTTATTTTCATCCCCCGATGTAATATGCACCACTTTGAATTGGTTTTTTCCAGGAATTTTAATTTCCACAAAACCTTCTTGGTCTTCGACATCGGCTTCGTCACCATCCCATTTTAAGGTGATCGTGCTTTCATCGTCAAAGCGTTGAATGCTATCAATAAGGAATTTGAATTCGGTAGGCGAACTCATTTCCTTGTCGATTTTTACTTTTAAGTCATTACCATTTTGGGTCGCCGAAAGGATTTTTTGTGCCAACGCAATATCCATTTCATCTGCGGTGCGAATCGTCCCGTATTGGTAATAATAGTTCTTGTTGTACGACTGTAAATCCTGGGTTTGAACAATAAAATCTTGCTTAATGGTTTTGAATGAAAAATTAAAAGCCTGTAGTTTTTCATCCGCTACAGTGGTTAATTTTTCCAAATTCAAGGTTACTTGGTACAAGGTATTTTGTTCCAAAGGTTCATCCGGAATAAAGGCAATTGTGTTGGAAGATAACATTTTCACTTTCCCATCCACACTGGGTGAAATGGAAAATAAATCATCATCCAATTCTTGCTCGGGATTCCAATCCTTTTTTTGGAAGGCAAGTTGCACCCGAATGTCGGATTTTGCTGGAATAAAACCAGAGGTAAAACCAGCAATGTACTCTTTAAAAAGAGTAGGGTCAGAGTCAAAATCGGCAGCCGATTTTTTGCCACAAGAGGCCAACGCCAAAAAGGCGATCAGCACATACAAGAACTTTTGGGTTTTCATAAAAGTTGGCGGTATAAAAGTGTTTAAGAATTTAGTGGTGGTTTGACTAATTGTATAAGAACGAGGGTATTAGTAGTGAGAAATGTACAAAGAATTAGGCATATACGGTTATCTTCTTTTTTTAAAAAAATCTTTCATCAATTGGGCACATTCATCGGCCATTATTCCCGAAACAACTTCAGTTCTGGGATGCAATTGAGTGCCTAAAGTCATAAAACCGCGTTGTTCATCACGTGCACCAAACACAATTTTGGTAATCTGACTCCAATACAAGGCGCCGGCGCACATTTGACAAGGCTCTAAGGTGACATACAACGTACAGCCTTTGAGGTATTTCCCTCCAATAAAATTGGCGGCTGCGGTGATGGCTTGCATTTCGGCATGTGCGGTAACATCGTTCAACATTTCGGTGAGATTATGACTTCGGGCAATGACCCGATTTTCTACTACAATAATCGCGCCAACCGGAATTTCACCTTTTTCAAAAGCGATTTCAGCCTCCGCCAAGGCTTTTTTCATAAAGTATTCGTCGGTGAAAATGGGTTCCATAAAACAAAAATAGGAATTCAATTTGTACCTTTGACTCATGAGCCAACATTTACTCGCACAAATTCAATCTCCGTCCGATTTACGGCAACTCGATATCGCACAATTGGAGCAAGTTGCTCTGGAATTGCGGGATAAAATCATTAATGTGGTTGCGGTAAAAGAGGGCCATTTGGGAGCGAGTTTGGGCGTTGTCGAATTGACCATTGCCTTGCATTACGTTTTCAATACACCGGATGATTTGTTGGTATGGGATGTCGGGCACCAAGCCTACGGCCATAAAATTTTGACGGGTCGCCGGGATCAATTTGAAACGAATCGGCAAAAAGGGGGAATTTCGGGTTTTCCAAAACGGTCCGAAAGTGTTTATGATACCTTTGGTGTGGGTCATTCGTCCACATCGATTTCTGCCGCTTTGGGAATGGCGCTTGCTTCCCAACTGAAAGGCGAGCAACGGTCGCATATTGCAGTGATTGGCGATGCCTCGATTGCCAGCGGCATGGCCTTTGAAGGATTGAATCATGCAGGTGTCACCGATGCGGATATTTTGGTGATTTTGAATGATAATGCGATCGGAATTGACCCGAGTGTAGGGGCGCTGAAAACCTATTTGACGGCCGTGAAAGAAGGGAAAAATCCGAAGCAAAACAACATGATCAAGTCGTTGAACTTTGCGTATTCGGGTCCGATTGACGGTCATGATTTACCTCTTTTAATCAAAGAATTGCAACGTTTGCAAAAGGTGAAAGGGCCAAAATTTTTACACGTCATCACCACCAAAGGCAAAGGCTTATTGCAAGCCGAACAAGATCAAGTCAAGTACCATGCACCGGGGAAATTTGATGCAGCGACGGGCGAACTCATTACCAAAGAAGAATCCCATTTGCCCACCAAATTTCAAGATGTTTTCGGACATACCTTAGTTGAATTGGCACAACAAAATCCAAAAATAATCGGGATTACCCCAGCCATGCCATCAGGGAGTTCGATGAAATACATGATGGAAGCTTTTCCTGAACGCGCTTTTGATGTGGGGATTGCTGAGCAGCATGCGGTGACCTTAGCTGCTGGAATGGCTACCCAAGGAATGGTGGTGTTTTGCAACATTTATTCGACCTTTTTACAAAGAGCCTATGACCAAGTAATTCATGATGTTGCTTTGCAGAAATTACCCGTGATTTTCTGTTTGGATCGTGCGGGATTGGTAGGCGAAGACGGCGCTACGCATCACGGAGTTTTTGATTTGGCCTATTTACGCTGTGTGCCCAATATGGAAATTGTTGCGCCTATGGATGAAGTAGAGTTGCGCCAACTGTTGTATACCGCTTCTTTAGGATTGGAAAATCCGATTGCAATTCGGTATCCACGCGGTCGAGGCGTTGGATTGGATTGGAAAATACCCTTTCAAAAAATAGACTATAAAAAAGGAAAGGTACTGCATCTAGGTTCGGATATTGCGATAATTTCAACGGGTTTTATTGGAAATAATGTGCTTGCCGCTTTGGCTGATTTTGATTTAAATGAAAAGGTGAGTTTGTATCATTTTGGATGTGTGAAGCCGCTAGATGAAGCACTTTTGCATACTATTTGTAAGCAGCATCGGGTTGTAATCACTTTAGAAGACGCAACGATTGAAGGCGGATTGGGCAGTGCTGTCGCCGAATTTGTCACCACGCACGCTTATCAACTTCCTGTCCACCGATTGGGGATTCCGGATCAATTTATTGAGCACGGAACGGTTGGTGAGTTACAAAAAGACTGTGGTATCGATGTTGCAGGATTACGACGTTTATTGAATAGCTTACTTTAACCCTTTATGTAAAACTAATTTCTTTTCAATTTGTAATTATTTTGAGTCCGAAAGAAGCATTGGGTAAATTCTTGTAGTTATCATATTCTTCCATTTTCTTTTTAAATTTTTCCATAGAAACCCAAGAATAAAAAGAAAATCGATTTCTTTCAAATGTATTTTTTGCATTGGAAGAATCATTTAATTCAATGGAACCATTGCCTACTAAGGTATTTTCAAAAGTATTATTTTCTTCATCCAGTTTTCCTAACCATTCAATGCCAAGAAAGGCTCCGTTGGCAGGTAATTCCAAATCATACGCCCGAACATTGAACTCGATTTTTTCTTTTTTTGATTCCTCGGAAATAATGACAATGTCTTGCGTGATTAATTCACGTTTTGGTTCGCCAGTTAAGGAATCCCGTTCATAAAGATGTATTTTAAATCCTACTTTTGCTTTTGAATGGTTTCTTATTTTAAAAAGTACCGATTGAATGGTTTTTGGCTCATGGTAAGGATTCTCAATGTAAGTACAAATCTCCATTCCCGTAGCTGCCCCCAATAATGATTTCAGTTTTGTATTGTAATTCCCTAGTAATGCCGTTTCTTTTTTTGCCTTTGGGTCAATAACTACTTCATTTAAATGATACACTACTGGTTTTAGCAGTAATGTATCATTTTTAATTGAATTTTGTACAAGCTCTAAATTTTCATATCCTATGCAGGAAAGTACTATTTTAGAAAACTCCTTTTTGATACTAATGCTGCCTTTTTCATTGCTGTAGCCTCCACCAATTATTGCACCATCTTTATACAAACTATACGATACAAAAGGGACAGGTAGTTTTGTGCTGTCATTAACAACTACATATTGTTGTGAAAAGGAAATACATCCGACAAGTAATGAGATTGTGATCAAAAATTTTCGAACCATAAATACATTTTTGGCGATTAGGTTTTAATTACTTTAATAAAAGTAAGTGTTTGTGGATGAAGTATGCATTGTGGTTACCATATGTTTAACATAATCTCACTAAAAATGAAGTATGATTTTTATTGAATTTGACATAAAAAAAAACGAACCCTTTTGAGGTCCGTTTTTAATTTAGTTTTTGATAATTTTTTCGGTAATCATTAAATTTTCTCCGGTTGCTTGTAGGATATACAAACCGCTTTCCAAGGATTGCATCGGAATGAGTATGTCGTTATTATCCAAGGCTTTTGTGTTTTGATATACGATACGGCCATTTATGTCCAATACCCGAACACTGATTGTAGACGTGTAATTTGGAATTTGTAAATGCACTTCATTTTGTGTGGGATTCGGGAACACATGATAGGTTAGGGTATTGGCAAATGCCGATGTTCCTAAAGCAGTACAGTTAGGCCCTGGCGCCGGTTGGGTGAAATCTTCCACTTGATCAGTTGAATCGTTTCGGTTACCCGAACTTGCATTAAGTCCTAATCCTCTGCGGGCAAAAACTTCCCAAATTAAACAATAATCAGCACCCCCTGTAGTTGCTTGGTCGGCGGCTAGAATGGCATCTCTACCATCCACAAAACTCGGGGAACAAGGCTGAAGTTTCAAAGCATCCACAACCAATTGAAGGACTTTGTTATTACCTCCTGTACCTGAAAACAAATTGGGATCAAACCCATATTTTTGAATATATGCCCATGTTAAGTCCCACAACATTGTTGCCCATACAGAACCTACACCATGAGGACGCGCGAGGGTGTTGGTACTTGAAAATGTAAAAGGATTTACAGACATATCTGTACAATAGGGATAGGTTCGAATTCCATCGCCATCGGTAGGGTCGTTAATTACAAAAGTACCAATACCACGACGTTCAGTTCCGGTATCGCTGGGTCGAATTTGAAGCATTAGTCCGAACCAATCCGACCAACCTTCTCCCATTTGTTCTTGATTGAATAAACAGTTAGCATTAGCTGGACCTCCTGTTAATCGATTGGAAATACCATGGCCATATTCATGAGCAATTACAATATTATCAAAATCACCATCAACATTTATAAAATCTGTTGGGGATTCACTTAAAGTAATATAGATTGGTTCATTTTGAAGAACAGAAGCCCAAATGTCACCGATATCTTTTTTGATAGCAATGGCAGGGATTGTAATTGAAGGGTCGCCATTTCCTGCTATGACAAAGTTTCCAGGCACATTGCTGTAAATGATAACTCCACTTGCACCGGCGTTTTGACAATTTAAAATTTTATCGGTTACAGGACATATTCCACGTTGAACCAATGCAATTTTGCCATTAATAGCAGCTGCATTACTTAAAGCTTCACAAGCAAACGTTGGATTTGAAGTGCCGTCATTAACCAAAACCAATTCTGAGGTTAATGAATTAGGCGTTTGTGGAAGTGCTATATGACCTTCCGCTAGTATATTGTCAAAGGCAATGTAGTTTCCTGCGAGTGATGAAGGCGAATTGATAGTGATTAGTTCAGATCCTCCTTTTCGGTTCCAAAGATACATCTGCATCCGCCCATTTGACCCATCAGGAGGTGTTCCAAAGTTAGCATTGTTAATTCCCCCGCCATCTTGTGATTGGGCTAATACATGATCATTTCCTTCCCCAAAATTACTGTAGTTGGTTTCTTGAAAATTTCCATTTTCTTCATCAAATCCATAGTGGTAAAAAATGTCATGAAGCATGTTGTTCATGTAGAATAGGTTGGTGGTAGCAGCCTCTTGATACGCAACAGCAGGTGTTGTAATCCCCAAATAAGGAAAATCAAAAAGTAGTCCTGAACCTCCATCGGGACTTAATCCAGAAAAGGGATCGTCCAAATCATTACTGTCTTCAAAAGCATGAACATTATTGCCTCGTGTGATTGTAAATTCTGCTCCTGGAATGCCGTTGGTATCATGCCAGCCATACGGAGAGGCTTCGGGACTTGAGGGATTTGTGATGAGCTGGAATGGACCGTGATTCGGACTTTCTGTTGTAAAAGGAATGACTCTATAGGTCCCAGAATTTGTGGGTGTCTGGAAATTTGTGGGTTGGAAAACTGAAGTCCAAAAATCGATTTTTTTATGAATACTTTCTGTAGTTGTTTTTTCAAAATTACAAGATAACATGAAATCGTTTTGTGCTAAGACTTCACCCGATCTGGCATCCAGTTGAATACTCCACATGTGATTTTCTTTTGGTATATCAATATACATGTCCCAAGCCAAGTGCAGTTTTCCTGAAGGAGTTACAACATAGGTTAGTTGCACTTTAATTGGATCTCCTTTAAGGGCATTTGCAAATATAAAGTTGTTCTTACTTTCAGCTTTTAAGAGTTGAGGTTGTAGTTCTAATTTTAGATGTGTAAAAACACGCTGCAAACCTTCAGATGCAGTGATAGCAGGTATAGCACTATTAGATAATTGCGCACAGTGTGCAACAAACCGATTTTGAACGGAAAGTACTTCGTTGTTTTTTATCCAAATGCTGGAAATTGCATTAAATATGGGAATATTTTTATAGTACTGTTGGATATAAACGGTAGTGATTTTTGTTGTTTTGGAGGATGTTTTACCTGTTATTTTCCAATGTGCTATATCCTCAGCATCAAGTTTGAGTTCGCTAAGTTGTTGTGTCAACGCCGACTGTATTTTCTTTTCAAGAGATTGTGCAAAAAGACAATTCTGAAAAAGAAGGAAAACAAAAAGTAACTTTTTCATTGCAAGGTGTTTAGGTTACAAACGTAAAACAAAAGCGGATTACTTTATGAATACAATTAAAAATTAACAGCTGTTTTAGGCGCCCAACATTTCATGGTAAAGTACCGCATTTCCATCTGTTAAAAGCGAAACAAAATGGCAGATGTGCATTAATCGGTCATACAAACTATCTTTCTCCAAACGATGTTTTTCGGGTAATACTTTTAATAGTAATTGATCGTAATTGGAGGTTTTTCCTTCAAATTGATTATTGTACGCCATAATGAATTTGTCTAAAAGCGAATTGATAATTTGGTAGCCTTTCAATTCTTTTTCAATTACTTCCCGACTCTGATAAATGTTTTTGACACTCAATTTAATGATGTCATTCATTTGGGCTTTGTATTTGCTTTTGTCGGTTAAGGCATGATGGAATTCGCCTTTTAAAATGGCTTCTTCATTTTCTAAAAACACTTTTACCGCATCATTGATGAGGTTGCCAATCGCCAAAGCACGTAAATAACTAATGCGATCCTCTTTGGTAGTTAAGGCTTGGTATTTATTGGCGTCTATGGTGTCTTTGACCAATTTGATTAAATATTCTAAGGCAAAATCTTCTGAAACTAAGCCCAAATTAATGCCGTCTTCAAAATCGATGATAGTATAACAAATATCGTCAGCGGCTTCAACTAAAAAGGCGAGGGGATGACGTAAATAACGTAAGTCGTCACCCGAGTTGATTTTGATCATACCTAATTCTTCCGCCACTTCTTGGAAAAAGGCTTTGTCGGTTTGGAAAAAACCAAATTTTTTATCGGAAATATTGGTTGAAGGTTTTTTGGGCAAACTTTCTTTCGGGTATTTCATAAAAGCGCCTAAGGTAGCATAGGACAAACGCAAGCTGCCTTCAATGCCGGGACGCGAACTCGTCAATACAGAAAATCCGTTGGCATTGCCTTCAAAATCAACCAAGTCTTGCCACTGTTTCGGACTCAATTGCTCTTTGAATTGTTGTCCGTTGCCGCGGGAAAAATATTCGCCTATGGCTTTTTCACCCGAATGACCAAACGGTGGATTCCCAATGTCGTGTGCCAACGATGCGGCTGCCACAATTGCTCCAAAATCATTGGGTTGATAGCCGTGAATTTCCTTCAAATGCGGGTATTTTTCAATGATTTTTTTTCCCACCAAACGACCAATCGACCGGCCTACTACAGAAACTTCCAAACTGTGCGTCAAGCGCGTATGCACAAAATCGGTTTTGGACAGCGGAATCACTTGGGTTTTGTCTTGTAAACTGCGAAAAGGCGCCGAGAAAATAATACGGTCGTAATCGACTTCAAATCCCAAACGGGTGTCGTCTTGTTCGATGCGTAAGCGTTTTCCGGTGTCGCCTTGACGTTTCAAGGAGAGTAATTGTTCCCATGTCATCATGTGGTAGTGCTTTTTACAAATGTACTTATTTTAATGACTTTTGAAAACATAAACTGTTGTCAACGCCCGCATATTGCCCGTAATTTTCTATACGTTCATAGCCCGTTTTATGGTACAACTGAATCGCTTCTATTTGTTGATGACCCGTTTCTAAAATAGCAGATGTAAATCCGTCTTCCAATGCCCAACGTTCTAATTCTTGTAAAATCGCTTTGGCAATGCCTTTGCCGCGAAATTCAGGATCCACATACATGCGTTTGATTTCGGCTGTAGTTTCATCATAGGCTTTGTACGCGCCTATACCCACAGGTTGCTCGTTACAATAGGCAACGAGGGTGTTTTTCAATAAAGTCGACCGATTAAACTGCGCATAAAAGGCATGGTCTTCACCGTCTAAAATAGCGAGATAGGTATTAAGCGGTTTAACCAACAATTCAAAATCGGGATGCTCGGAATGGGTGCGGAGTAAGTGTAACATAGTATTGGTAAAAAAGAACAGCCATCATTACTGACAGCTGTTGTTATAATTCTAAATTTTAAATTCTAAATTCTAAATTGGATTACGATCCACACATTTCACAGTCCTCTGGACCAGCGTTGCGGGCGCGTTCTACCATCAATCGGAATTCCTCAGCTGTCATTTCTCCTGATTCTGGTGCGATCACTTCTACCGCTTGGGGTTCAGGTTGTTGAATAGCCGCTGTCGGTTCTTCTTTTTTCTCGTTATTCAAGGTGAACTTGATCGCGTCTACTGCCGATTTTGTACGTAAATAATACATACCTGTTTTCAAGCCGCTTTTCCATGCATAGAAGTGCATCGAAGTCAGTTTTGCATAAGTGGCATCCTGCATGAACAAGTTCAACGATTGTGATTGGTCAATGAAATAGCCGCGGTGACGTGACATGTCGATGATGTCTTTCATGGACATTTCCCAAACAGTTTTGTATAAGTCTTTCAAATCTTGCGGAATGATGTCGATGTTTTGGATCGAACCGTTGTGACGCATGATTTCTTGTTTCAAGTTTTCGTTCCACAAACCGCGTTTTACTAAGTCTTCCAACAAGTGTTTGTTTACCACGATGAATTCACCTGACAACACACGACGCGTGTAGATATTCGAAGTGTATGGTTCAAATGCCTCGTTGTTTCCAAGGATTTGTGACGTAGAAGCCGTAGGCATTGGTGCCAACAATAACGAGTTACGCACTCCGTGTTCCATTACTTCTTTGCGTAACGACGTCCAATCCCAACGACCCGATAAATCGCTGTCTCGTAAGCCCCAAAGGTTGTATTGGAATTCTCCTTGTGAGATAGGCGAACCTTCAAACGTTGAATACGGACCTTCTTCTTTGGCCATTTCCATCGAAGCG
Source organism: uncultured Flavobacterium sp. (assembly GCA_964395965.1). Taxonomy (GTDB): domain Bacteria; phylum Bacteroidota; class Bacteroidia; order Flavobacteriales; family Flavobacteriaceae; genus Flavobacterium. Next base: position 10,063 of record CAYNDK010000001.1, read on the forward strand.
GTAACGGCAGCGAAGTAAATTGTTTCGAAGATGTCTTGGTTCAATTGTTTAGCTTCGTCACTGGTGAACGGTAATCGCATCATGATGAATGCATCCGCCAAACCTTGCACACCCAATCCAACAGGACGGTGACGCATATTGGAGTTCTCTGCTTCGGGAACGGGATAATAATTGCGGTCAATTACTTTGTTCAAGTTACGTGTTACGCGTTTGGTCACATTGTACAACAATTCGTGGTTGAATTTACCGTCTTCCACAAACATCGGTAACGAAATCGAAGCCAAGTTACATACTGCAATTTCATCTTCCGAAGTGTATTCTAAGATCTCTGTACATAAGTTGGATGAACGAATCGTTCCCAAGTTTTTCTGGTTCGATTTACGGTTAGCTGCATCTTTATACAACATGTACGGCGTTCCCGTTTCAATTTGTGATTCTAAGATTTTCTCCCACAATTCACGCGCACGGATTGTTTTGCGGCCTTTACCCGCCAATTCATACGAAGTATACAATTCGTCGAATTTCTCTCCGTAGGTGTCATATAATCCAGGACACTCGTTGGGACACATTAAAGTCCACTCCGCGTCGTTTTCTACACGTTGCATGAACAAATCGGAAATCCACATCGCAAAGAACAAGTCGCGAGCACGCATTTCTTCTTTACCGGTATTCTTTTTCAAATCCAAGAATTCGAAGATATCCGCATGCCAAGGTTCGATATAAATCGCGAAACTTCCCTTGCGTTTTCCACCACCTTGGTCAACATAACGTGCTGTGTCATTGAATACACGCAACATCGGCACAATACCATTCGAGGTTCCGTTTGTTCCGCGGATGTACGAACCTGTCGCGCGTACATTGTGAATAGATAAACCGATACCTCCAGCAGATTGCGAGATTTTCGCCGTTTGTTTTAAAGTGTCGTAAATACCATCGATACTGTCGTCTTTCATGGTTAACAAGAAACACGATGACATTTGTGGTTTTGGAGTACCCGCGTTGAAAAGGGTAGGTGTGGCGTGGGTAAAGAATTTTTTCGACATCAAATCGTAAGTTTCAATCACCGACTGCAAGTCGTTTAAGTGAATACCCACAGCGACACGCATCAACATGTGTTGCGGACGTTCTACGATTTTGCCATTTATTTTGAGAAGGTACGAGCGTTCTAAGGTTTTAAAACCGAAATAGTCGTAGTTGAAGTCGCGGTTGTAAATCACGTGAGAGTCTAAGAACTCTGCATTTTCCATGATTACTTGGTGGACTTCATCAGAAAGTAAAGGTGCTTCTTGGTTGGTTCTCGGATTTACATAGTGGAACATGTCGTTCATGGTTTCGGAGAACGATTTTTTCGTGTTCTTGTGTAAATTCGAAATCGCGATACGCGCAGCCAATAAAGCATAATCCGGATGGGTTACGGTCATGGCGGCAGCAGTTTCTGCAGCAAGGTTGTCCAATTCAGAGGTAGTTACACCGTCATATAAGCCTTCAATTACGCGCATAGCCACTTTTACAGCGTCTACCATTTCGTTTAATCCGTAACACAATTTTTTGATACGGTCGGTAATCTTGTCAAACATTACGGGCTCTCTGTGGCCGTCTCTTTTTACTACGTACATATTTGTTTGGTTTTAGGTTATGAGCTAGACAATCCCTTCTCTAACTCGAATTGATTTTTGATGGGAAAAGGCAATAAATCCCCTCTTCCGAATCGGATGTGAACTCCTCCCGGAGCTGTATTTTGAATGATTTTGATCGAATTAAAAATCGGCGTCGAAGCTGATTTTCTGTGCGTTAGAGTCGTTATTCATGACTCCGGCCTTTTGGTATTCAGAAACGCGTTTTTCGAAGAAGTTGGTTTTTCCTTGCAACGAAATCATATCCATAAAATCAAAAGGATTGGTAACATTGAACACTTTGTTACACCCTAATTCCACCAACAAACGGTCGGTTACGAATTCAAGGTACTGTGTCATCAATTTGGAATTCATACCAATCAAACTTACGGGAAGCGATTCGGTGATGAATTTGCGTTCAATGTCCAAAGCATTGGTTAATATTTCGGTGATGCGTTCTTTCGAAACTTTATGCACCAAATGGTGGTTGTGTAGGTGAACGGCAAAATCACAGTGCATTCCTTCATCACGCGAAATTAATTCGTTAGAGAAAGTTAGTCCCGGCATTAACCCGCGTTTTTTCAACCAGTAAATAGAGCAAAATGATCCTGAGAAAAAGATCCCTTCTACAGCAGCAAAAGCAATTAGTCGCTCGCTGAAGTTAGGCGATTGCACCCATTTCAATGCCCAATCTGCTTTTTCTTTAATCGCAGGAAATACTTCGATAGCATGAAACAATTCGTTTTTCTCAGCTTCGTCTTTTACATACGTATCGATCAATAACGAATAGGTTTCACTGTGGATGTTTTCCATCATTAATTGGAAACCATAGAAAAACTTTGCCTCTGGATATTGTACTTCACTCACGAAGTTTTCGGCCAAGTTTTCGTTCACAATTCCGTCAGATGCCGCGAAAAACGCCAAGATGTGTTTAATAAAGTAACGCTCATCATCGGTTAATTTATTATTCCAATCGTTTAAATCTTGGTGTAAATCGATTTCTTCTGCAGTCCAAATACAAGCCTCTTGTTTTTTATACCATTCCCAAATATCATGGTGTTTGATTGGGAAGATTACAAATCGGTCTTTATTATCCTGAAGAATGGGTTCTACAAATGACATAAGTGTGTTATTTTTTATGATTTCGTTAACGTTGTTCTGACTGTTACAAATTTGATTAAATACCGTCAAAAATGAAAGTCAAACTTATCCACAATCGGCTATAGTTTTTAACAACGTGTACGAAAATTCTTAATTTTAACAATTTTGTAACCTTCTGAAATACAAGGTTATAGAAGTGCATTTTTTGCTAAAAGGCTGAAAAATCAAGGGGTTTGGGAAAAGGCGTAAATAATTTTCGTAGGATTTTTCAAGGCGCTGAAAGTTGTGAAATTGTAAATAAAAAAAACCGTTTCTGTTGTGAAACGGTTTTTGATTTTTTAGGTGCTAATTTTATTCTTCTTGCTCTCCATCAATATAGGTTTTATTCCCATTTTTATTGATGTAATATTTACCACCACGCGGACCCGTATACACTTTTCGTCCTTTGTAGCTACCCGTAACTTTGTCTTTTAGCTTTTTTTCTGCTGCTTTGGATAGAGCGGTCTCTTTAATGTCTTCTTTCTCTTCGGCAGCACTAAGTTTTTTTACTTTTTTCTTAGTTTCAGCAGCTTTAGTGGTTGCTTTTTTCTTGGCTTCTGTGGCTTTCTCTTCGACCTCTTTTTTATTTGCTTTAAAGCGTTTGTCTGCTGTTCCGTCTTTTTTTAAAGGTGCTTGAGCAGCTTCTTTGTTTTCTTTAAAACGTTTGTCTAGACTGCCGTCTTTTTTCAGTTTTTCACCTTCTTTTTTGGCTTTTTCTTTTTTTTCAGTGACAACTTTCTCTGTTTCTTTTTTGGCTTTTTTTACTTTCTCTTTGGTCTCTTGCGCAAAAAGTCCGGTAGAAAATACAAAGGCTACTGCGAGTGCAATTACTTTTTTCATAGGGTTCTAAAATTTGATTTGACAATTAAAGATACAAATTCTTCTTTTTCAAAAGTAGGATTTGGATTAAAAAAAAGCGCGCAATTGTACACTACCGGTATGAATCGTTTTACTTGTCTCCGATTGGCGTCCCAGGTAGTTGATGTTTAAGTCTAAATATTTAGTTAGATTTTTTTGAAGTAGCACTCGCCATGTTGCATTATTTCCGGGTTGTAATCCTTCCAGCATTTGAAAAGCGACAGCAGATTGTGCATTTCCAGTGAAAGCATTTCGATAATACGCATATTCTCCAGTTAGTGTGAATTGTTTTTCACCAATAAAATTGACCGCAATACCTAATCGACTCTGGCGTAAAGTTTCCTTGTCATTTATGGTATTGTTCTTATTTTTTAACTCATAAAAAAGGCTCAAACTTTTGTTGGCAGAAAATAAGTATGACAATTTAGGTTGAAATTGTACCGTTTCGAGCACATAGTTGCGTGACGCATAATTCTCAGCAAGACCTTGCGAATTTCCTAAGGTTGATTCTATATTGAATAGCCATGTTTTTCGCCATAAATGAGCATATTGAAGTTGATGTGATTCAAGTTTGTTTTCTTGTGTTCCCACAGATAATAAAGTCCTGATATTTGTAATTAAATACGTATAGGTAACAGAATGAAATTGTCGGCCTCGATTAAAAAAAAGACTGTTTCTGAACGAAGAATTCAGTCCCAAAAGTGTAGCACTTCCGGGTTGAAATGGATTTAGATGAAAACGTTCACCTTCGCGCTTGGTTTTTTGGTCGATGGTATAGGCCATTTGGTTGTAAAAGTGGGATAAAAAATGCTTCCAACCTTTTTCGTTAAGCCATTGTCCGGGATTTAATGCAAAGGAAAGTGCGAGTTTATTTTGATGCGTTTTTATAAAAATTTGATTAGGCAAATACACCCGAACATATTTTGCTTGATCAGGGAAAGGAGCAATTTCAAATTCCTGTAATTCTTGTATTCCGTTATTATTATAGTCATTCCACATGTAGACACCTTGACCAGGATTGACCTCTAGATAGGTAAATTCTTGTTGAGCAATAGTTCCTGAAGCCGTCTCAGCAGCACCAGAAACTTGAATTAATTGGCCCAAGAATCGATCGTTGTAGACTAAACGAGAATTTAACGAAGGTTCGTCTTGCCGATTTGGATCAACATACGAAAGTCGACGGTAATTAATAAAAGCAGTTAAATTCGATTTCTCTGATTGTATCAAACGTGAATTTACATACCATCGGTTGGATGTATTGACTTTTTGAAGGATTCCATTTTGAAGACTATCATTTGTGCGATGAAGCCAGCCTAATTCAATAAAAACTTTGGTAGAATCCCCGCGGCCTGTAAATAGTCCAATTTCTTTGTAACGTTGACTCAAAGCTGTCAATGCTCTTGTGCTTGTTGTTCGATCGGTATTGTCTTCTAAATTAAAAGTACTTCCCGTCCAGTTTTTTCCAAAATGATAACGTAGTCGTGTGCGATTTCGAGTAAATCGGCTTTCCGTTAGGGTTCCAGAACTTTGAAGTGTACTTGCATTTTGTTGGAGTAGGATTTTTCCATCGTTGTAATAGCCCCGCAAGAGGTGTCGATTCCCTGTGAATAATTGGCCTAAATCCAAGCGTTCGAATTGATAAAGTGCATTTCCTTTCTGTTTCAACTCCCATTCAATTCCTGCGGTTATAAGGCTTTGATTGCCCGAAATGGCCGTGGTGAGATTCCAATCTCTGTTGAACTCAATGGTAAATAATCGCTCAACAGTTTTAAAATTCTGTTGGATGAGTTGAATTGTTCCAAAGGCATTCCAATTGCTTTTGCCTGAGTAAATTCGTTGCTTTCCATTGAATTTAGCAGCCAAACCCTTATTGTTGGAATCATCTAGTTTTGAAAATAAATTCAAATCATTATTACTTACACCTACTTCAAAATCTACTGTTGTTTTTTCACTAGGATGGTATCCGCCAAGAAGCGTAGCCAATTGTAATTTAATGGGTGCAATTAATCGTGTAATTGGTTCATAATTGCCCTGTGGTACTCCTGCAATGGGTGGAACATATTGATAAATCTTTCCAACGGCATTATTGTTGGCTAATGTATAATTTCCTTGATTGGCACCAACTAATGAAAAGGTAACATTGTAAAGTGTATCGCTGGGATTATTTGAATATTCAAAAACTTCAGTTGTACCAACGGTAACTTTTTTATAGAGTATTTTGTTTTCTGAATACGTGTCAATGTAAGCAGAAGGGGCGTTCATGAGGGTTGTATTGTCTCCCGCATTTTGTAAAACACCCACTTGTTCTTGAGTCAAACTCTGTTGTAAAGGTTGGTTCTTTACATCGTTTTCTGTATACAGATACCCCGCCAAATTCCAATCTTTACTTTGATGATTTACACCTCCATAAGTGACAAATCGGGTGTAACTCCGTTCAGAATATTGGTATTCTACCACTATACGCATTTCAGAAGTGATTGGGTATAGGGAAGTAAATCGAATTTCGCCCGCATTGTAATCAATAATATAGTCATTGTTTTCGCCACGGGTTAAGAGTAGTCCATTAACAAAAACCCGCTCAGATCCTGAAATGACTAAAACATATAATTCACCATTGTTGCCGCGCAATTTATAGGGGCCTTGGTTACCCTCTTGACCCGTAAAGGAACTTCGTGCATATTGACCACGAACAACAGCGGCAGCAGCAAAGACTTCGGTGCTGTTAGTGGGTGAACCAAAAGTAAATCGAGTATTGATTCCTTGGACTTTTTTATTGAAATTTAAAAATTTTGATTGTCGATTTTCCAGAAATAAATCACCAGCTCGAATACTCCAACGATCCGAAAATAGTTCGACAAATATTTGATCAAACTCATCGAGTTTTTGCGAGTATCCGCCATCCTGCAACGGTATATTACTGTCCTGAATGGATGCGCGAAGACTTACTTTATTGGAGAGCTTCCCCGATATTTGTAAATCCAAATTTGAATTAACAGTAGTGTTTTGGTTGTTGCCAATCGTTACTCCTCGGCTAATACTTCCCGAGGTTGTAAGTCCGTCAAAGGGTTTAAACCCAATTCTCCCCTCTTTTTTTAAAGTAACTAATACCCCAGCTTCATTTGGAACTACCCGTTTAGGGTCGTACATCGTGTAGGTTTTAGTTAAAAATTCAGGAAATTGAAGGTAGCGAACGGTTAGAGAGTCAGTGGTTTGATAATTGTTTTTGAAATAGAGTTTAGCTTTAACAAAATCAATTTTGTAAAAGGAAGTGTCAATTTCAGTACCATTGGCATCAATGATTTTAAAAAACTCTTTTTGAATACTCGAGTTTTGTAGTGTGAGCGTGTCTTTAGAAAATGCAATTTTTTTGCTTTTGTACGGAGTTTCGGTTTGCGCCGAGAGCGTACAAAAACAACCCATTAAAAAGCACCATAACCACCAATTTCGCATACTCTTTATAACTCCTAAAAGTCAAAAGTAGTATTTTAGGTTGGGATTTTGGAATTCAAAAAATACGAATTACTCTTTGGTTACCAATTGTAAGGTTTCACGAGAAGTTTGACGCACAAGTACTGTTTTTCCTTTTTCCACAATTTCAGCTGCTTCTTTTGTAAAGTGGCGAATGGTGTAAAGCGAAACATTTTCATTGTAGGCTACTTTAAATTTTTTGGATAAGATGGCTTTGAGTTTGTCGAAATTCCCAAATTTATCTTCTACACAAACCGTAAAGCTAATCGCAGTGTTTTGAATCAAGCTTACTTTAATTTTGTGTTGGTGAAAAAGGGCAAAAATTTCGCTAATATTTTCTTCCATAATAAAAGAGAAATCAATGGCCGATAACGAAATCAACAACTGATTTTTCTTCACAATAAAACACGACGTTTTGGGTTCGAGGTCTGCTCCTTTGGAAACACTAGTACCTGGTAAAAGTGGATTCACAAATGATTTTACAAACAAAGGGATCTCTTTGCGTTGCAAGGGTTGCAATGTTTTTGGGTGAATCACTGAAGCTCCATAAAATGCTAGTTCAATGGCTTCACGGTAGGAAATTTGGTTTAACAACACCGCATTTTCAAAATATCTCGGGTCAGCATTTAAAACACCAGGCACATCTTTCCAAATGGTCACACTTTCGGCACCCAAGCAATAAGCAAAAATTGCAGCGGTATAATCGGAACCCTCTCGTCCTAGAGTAGTAGTGAAGTTGTTTTCATCCGATCCTAAAAATCCTTGAGTGATGTTTAAGGCCTTTTTCTTTACGTTTTTGGAAATCAATTTTTGTGTTTGTTCCCAATCCACCAAAGCATCGCGATAAGTAGCATCCGTTTTGATTAAATTTCGAACATCAATCCAGTTGCTTTTGATTCCTCTTTCGTTGAAATAATGACTCACAATGGTAGTAGAAACAATTTCACCATAACTCACCACTTGGTCATACACAAAGTTGTAGTTGGGGGATTTATTACTGCGTAAAAAGTATTCTAGATCTGCAAAATGACTATTTACGGCATAGAAAACTTCATGATTTTCATCGTCAAAAAGATCCAATAAAATCTGGTTATGGTACTTGCGAACTTCTTGTAAAGAGGCATGAAAAGCGCTGGATTTTTCAAAGTAGTTTTTGATGACAATTTCCAATGCATTGGTCGTTTTTCCCATCGCAGAAATGATAATCAACACTTCTTCATGTCCTACGGTTTCGAGAACATGCACTACATTTTTTATTCCATCGGCATCTTTTACTGAAGCTCCACCAAATTTGAATACTTTCATAGAAATCTTTTGAATTGATTTGAAATTTTTCTCGGATTCAAAGCTATGAAATTCCTTTTTTTTAACGATTTACTTTTGGGAAAAATTAACCGTGTTGGCTTAAGAAATTTGCGATTCCAGCCTCGTCCATTTGAGCAATACGCCAATCGGAGAAAACTTTGGCACCCGTTTTTTCATAAAATTGAATCGCAGGTGTATTCCAATCTAAAACAGCCCATTCAATTCGGCGCACACCTTCTTGTTGCCCTTGTTGCATAATCGCTTTATAGAGTTCAAATCCAATTCCTTTACCGCGTTGATCTTCTTTAACAATCAAATCCTCCAAGTGAATCGTTTTGCCTTTCCAAGTCGAATACCTGTAGTAGTACAATGCAATACCGATTAATTCGCCAGCTTCTTCGGCAACAAAACAGTAGAAAAGTGGTGTTTCAGAAAATCCATCGCGAATAAGATCTTCTTCAGTAATTACTACGGCATCGGGTTCTTTTTCAAAAAGAGCAAGTTCCCGAATACGTTCGAGAACTTGCTTCATATCATGAGGTTGTGCTTTGCGTATTTGCATTATTTTTTCTTCTTGGTCGTTTTCTTTTTAGTGGTTTTGGCAGGAACTTTATTGTTGATCGGCTTTTGAACATATGCCTTGTATTTGCCATCAGCTACAGCACGATCATGAGCTTTTTGTGCGCGATCAAGTGGGTCGGGGTGCGAACTTAACATTCGGGTGAAAAAGTTGGATTGTCCCCCTTCACTTAATTTAGCTAAAATCAAAAAAGCCGATTCTACCGCATTCACATCATAACCATGTTTTTTCATAAAGTCATAGGCAAACATGTCTGCTTCTGATTCTTGACCACGGCTGTATTTACTATCAATTACGGCACTAGCAATTTGTCCCGCTTGACCGTCTGTGATTTTTCCAATTTTATCAGATTGAGAAGATACGGCATCAAAAAGAGCACTTTTTTTCAAAGCTGCACGCATAGCATCTTTTGAATCTTCATTGACAACGTGACCAATTTCGTGACCAATTACAGCTAATAGTTGATTGTCATCCATGAGGTCCATTAAACCAGAATACACTCGAACACTTCCATCTGCACAGGCAAACGCATTGATTTCTTTGGTTAGATATACTTTATAATTGAGTTTCAATCCGTTTTCTGAGGCATGTTTGCCAAAAACACGATTTAAACGTAATGTATATCCATCATTCGGACCGGCAACTACATTGGCTGAGTCCAATTTTCGTACCCCTTCTTTTGCTAATTCAGCTGCTTGTTCATTGGAGAAAGTGAAGCCCGCTACTCCTTTTTGTAGAGCTCCCAACGCTTTTTCTCCTAAATTGATTTGAGCAGATACCATTTGGGAAATGCATCCAAAAAGTAAGGCGATAAGTACATTTTTTGTTTTCATGGTTTGTGTGATTTTAGTTTACAAAGATACGGGAAGCGATGAAAACGCAACGTAGAATTATTTTCGTATGTGATGTCGAATTAATTGCGAAAAAATTAGATATTTGCACGACTACTACAACGATTTCGTAAATGGAAGAACGCAACAAAACCTTAGGGGAATTTATTATTGAAAAACAAGCTGATTTTCAGTATTCATCGGGCGAATTGTCCCGAATTATCAACTCCATTCGCTTGGCAGCGAAAGTGGTGAACTACAAAGTGAACAAGGCGGGTTTGGTTGACATTGTTGGCGCGGCTGGAGAACAAAACGTTCAAGGCGAAGACCAACAAAAATTGGATGTCTATGCCAATGAAATATTTATCCAAACTTTAATCAATCGCGAAATTGTTTGTGGCATTGCTTCCGAAGAAAATGATGATTTCATCACCGTAGCGGGAAGTGACAACAGTCATAACAATAAGTATGTGGTGTTAATGGACCCGTTGGACGGCTCTTCAAATATTGATGTGAATGTTTCAGTGGGGACAATTTTCTCAGTTTTCCGTCGGGTAACTCCGGTGGGTACTCCGGTAACCTTAGAAGATTTTTTGCAACCCGGAATTAATCAAGTGGCGGCCGGTTATGTGATTTATGGTACTTCGACAATGTTGGTGTACACTACAGGCTTTGGAGTAAACGGATTCACACTCAATCCTGCAATTGGGACTTTCTATTTGTCACATCCCAATATGCAATACCCTAAGGATGGTACCATTTATTCCATCAACGAAGGGAACTATGTGCATTTTCCACAAGGGGTAAAAGATTATATAAAATATTGCCAATTGGAAGAAGGTGATCGTCCCTATACCTCACGTTATATCGGAAGTTTGGTTTCCGATATGCACCGTAATATGATTAAAGGTGGAATTTATATTTACCCCACAAGTTCCAAAGCGCCCAAAGGTAAATTGCGTTTATTATATGAATGCAATCCAATGGCCTTTATCGCTGAACAAGCAGGAGGAAAAGCGTCGGATGGCTATCGAAGAATTATGGAAATCCAGCCTACAGAATTGCATCAACGTGTCCCGTTTTTTTGCGGAAGCGAAAATATGGTCACCAAGGCAGAAGAGTTTATGCGTAATGCCCATTAATAGTAAACTAACTTGAACAAAAAAGTCCCGAATTGCTCGGGACTTTTTATTTTATTTATACATGTGACGCATTTCGTAGACAAAGGTGTCGAGGTCAACATTCATGACCAAAAGGGATAAAGCTTTATCGACAATGTACTGCACGTTACCTGGTGTAAATCCTAGCGCAAGCGCAAAACGGGTTAAAATTTCTTTTTGTTTTGGACCCAAGACATGATCGGCATAGACCATACGCGATAAATCATAGAGACGCTCCAGTCGCAATGCATACGAATAGGGTGGATTAATAGGGTACTTTAAAGGGTTTTCAAGAATTTCAGCATATTCATCCTCAGAAATCTCTAAACGAACTGCTAGTTTATCCAAAAAGTTTTTCTCTTCTGGAGTTAAATCACCATCCGCGAGGGCTACACGTACGATAGCCGAAAAATGACCTCTGTTACGGTCTTTGAATTCGCTATCAAATAAATCAGCTATTGACATAAAATATTGTTTTTAGTTCTTTAAAATTAATCAGAATTTTGTTGCTATGGTGCAATCTTAACCAGAATTTATAGTTTGCTTTAAAATTTTACCCAAATAAATTGTAAGTTTACCCTGATTAACCCCAAAATCAAGCCGTATGACAGACTTTTGGATCTATTTTAAAATTGGTCTCGAACATGTAATGAATTGGAATGGCTATGACCATCTCTTGTTTTTAATGGCTTTGACAGTGCCTTATACAACAAAAGATTGGAAGCGTTTGCTTTTGCTCGTTTCACTTTTCACTCTTGGACATACGCTTTCGTTATTCTTAGCAGTCCTAGAAATCATTACCGTCAAATCATCAATTATTGAATTTTTAATTCCCATAACTATCTGTATAACGGCTTTATTCAATATTGTTAAAGCTGGAAAATCGGGCAAACAAGATTCTTTGACAGTTGTTGGGGCAATTACGTTGTTTTTCGGACTTGTACATGGGTTAGGTTTTTCCAATTATTTCAACCATTTATTACCCGGAGAGGCGGCTGATAAAATGGTCCCGATGTTAGAATTTGCCCTCGGAATAGAAGGGGCGCAAGTTTTGATTGTTCTTTTTGTTTTAGTACTGGGTTTTATTTTTAAAACACTCTTTCGATTCAATCAACGCGATTTTGTTTTGATTTTTTCTGCTTTTGTCTTAGGCGTGGTCGTGCCTTTACTGCTTCAAAATCCGATTTGGGAAAAATAGCATAGAATCGTTTAAAATTCCCTACATTTGAGCGACACATTACTATGAAAAAAGAAAAACTAAATAAATACGACAAAGCGTATTTACGTATTGCCTCTGAATGGAGTAAGTTATCGTATTGTCAACGGAAACAAGTTGGTGCAATTATTGTCCGTGATCGAATGATTATTTCAGACGGATATAATGGTACTCCTTCTGGTTTTGAAAATAACTGCGAAGACGAAGAGGGATTGACCAAATGGTATGTCTTACATGCCGAAGCCAATGCCATTTCCAAAGTAGCTCGCTCTACGCAATCTTGTGAAAATGCAACATTATACATTACCCTTTCTCCTTGTCGTGAATGCAGCAAATTGATTCATCAATCGGGGATTAAGCGGGTAGTTTATCAAAATGGTTACCGAGATACCTCAGGAATTGATTTTTTGGAAAAAGCCGGAATTGAGGTTTTGCAAATTCCTGAACTCGATTAAAATAAAGCGCGAATTTATTTCGTTAGTAAAAAAACTAAACACTATTTGGGTATGAAAATCAATAAGATCTACATCCCGTTTTTATTCTTTTCCTGTGTAGCTCTAGGAATCGTCATTGGTGGCTGGATCAATTATCCAGTAGAGCGCGTACATACAAAAAATGACTACCGATCGAAGTTAAATCGCTTACTTAATTTTATTGATAACGAGTATGTAGATGAGGTAAAAACCGATTCTATTGTTGACTTAACGGTGACTAATATTTTAGCAAATTTAGACCCGCATTCTGTTTATGTTACTCCAAAAGAGCAACGCCTTTTAGCCGACAATATGAAGGGTGATTTTGTAGGGATAGGGATTAATTTTTATACATACAACGATACAATTGCCGTTATAAAGCCTATAGAGAATGGGCCTGCTGCCAAGGCTGGAATCCAAAAAGGGGATCGTATTTTGTATGCAGACCAAACGAAACTATTTGGAAAAAAGTTGAAATCGGAAGAACTGTACAACCAACTTCGAGGCGAACCCAATTCAACCGTTACGTTGACCGTTTATCGTAAATTAACCAAAAAGACATTTAAAGTTCCAGTTGTTCGAGATGTCATTCCCATCAAAAGTGTTGTTGTTTCCACATTATTAAACCCTAAAACAGGGTATATCAAAATTGAGCGCTTTGCCGAAACAACGGGCAAAGAATTTCATACAGCGCTCCTCGACTTGAAGCAAAAAGGGATAACATCGTTAGTAATTGATGTTCGAGAAAATGGGGGAGGTGTCATGGAGTCTGCTATTGAGATTGCCGATGAACTCCTTAAAAACAATGAACTTATCGTCTTTACTAAAAATAAAAAAGGTGCTATAGAAAAAACATTTGCTACAGAAGAAGGGTTGTTTGAAAAAGGGAAAGTAGCCGTACTTATAGATGAAAATTCAGCTTCAGCAAGTGAAATTTTGGCCGGAGCGATTCAAGATAACGATCGCGGACTTGTAATTGGACGACGTTCTTTTGGCAAAGGTTTGGTGCAACGTGAAATGAACTTTGATGATGGCTCGGCAGTGCGTTTAACCATTGCACGCTATTTTACTCCAAGTGGACGTTCTATTCAAAAACCCTATCAAAAAGGCGATGCTGAAAATTATTACAAAGAATACGAACACCGCTTTGAATCAGGTGAATTGTATGAAAAAGAGAAAATAAAAATTGCAGACTCTTTAAAATTTAAAACCAAAAAAGGTCGAATCGTATATGGAGGTGGCGGAATTGTCCCCGATATTTTTGTGCCTATCGAAAGCGCTCATGGCGAAGAAAGTCTCGAATATATTTTAAAATCGGGTGTGATGGGGCATTTTGTTTTTGAACAGTTGGATCAAAATCGCCATCGTTTTGAAAATGTATCTTTCCCCACATTTTTAGCAAAATTCTCTAAGGAAGATTATATCAAGCCCTTTGAAAAGTATCTCGAAAATTCTGGAGTCCAACTGCAATTAACCAATAGCAAAGCGTTAATCAATCGCTATGTTCAAGCTGAATTTGCACGACAATTGTATGGCGATGTCTACTATTTTCAACTCTTATTGAAATCGGATCCTATGCTTAAAAAAGTGGTAAAAAATTAAAGGTACCGTTTAGTGCTTAATACGCGTACTATCATGTACTTGTACTGGTTCTCCATGATTCCACTCGGTTAAGATATCAGTGGCTACAGCGGCACCACTTCCTGCTGCGATAGCCAATTGACTTCGCCACCCCGCAAGTGTTCCACACACATAGAGTGCAGGTTTAACTAAGTGATCGGTATTGCGCAGCTGTAGTCGATTCTTACTTGGATTTGCCTTTTGATGCGGCATCTCAAAAGATTCTAAACCAGCAATAGTAAAAGGATTCCCAGCGCCAATTGCAAGTACAACCGATCGGGATTTTAAGTGCTGCCCATCCGTGGTAGTAAGGGTAAATTCTGGACTTTCCCCTTCAATTTTAATGATTTTTATATCGGGAAGTTGTTCGATATGCGGATACAATGCAGCTAATTGTGCTGTACTTTGTACAAGTAAGTCGGCGCCTAATGTTCCGGCTGGAATTCCATACGCGTTGTTAAAGATAGCATCATGTAACGACGACGCTTTTTGATGCGTAATAATTCCAATTCTTTTATCTTTTGCAAAGGGTTTTTGTCCAGCAGATCCCAATAGTAAAGCACAAGAAACTCCAGAAACCCCGCCACCTACAATGAGTACATCAAACATCTTATTGATTTTTCATTTTATCTTCGATTTTCTTAGACATTTTGAAAATCAAAAGTATAAAAACAGCACAAAATGAGGCTACAATACCAATCAAAGCAACCAAGCTATTGCCTTCAAAGGGACGGTCAAAATCCAATTGCATGATGTTGACAACAATCAAAGCAAGCGCAACAAAAATTAATAGTGTGGTAAATAATTTCATTTATTTGAATTGAGGGGATAAAGTTAAAAATTTATTGGCTATACAAAGAGTGCTTTAACATTCGATGCAAATAATTTAACAGCAATTGCCAACAGTACAACACCAAAGGTTTTACGTATCACCCCGAGTCCATTTTTACCCAATAACTTCTCAATTTTTGCCGAGGATTTCAAAACCACATAAACCAAAATGATATTGAGAAGTATTGCGATAACAATGTTGATCGATGCATACTGTGAACGCAATGAAAGTAAAGTAGTCATAGTTCCAGCGCCAGCAATCAAAGGGAAAGCCAAGGGAACAATCGATGCGGAGTTATTGGTTTCTTCTTTGTAAATACGAATGCCTAAAATCATTTCTAAAGCCAAGAAAAACAAAACAAATGATCCCGCAACCGCAAACGAATGGACATCGGTGCCAATTAGTTTTAAAAATTCTTCCCCCGCAAAAAGAAAGGTAATCATGATTATTCCAGCCACAAGCGAAGCTTTTTCCGATTCAATATGGCCAAATTTTTGACGCAAGTCCACAATAATCGGAATGGTTCCAACGATATCAATTACCGCAAATAACACCATTCCAATCGTTACAATTTCTTTAAAATCCAATCCCAACATGTCGTTTCAAATTTTTTGCAAAAGTACGGTTTATAAAAGCAGTCTAATTTTAAATTGAAGTTAAATTTTAAAAAACTGATTTTGAATAATTTGGGCGCTCCCCCGGCCGATAAATACGTCGCTTTACAAGCTTGTTATTTATCGGTCGGGGTCTGGCTATCCGTTGCAAGTCCGTTGCTCCGTTCCTCCGCATCCGGGCTTTCCACTCCTATCCTTAGCGCGGTTGTAGTCATCAGTGGGCACTCATCAGTATTCAGTCATGAGTATTCAGTCTTCAGTGGTCACGGATCATTTAACCGTTTTCTGTTCGAAGAAAGTAATATCTTTGTGCCAAAGAAAATACTATGTTTCAACTAGGAAAAACCATCGTGTCGGAGGATATACTCGAAAAAGATTTTGTGTGCAACCTTACCGCTTGTAAAGGCGCTTGCTGTGTTGATGGAGACGCTGGAGCACCTTTGTCCAAAGAAGAAACAGAAATTCTACAAGCGATCTACCCCAAAGTAAAACCGTATTTACGTCCAGAAGGAATTGAAGCTATTGAACGTTTAGGAACATGGGTCGTGGGAACGGAACAAGATTTAGAAACTCCATTGATTGATAATAAAGATTGTGCCTACGTTATTTTTGATGGTGATACAGCCTTATGCGCTATTGAACAAGCCTACAATGAGGGTATTGTTGATTGGAAAAAGCCCGTTTCTTGTCATTTATACCCTATCCGTATTAAAGATTTCTCCGAATTTGCCGCTGTAAATTACGACCGTTGGGATATTTGTGATGATGCATGCACACTAGGAAAAGAACTTCAAGTGCCCGTTTATAAATTTGTTAAAGAAGCGTTGATCCGTCGATTTGGCGAAAATTGGTACGCTGAATTAGAAAAAGTTGCTGCAGAATTGGAGCAAGAAAGAGGAAAATAAATCGAAATAATAAGCCAATAAAAAAGCGTGTTCAATTCACTTGAACACGCTTTTTTATTATACAAAAAAACCGAAACAATTGTTTCGGTTAAAGTGGAGAAGATGGGGCTCGAACCCACGACCTCTACGCTGCCAGCGTAGCGCTCTAGCCAACTGAGCTACATCCCCAAGTGGAGTACAAATATAGTAAAATAGCCTGCATCAACAAATAAAATCAATAAGTCTTAAAAATTAACAAGTTATTTGTAAAAAAACCATTGATAGATAGCGTTTTATCTATTTTATTTTCTTAAAATTGTGCAACTATATTAAAGAATACATTACAAACAATTAACTTCAACCTAACAATGAAAAAAACTACTTTACTTTTTGCCTTCTTGTTGGTGTCTTTTTTGAGTCAAGCACAAGTGGTTGCTTCTCAAAATTTTAACACTGCACTTGGGTGGACTTCTACTACAACTACAAGTGATGCTGGTACAACAATTAGTGCGTGGGCGCGCCGAACTACGGGAGGTGCTCCTGCCTGTTCTCCTTTTTCTGGAACGGGTATGGCACGTTTCAACTCCTATAATATTCCTGCAGGAGGTAGCGGACGTCTGACTTCTCCAGCGATAACCTTTGCTGGGGCAACTTACCGTGTTAAATTAAAAATGTTTCGTGATTCAGGTTATCCAACTGATGCCGACAATATTAAAGTATACTACAATACAACGGCTGTAGCAGGTGGAACTTTATTGGGAACTGTTAATCGTTCAACTCAATTAGCGCCAGTGGTTTCGGCAGATGGATGGTATTCTTATGCTTTTGATATTCCAGGGACATTGACTGGAACGGGATATATCAATATTTTAGGAACTTCTCAATACGGTAACAATATTTTTATTGATGAAATTTCTGTGGAACAAATTCAGCCCGTAGATGCTGAAATGACAAGTGTTGTAATGAATGCAATTGTACCTGCAGGGTCAAAAGTAATCAGCGGTAGCATTAAAAATATGGGTACCACAGCCATTACAGCGATGGATGTTAAATGGCAAATAGATAACGGTGCAATCTACACACAATCTTTGTCAGGTTTAAATATTGCATTAGGTCAGTCATACAATTTTACTCATCCTGATCAATGGAATGCAACACCAGGAGCATATGCACTAAAAGTTTGGGTTGCCAATGTAAATGGTCAAGCTACTGATGGTGATGCTTCAAACGACTTAGTGACAAAACTAGTGTCAGTAGCGAGTGGTTCTACTGCACGTTTACCTTTGTATGAGAAATTCTCAAGTTCGACATGTGGACCTTGTTATTCTTTTAATACCAACTATTTTTCACCTTTTTACACTACAGGTACAAACCATGATCAATTGGCTTTGATTAACTATCAGGTAAACTGGCCAGGTTCTGGAGACCCTTATTATACTGCAGAAACTGGACAACGAGTGGCTTATTATGGCGTTACAGGAGCACCAACACTTTATGTAGATTCAAAAGAAGGGACTTTGTTTAGTACGGCTGAATTACAAAATGCACTTAATGCAGAAGTTTTAGAGCCTGCTTATTTTTCAATTAATGCGACACGTTTGTTAAATGGTTCTGATATGACCGTTACTATTAATACAACTCCTTATTTGACTGGTGATTATGTGATTCATGCAGCAGTTGTTGAAAGATTAACTACAGGTAATGTTGCTTCTAATGGAGAAACTTCTTTTAAAAATGTAATGATGAAAATGTTGCCAGATCCAGCAGGTACTTTTGTTGGATTTACGCATGATGTATTAAATACTCAAACATTACAAGCAGATTTGTCAGGGACATTTATTGAAGATCTAAATGATTTAGATGTTGTTGTTTTTATTCAAAATGCTTCTACAAAAGCTGTGATGCAAGCCGCTTATGCTACAGATGCTTTGGCAAATAATCAATTTAATGAAAAAGCTTTTGCCAAATTATATCCCAACCCTTCAAACGGAATCGTACAAATCGCTACTGAAGAATCGGTAACGGTTGACGTAACAGACATGACAGGTAAAGTGGTTTTTCGTGCATCAGGTTTAGAGAATGGTGCTCAAATGAACTTAACTTCTTTACAAAAAGGAGTTTATGTTGCAAAAATGACTAGTGTTTCAGGAGCTACTCAAACTCAAAAAATCGTACTTAATTAATGATTGGGGGATTGCGGTCCCCCTTTGCTATTACCCCAAAAAAATGAAAAGAATATTTATTTTAGGATTATTGACTTTTTCAAGTCTAACACAAGCTCAAATTGCTGTAACACGTCACAACAATTCACCTATTGCCAATGGACAAGTCTTGGCTTTTAATACGGTTGATTACCCACAAGCGGAATTGGATTTTTATGTGAAAAACCTATCAGCGGCATCCGTTAATGTTCGTATCAATTGTATGACTTTAACAAATAATGATGGTACCGGATTTGAATTGTGTTTTGCAAATGAATGTTTGTCTAATGTTGAAGAAGGGAATAACTACCCTGTAAATTTACCTTACCTTACAATTCCAGCGGGAGGACAAAGTGGTAATGACGGCCATTTTTTAAACACGATGATAGGCGCTGCGCCCTTTCCAAAAGATTATGCTTTCCGTTTCTACCAAGCCGGAAATCCTAATGGAAACACAGTTGATGTAACGTATCGTTATGATCCTAGTTTGTCGACAAGTGATATTCAACAATTACAGGAAACAGGCGTGTTGATTAAAGCAACAACGATTTCATCTGAGTTAATCTTGGATGTTCTTAAAACGTCTGCTTTAGAAGTGTTTGATATCAACGGAAAGAGCATTACCAAACAAAATTTAGCCTATGGAATGCACACAATTGACACCGCGCAATGGAATGCAGGAGTTTATATTTTGCAATTTACAGATGCCTACGGAAATCGTTCCTCTAAAAAGATTATCAAAGGATAGTTCTTTTGAACATTAAAATAAAAAGCCTGTTAGAAATTTTCAACAGGCTTTTTTTATTTAAAAAGAATTAATCCATTGCTCTACTAATTGAACACCTTCTTTATGTTTTACTGATCTACCTTGAGAAGGCATGATGTAAAACATATCGGTTGTTGTATTAACCCGATAATGAAGTATCGATTGCCCTATATTATTTGGTTGAACTATCCGACCATTGTATCCGGGTAATTGATGAAGTGCTGCTACGCCCACGCCCATGTTTTCCGGGTCGGTTGTGTCTTTAAATTCCATGCGTAAGGGATGAACCTGTGCTTCTCCACCATCTTTATGACAATGGGCACAATTTGCATCAAAATAGGAACGTATTCTGAGGTCCAAATTCTGTGACGTGTCATTGTAATTTATTAGGGAAGAAATGGTATTGGGGAGGTTGTTTTCCATGTAACCGTAACTAATCCATTTGTTCAGTTGATTGGTTGTTTCAGCGCCGTAAGAATAATTCCAATTGAGATTTTGAGGTTTAATTCCAATCGGATTTTTTTTCAATGTTACCAAATTGCCATGGCAGCGGTTGCATTCTGTGGTGGTATTAGGGGTTCGGTAGTTAAAGTTGAGTACTTCATTCCCTTGTTGAATACTCAAACTACGTGTGGTACTGGCTGTTTCTAAAAAAGCATCCGTTTGGTCGGGATTCCAAATATACTCAGCAAATATCCAACCATCCGATTTGCGAATCATTAAACGGGTTTCAATAATTTGTGTCGTTAAATTGGGTAAAACCGTATCGTAATAAAAAACTTTGACTACAACACTTCCAACCGGTAATTCCAAAATATCAGAATCACTTACATAGGTTGCTTTTGTATTTTTAGGCAACCATACAAAACGTTTTTTTAAAGCATAATCCGTAAATAATTCACTTGCTGGCTTATAGGGTAAAACTCCATAAACAGGGAGTAAATTTTTCATTTCACCTTCAAAAAAATGATAATCCGAGAGTTTAGGATAGGGAACCTGCGTTAGGTCACAAACCACAGGAGATTCGGGAACAGCTTCATAATTGTCTTCATGGGAGGAACAAGAATAAAAATATAAGCTTCCAATAAAAAGCATCCCAATTCTTATTAATTGTCCCAATTTCATCTTAAAAAGAAGTATTAAAGGTTACGGTTAGACCTGAACTTTCAGGCACGAATCGACAAACACCTCCAACACAAACCAAACCACCGCGTTGACGACCATAATTGAGTGATAGGCGCGAAGCTTTTTTACGGAAAGAACCTCCAATATTGTAATAGTGGTTTCGGTAATAATCTAAATCGTTGCCATAGTTGTACAAATCATACACATACATGGAAAATTTAGAATTGAAATTAAATTCTAAAGTAGCTGCAGCCCAGTTTTTTCGATCGTGATCCGCCCACATGTGTTCGCCCATGAAACGCAACGATTGCCCTTTTTCAAATTTATAAATGACATCGGCACCAATGATGTGCGTTTTTACTTCTCCTTCAGCATCGCCAATGTATTTCTTATTGTAATATTGGTTAATATAACTCAAAATTGTTTGCCATTTTGGCGTCCATTTTTTGGTAATTTCCACATTGAAATCAGCAAACATGCGTTGACCAAATCCAAAGAAATCTGTTTTGTAATTTTGCGGATTATAAATGTAATACGTTCCGCTCAACGCGTTGTAATTGGAGAAGTTGGCCGCGATTTTTGTGCCGTATTTACCGCCCAGTTTCGTTCCTTTTTTAATGTCGTAAAACATATCAATTTGACCGCCAATTTCACCTGCTTTCACAAAATCCGATCCCGCTAATAATACGTTTGGTTGTGCTTGGTAAACGTATATATTCGCTAAATTATAATGGTGTTGTTTGGTCAAACTCGGAATAAAATTCATGATCCGATCATTGTAAATATTTCCCTTGGCCGCTCTTTCGGAAAAGAAACTCATGTTTTCCAGTCTTCGAAAAGTAGCATCAATTCCAAATCCTTTTTTGGAAAAACCGGCATTCATTAACAAGGCACTTCCCGGTTTAATTAAACGATTGTCGATTTGTCCGGGAGCTTGTACTACAGCATCTTTGGTTTTATAATTGTATTCCGTCGAAAAATAAACCGAATTGTGGGATAGATTGATTCGTCCTGAAAATCCACTAGTCAAGGCATCAAAATTGGGATCGACAACATCTGTTTTTTCATAACGCCCAACATAATTTCCGCCCAAAGTGAACTCCGTGGTTTCCCATTTGAACAATTTTGAAAGTCCCCATTCAAAGTCTCCACCAAAAATATCCGAATGGGCTACATCGAAACCTGTACGTTGTTTCCCATAAATCAATTTTAATGTAAAAGATGAAGAAGGTTTAAATAGTACACGACCTCCTCGAAGAGCATTATTGATACCCAAAGCACGGTCTTCCCAACTTCTGAAAAGTAATCCGCTGCCGAATTGTTCGTAAAAATAACCTGCTGTTACATCCAACTTCTCTCCTTTGTATTGCACAAAGTAGGTCGCTAAATTGGTGCCGTTGTATTTAGGATTCATGTTCAACAAGGCATTTTGCTCGTAGGCTTCTCCTTGAATTCCCGCCACCCATTTCTTGTAAGTATAATTCAAAAAGAGATAACTGTTAGATCGCAAGGGTTCGTACGGATGCACCGTTGGACTATTGTATTCGTCTTTTAATCCTTTATCGTTTAAATACCATTGAATATTGGATTCTACACCGCCACTCAACGTTCCTTTTTCTTTAGGTTTATCTTCTGTTTGTGCTAAAGTAGTAGCTGAAATTAAAAACGCAAGCGCTGTTTTGAAAAGGTAATTTTTTGTCATGACTACAATTGCTTCAATTTCGCTAATAATTCGTTTTCACTTCCAGGCACATATCCATTCTGAATATGTACGATTTGTCCATTTTTAACCACAATCGTATACGGAATATTAACAATAGTCAAAGCGCGTTTTAGGTCTTGATTGGTATCCAATAAGATCGTGTAGCCCCAACCTTTTCCATTAACCAAGGGTTTTACACGTTTCTGAGTTCGAGCATCATCAGTCGAAATTGCAACAACTTGAAGATTTAACTCTTTTTTCCAATCTTCGATTACATCGTTGAGTTCATCCAATTCGTTGATACAAGGACCACACCATGTTGCCCAAAACGAAAAAATATACAATTTGTCTTTTTCAGCAAATTCTTTTTTTAATTCGATGGATTTGCCTTCCAAGTTGGTTAAGGTAACTTCAGGTAAGGCCGTTTGAGCATTTGATAAAATGCTAAAAAAGAAGAGAAATACGATTAGTTTTTTCATGTTTGTTTGGTATTGTCGTACAAATAAATAAATAATCTTATAAATAGTAAAGGATTTTTCTTTTTATTTGTAACTATAAAACTAATGCGTGAAATTGCTATGAATTTAAAGGCTTTAAGCACCCTTTTTTTTGCTGTAATTGTGCTGGTTTCTTGTCAAGATACCATCATTGTTGAAAACCGTCCTGATGGTTCTGCAACAGCACCACCCGTATCGGGATATTTGAAAAAGAATGTACTCATTGAAGATTATACAGGAACTTGGTGTGGAAACTGTACGCGTGTGGCTTGGGCCATTGAAGAAGCTAAAGAAGTTTCAGATAAAGTAGTTTCTGTTGCCATCCATAATGGGAATGACCCTTTTCATTATGCGGATATAGCGCCTTTAAAAAATCTTATTCTTCCTAATTCTCAGTTGGCATTGCCAGTGTCGCGGTTAAACCGAATGATTGTTTGGAATTTTCCTGAAACATCCAATGTGCAACAAGCTTTAGACTTAACGGGAAACAACACCACTATTGGTTTGGCTATGAATTCAACTGTGGAGAATGGGAATATTAATTTGGATGTTAAAATTAAATGCTTAGATAATTATGAGGGATTGAAATTGGTAGTGTATCTTTTAGAAGATAAACTTAAATACAATCAACGCAATTATTACAGCGATTTGTATGGTGGAGTGAATCCAATTCCAAATTTTGAACACAATCATGTATTGCGGGCATCGTTAACCGATATTACGGGTGAAGCCATTACGGGAACAGTGAATGGTGCAACGGTTACGCGTAATTTTTCAATTCCGATCCCTACGATCATCCCTCCTTCAAATTATCCGAATGCACCACAAATTACTCCCCAAAACATTAGTTTTGTTGCTTTTGTCACCAGAAGTGATGATAATGTTGTCTTAAATGCACGCGCCGCTCATGCCAACGAAAATCAAAGTTTTCAGGAGAATCCTTAAGAAAAATAACACAAATGGCTGTCCGATGGGCGGCCTTTTTTGTACCTTTGAGTATACTTTTACAATATGAAATTTTTTGCTTTAGTTCAAGCGGTCAACATTGATCAAAAACTTAAAAACGCACCCGATAGTGGATATGCTATTGGGGTTTGGATAGGTAATATTCTACCTTTTGTCCTATTAGCAGGTGCCGCCTATTGGATGTATTACCGTTCCAAAAACCGCAAGGATTTAGAATAAATCGTATTTTTGCCGTGTAAATTTACCTTATGAGTACGATTCGTATTACCAAACAATTCAATTTTGAAACCGGTCATGCCCTGTATGGCTATGATGGAAAATGTAAAAATGTGCACGGGCATAGCTATAAATTATCTGTTACCGTGATTGGTAAGCCGATTACCGATACTTCCAATGTAAAATACGGGATGGTGATCGATTTCTCCGATCTGAAGAAAATCGTAAAAGAAGAAATCGTTGATGTGTTTGATCACGCGACGGTGTTCAATAAAAATACGCCCCATATTGAGTTAGCAGCCGAACTCCAAACACGTGGGCATCATGTGATTTTGGTAGAATACCAACCCACCAGTGAAAATATGGTGATTGATTTTGCAGCTAAAATTCGCAGCCGACTTCCCGAAAACATTCAATTATTCTCTTTACGTTTACAAGAAACGGAAACGTCGTATGCCGAATGGTATGCTTCTGATAATTCCTAAATATGGCCAAAAAAATCTATTTTGCTTCCGACCAACATTTGGGTGCGCCCACACCTGAAGCGAGTTTTCCACGTGAACAAAAGTTTGTGGCGTGGCTAGATACAGTGAAGCAAGACGCCGAAGCCATTTTTTTACTCGGCGATTTATTTGATTTTTGGTTCGAATACAAAACCGTAGTACCCAAAGGCTTTGTGCGCGTTCTCGGAAAGTTAGCCGAAATTCGCGACAGCGGCATTCCGATTTACTTTTTTGTAGGGAACCACGATTTGTGGATGGGTGATTATTTTGAAAAAGAATTGAACATTCCCGTTTACCACGATAATCAAATATTTACCTTTCATGGCAAGTCCTTTTTAATTGGTCACGGCGACGGCAAAGGTCCGGGCGACAAAGGTTACAAGCGCATGAAAAAAGTATTCACCAATCCTTTTTCCAAATGGTTGTACCGCTGGTTGCATCCGGATGTCGGGGTGAAATTGGCCCAATATCTTTCTGTAAAAAATAAATTGATATCGGGAGAATCCGATGTGAAGTTTTTGGGAGAAGAAAACGAATGGCTTGTTCAATACTGCAAACGAAAACTGGAAACCCAACACTTCGATTACTTTGTCTTTGGTCACCGTCACTTACCGATGACAATTGCTTTAAATGAGCAATCAACCTATATCAATCTCGGCGATTGGGTGGGCTATTTTACTTATGGCGTTTTTGATGGAACGCAATTTTCTTTAGAAAAATTCGAATTATAATTTTCGGCCAATTAAGTTAATGGCGGGCGTTCGGATACTACTCTTACTCGGTTTTTTGAAAAAATGAAAGGCAAAGTCATAATTGATCCAAACATTGGCATTGTATAATTCTTCCGTTTCTTTTTGAGTCACTAAATCGCGAAATTTGGTATAAAAGTTTGTTTCTTCCGAACATTGAAACTTAATCAAAGTTTGTTCTTCTACAGGCGGCTGAATCACTTTTTGATTTTCGTCCAAATAGTCGACCAATTCAAAAGCAACCAACACTTCTTCGCCTTGTGCCAAAACATAATCAATGGGTGTAATGATTTTATTTTTCTGTTTAGGCACTACTGTTTGGATGGGTGAAATATAGACGGGAATCGCTTGAAACGGACTGATAAAGGTGCGTTGTGGAACGGAATTGTTTACGACAACTTTATAAAACAAAATCCGATAGCGTGTGGTATGCACCACTTTTTTCACATACCATTGCACTTGCTCTAAGGCTAAATCCGACGCATTATTATTTGTAAGAAGAATGCCAAACATAAGCTGTTTTTGAATGTACATTCCTCTTGAATTGGGTAAAATGCGACCTTGTTCGCCTAATGTTATTTTTTCAGGAAGATTTCCAATAACCACTTCATCCAATTCGTAGATTTTTTTCTTGAGAAAGATAATGTCGGTTAAACTATCTCGGGAAAAGCCTTTGGTTTCGAAATTAAGTTTGGAAATAGCGATGGAATCAAACGGAATTAGGGGTAAAGTAAGTGCTTCTTTTTCGGGGGAGATGCCTTCAAAAACTTTCTTTTTTTGAAGAAAAAGACGGTAATTCACTTCGGGTAAAAATTCGCTGGTTTCTTCATCCAAAGGTAAGATGCGTTGGATTTGCCCCGAAACGGAAAGAGAAATAAGTAAAAAAAGGCATGTAAATAGAAAATGGCGGAATCGTTTCATGGGTTGAAGATACGGATTTTCTTTTCGTTTTTGAAAGATGACAGTTCAATTCAACCCTGTACATAGTTGCAATCTCCATTTTTGGGAAAGAAGAATAGAGTAGGAACTTTTAAAATGTAAAATCAGTACTTATCCGTACTTATAATTCTTCAATTTTTTTATGAATGTCCAATTTTCGGAAGGAAGGGGAGAATAATCCCGTTGCGGTTACCGTCAAAAGAGTCATTGTGCCGCCAAAAACCACCGCCGTCACCGTTCCCATTAGTTTGGCGGTCAAGCCACTTTCAAAAGCTCCGAGTTCGTTGGAGGATCCCACAAAAATAGAATTTATCGAAGACACCCGACCGCGCATGTGATCGGGCGTTTCCAGTTGTAATATGGTTTGACGAATGATCACCGAAACACCGTCAAATACGCCGCTTAAAAACAGTGCCGCCACCGAAACCCAAAAGTAGGTGGAGAGTCCGAACACGATCATACACACCCCAAACAGAAATATAGCCACCAACAATTTCATGCCCGCATTTTTATTTAAGGGTATGTAAGCAGACAATATCATGGTCAGAAACGAACCCACAGCCGGAGCCGCGCGCAAAACACCAAATCCTTCGGAGCCTACTTTTAAAATATCTTGGGCAAAAACCGGAAGTAGCGCAATGGCACCGCCAAAAAGTACGGCAATCATGTCCAGCGTAATAGCGTTCATAATGGTTGTGTTGTTTAAAACAAAACGCCATCCTTCTATCAAACTTTGCATGATGGGCTCGCCAATTTTTGTGTTCAAAATGGGTTTTCTTTCAATTTGAGTAAGAAAAAGTAAGGCCAAAATCGTACAGCCAAACACAAAGCAAAGCGAAAAATGGACGCCAAAATACCGAATCGCAATTCCGGAAAGGGCCGGACCCGTAACCGCAGCGATTTGCCACACCGAACTACTCCAGGTGGAAGCATTAGGGTACACTTTTTTGGGAATCAACTGACCCAAAAGTGAAAATACGGAAGGCGTAATGAAGGCCCGAACCAAGCCGCCCAAGAACACCAAGCCGTAAATGGTATAGAGCACCGTTTGGGTAGAATAGCCTTTCGTTATTCCAGGGATGGTGACCAGAAACATACCGAGACTGATAGTAGAAAAGGCCATCAAACATTTGGCCAACAATCCTTTTTTCTCGCTTTGATCGACGATATGCCCGGCAAATAAAGCCATACTTACCGCAGGAATAATTTCCATCAAACCAATAATTCCCAGCGATAGCGGGTCTTTTGTCATGGAATACACTTCCCATTCGATAATGACAAATTGCATGGACCAAGCAAAGACCAAGGCAAAGCGCATGAGAAGGAAGAAATTAAATTCGCGAAAGCGTAATGCTTCGTAGGGATCGTTTTTAGTCATTGTGGAGTTGTAAATCTTTCAATCGGAGTTGCAAAGTTACGGAACCGTTGAATTCATTTTCATCCAAACAGAAGACAGCATCGATTTTTTGGCGATTTTGTGTCAAATTTAACTTTTCGCCCAAACCAAATCCTACAGCGCCTAAGGTTTCAGAAGCGCCTTGTTTGAGGTTGAGTTTAAGATGGGTTTCGTCACCACCAATGCGTTTTCCATAGCCTGTATCATACACGGATTGGGCCAAAAAGGTGGGCGTCATATTCCCCGGACCAAAGGGTTCGAATTGCTTTAACAACCGCATCAATTTGGGTGTGATTGCTGAAAATTGGATTTCGGCATCGACCGCTATTTCAGGAATTAGAAGGTTGGGGTCAATGGTTTTTTTGACCACTTCTTCGAAAGCGGCTTTAAAGGCCGTATAGTTTTCTTCATATAAGGTCATTCCTGCCGCATACTTATGTCCGCCAAACTGAATAAGGTGGTCGCTACAGGCTTCCAAAGCTTCGTACAAATCAAAATCTTTGACCGAACGCGCGGAGGCGGCCAGTTTATCGCCACTTTTGGTAAATACGATGGTCGGACGGTAATAGGTTTCGGTGAGGCGAGAGGCCACGATTCCGATGACGCCTTTGTGCCAATTTTCTTGGTAAACTACGGTGGTAAAACGTTCGGTTTCATTCAAATCCTGAATTTGACGTAACGCTTCTTCGGTGATGGTTTTGTCCAATTCCCGACGGTCTTTGTTATGTTGTTCAATGTCGGCGGCAAATTGAACCGCTTGTTCCAAGTTCATTTCGGTCAACAAACTCACGGCAGCATTGCCATGTTGGATACGACCCGCGGCGTTGATGCGTGGCGCTATGATAAATACGACATCGGTAATGGTGAGTTCGCTTTTCTTGACTTGTGTGAGCAAGGCTTTGATGCCGGGTCTCGGATTCTCGTTGATGACTTGCAAGCCAAATTTGGCCAACACCCGATTTTCACCCGTGATAGGCACAATATCGGCAGCGATTGCTGTGGCGACCAAATCGAGATAGGGAATCAAATCCAAAATGGTTTGCCCACGGCGTTCCGACAAGGCTTGGATTAATTTAAATCCGACGCCACACCCACAGAGTTCGTCATAGGGATAACTACAATCGTCTCGTTTTGGATCCAAAACGGCCACGGCATCGGGCAAGGTGTCGCCCGGGCGATGGTGGTCGCAGATAATGAAATCAATGCCTTTGGCTTTGGCGTAATTAACATGATCGATGGATTTAATGCCGCAGTCCAAGGCGATAATTAAAGTCATCTCGTTGTCTTCAGCAAAATCAATTCCTTGGTAGGACACGCCGTAGCCTTCTGCATAGCGGTCGGGAATATAAGTAGCCACATTGGGATAAAAACTGCGAAGGTAGGAGGCCATCAAAGAAACGGCTGTTGTACCATCAACATCATAATCGCCAAATACCAAGATGTTTTCTCGGTTGTTTATGGCTTGTTCGATACGAAACACCGCTTGTTCCATATCTTTCATCAGATACGGATTGTGTAAGTCGTTTAGGGTTGGACGAAAAAAAGCTTTGGCTTCTTCGTAGGTGGTGATGCCACGTTGAACCAATAAATTGGCTACGAGTTCATCGACATGCAGTACGTCCATCAAATGGCGTACGGCGGAGGGATTCGGCTTTGAGTGAAAGTTCCAGCGCATAGGTGTTGGTTTTAAAAATTTTGGCGTATAAAAACATAATCAATATATTATTTCGTGGGTTTGCCGCCAACTACAGCGACAATTTCCCCTTTGGGTGGTTTGGCTTCATAATGTTTAAGCACCTCTTCGGCAGTTCCACGGATGGTTTCTTCGTGGAGTTTGGTGATTTCTCGTGAGATGGAAACCGGTCGGTCAGCTCCAAAATACTGAACAAATTCGCCCAAGGTTTTCACCAATTTATGCGGCGAAACATAGAGAATCATGGTTCGGGTTTCTTCGGCGAGTTGGAGGTAACGCGTTTGCCGTCCTTTTTTTTCAGGTAAAAAACCTTCAAAAATAAAACGATCGTTGGGTAAGCCACTGTTCACCAAAGCCGGAACAAAAGCCGTGGCGCCGGGTAAGCAATCCACTTCAATGCCATTTTCCACACAAGCGCGGGTCAGTAGAAATCCGGGGTCTGAAATCGCAGGTGTTCCCGCATCACTGATCAAAGCAACCGTTTCTCCCGCTTGAATGCGTTTCACCCAATGGTCCACCGTTTTGTGCTCGTTGTGCATGTGGTGGCTTTGCATGGGTGTGGAAATCTCAAAATGTTTCAAGAGTTTACCGCTGTTTCGGGTATCTTCCGCCAAAATCATATCGGCTTCTTGCAAGACTTTCACGGCGCGAAACGTCATATCGTCTAAGTTACCGATGGGCGTGGGCACCAAATACAATTTTCCCATTTACGAGAATTTTTTAGCCACAATAGCAATAAATCGTTCCGCGTAATCATCCACTCCGTCCCAATTGTTATAATCGGGCTTGATGATTTCGTCGATAAAATCTTTCGCTTCTGCAAATGTGGAGAAAGTGTTCAACTGCGACAACACACGGTTGTAATCTTCTGTGCTGTCCGCAAATAAATATTTTACAAAGGCAATTTTATCATTTAAACCAATGTTGATGGTTTTCGAATGCATTTCATTTAAGGATTTCCCTTGCTCGTCAATCACATTTTTTAAAGACGGCGGAACCACTACATCATCGGGTTTGACAAAAACGGGTTCAGAATAATTTTCGCCCAACAAATCGGCTAGCGAAATTTGTTTGGGTTCGCCTTTCTTCGGCGTTTCAACTGCGGGTTCTTCCACGACAATTGGAGCAACTTCAGGGGCAACTTCTGCCGTTTCTTCTTCTTCTTCATCAACCATCGGCTCGGCTGCCAATTCAAATATGGGTTCGAAGTCCAAATCTGATTTTGCTTCCGTCATCGGCACTTCTTCCTCCTCGTCTTCCTCATCCAAAGTGATTTCACCCACAATTACAGGTTCTTCCTCTATAGTTTCTTCTTCTGCAGCTTCAGTTTCTAATTCTTCTTCAACTTCTTTAACTTCTTCTTCAACGACTTCCGTTTCCGCCTCAGTTTTTACTTCCACTACCAATTTTTCTTCCACAACTACAGGAGCTTCTTCCACAACGGGAGCTGCTACTGCTACTACTTCTGGAGCATCCAATGCAGCGTCTAATTTGGCTTCCAAATCTTCTACAGCCACATCATTTTTCACGACTTCATAGTTATCGCCGTAAAATTTTAAAACCGCCAAGGTTTCGTACAATTTTTTGGATTCTAAATACAATTGGTCGACTTCCGATTTGTTGCGGAGTTTTAAAATGCGGTGTGCAATACTTATGAGTTCAGCTTCCAGTCTTTTTTTCATGGTGCGTTACAATTTGTCAAATAAGACGAAAACCCGCGTGGAGTCTCATCTACAGAATCGATTGAGTTTAGGTTTAGGTTACGAAATCATCAAACTCTTTATAACTTTATGCCTCGGGTAGGAGGAAGTCATGGGAATTTTGATATTTTTGTTTCTGTACAAATGTAACAGAAAAATACCTAATTCATACTAACGAAATTAGTAAATGTTTCTAGAAAATACGGTTAATCACGAAGAACAATTTGGGTGGATCGAAGTCATCTGCGGCTCCATGTTTTCAGGCAAAACGGAGGAATTGATCCGTCGTTTACGTCGGGCCCAATTTGCCAAACAACGCGTGGAGATTTTTAAGCCCGCCATCGATGTTCGCTACGACGAAGAAATGGTGGTTTCGCACAATAAAAACGAAATTCGCTCCACACCCGTTCCCGCTGCCGCCAATATTGCCATCTTAGCCCAAGGCTGTGATGTGGTCGGTATTGACGAAGCGCAGTTCTTTGATGACGAAATCGTGAAAATTTGTAACGACCTCGCCAATTCAGGCATTCGTGTGATTGTGGCCGGATTGGATATGGATTTTAAAGGCAATCCGTTCGGACCCATGCCAGCGCTGATGGCAACCGCTGAATATGTGACCAAAGTGCACGCCGTGTGTACCCGAACAGGAAATTTAGCCCATTATAGTTTCCGTAAATCCAGTAACGACAACCTGGTTTTACTCGGAGAAACCGAAGAATACGAACCGCTCAGCCGCGCCGCCTACTTCAAAGCGATGCGCGAAAATATTGAAGTCAACGATCACGAAGAATTACCTTCTGACACCAACGAATAATATCCTGTGACACTATCCATCCGAAATATCATTCCGATTCTTAAAGCACAATTTCAAGGTGATCGGGAGGTGGCCATTATCGACTCCGTTTCTATCGACAGTCGTTCGCTCCAAAATGGAGAAAACACTTTGTTTTTTGCGTTGATCGGACCCAATCACGACGGACATGAATACCTGTCTGAACTCCTGGAACAAGGCGTGTTTAATTTTGTGGTGCAGCAGGTGCCCGATGCATTGGTAGGCAAAGCCAATTTTTTAATCGTTGAAAATTCGCTGGAAGCGCTCCAAACTTTTGCTGCTAAATACCGCTCAAACTTTACCTTTCCCATCATAGGAATCACCGGAAGTAACGGAAAAACCATCGTAAAAGAATGGTTGAACTTTTTACTGAGTCCGGATTATAATATCATTCGCAGTCCGAAAAGTTATAACTCCCAAGTGGGTGTACCGCTTTCGGTTTTAGGAATTAACGAAAAACACAACCTCGGTATTTTTGAAGCGGGAATTTCTACCGTGGATGAAATGGCACATTTGGAAAAAATCATCCGTCCCACCATCGGAATTCTGACGAATATCGGATCGGCACACGATGAAGGTTTTCATGATGCCGGCGAAAAAATCAAGGAAAAACTCAAATTGTTTCCCTCCGTCGACGTGCTCATTCTCAATAAAAATCGTACCATCGAAGCCTTTCTTTCGCCCAAAGTCAAAACCTTCACCTGGAGCTCTGACGATGGCAAAGCCGATGTGTTTGTGATGGCGAATGAAAAACCCGACCAAACGGAATTGCGCATTACTTACCAAAAACAATGTTTCAAAGTTGTCATTCCGTTTTCCGACCAAGCTTCGATTGAAAATGCGATTCATTGCCTCATGCTCATGTTGTATTTGCAGTATGACGAAGCGGTCATTCAAGCGCGCATGCAGCAGTTGTATCCCGTCGAAATGCGTTTGAAAGTCAAAAACGGTATTCACAATACGCGTATTATTGACGATAGTTATAGTTCCGACTTCCAATCGCTGAAAATTGCATTGGATTTTTTGGAGAGTCAGAAGCAATACAAAAAGAAAACCCTTATTTTATCCGATATTTTTCAAAGTGGTTTGAGCAATGACGAACTCTATGCTCAAGTTTCATTTTTGATTGTGACCAACCAAATCAATCGGGTGATTGCTATTGGCCCCACGATTTCGGGTTACCAACGGAAGTTCCCCAACGGGATGGCCTTTCCCACTACACAAGCGTTTTTGGATGTGATGGATACGATTCCGTTTGCCAATGAAACGGTTTTGATCAAAGGTGCGCGCCATTTTCATTTTGAAGAAATTGTAACGGCCTTAGAAGAGAAAACCCACGAAACTGTGTTGGAAATCAACCTCAATGCCATCAGTCATAACCTGAATTTTTACAAATCCAAACTTCAACCCGACACCAAACTCATGGTGATGGTGAAAGCCTTTAGTTACGGAAATGGTGGGTATGAAATTGCCAAATTGCTGGCCCATCACAAAGTGGATTATTTGGGTGTCGCTTTCGCGGATGAAGGAATCGCCTTGAAACAAGCGGGAATCGAACTCCCCATTATGGTGATGAATCCCGAGAGTACGAGTTATCAATCGTTGATTCAACACGGACTCGAACCGGAGATTTATTCGTTAAAAGGTCTTAATGCTTTTGTGAAATTGGCCGAAGAAAAACGACTCAAGCATTTTCCCATTCATATCAAACTCGACACGGGCATGCACCGATTAGGGTTTATGGAAGCCGATATGCCCCAACTCATCGCTCGTTTGCAACAAACCCAAGCGGTGGAAGTGAAAAGTATCTTGTCGCATCTCGCAGCCAGCGATTCTATGGCATTTGTCGATTTCACCTTAGACCAAATTAAATTGTACAAAACCCTCTCGGAGCAATTGATGGAAGCCCTGCAAATCAAACCAATCCGACATATTTTAAATACTTCTGGAATTTCCAATTTCGGTCAGGCGCAATTTGATATGGTGCGCTTGGGCATTGGATTGTACGGAGTTTCTAATGACGAAGACGAACAAAAGTTACTGGAGCAAGTTGCCACGTTAAAATCGATTATTTCACAAATTCGGGTGATCGAACCCGGAGAAAGTGTAGGCTACAGCCGCCGATTCATGGCCGAACGTCTTACTCGAGTTGCTACAGTGCCGATTGGTTACGCCGACGGAATCTCGCGCCATTGGGGCAACGGCAACGGTTATGTCACAATTAAAAATAAAAAAGCACCCATATTGGGCAGTGTTTGTATGGACATGTTGATGGTGGATGTGACCGATATCGATTGTAAAGAAGGCAATGAAGTAATCATTTTTGGAAAAGATCCTTCGGTGATGCACATGGCCAAGGTATTGGGTACGATTCCCTACGAAATTATGACTTCGATTTCCCAACGCGTGAAGCGAATTTTTTATCGGGAGTAAGATTTTTCTTTTTTACGGTTCTTTATTTGTGTTAAAATTCTTAGCTTTGAGTCAATAACCTTAACAAACAGTAAATTATGGGAATGGTATCAGAATTTAAACAATTTGCCATGAAAGGCAATGTGGTTGATTTAGCAATCGGGGTAATTATCGGTGGTGCTTTTAGTAAAATTGTTAGCTCGTTCATTGACGATGTAATTACACCTTTGTTGTTAAAGCCCGCTTTAGAAGCAGCAAATCTTCAAAAAATCGAAGATTTAACCATTTTAGGTGGAGTCAAATATGGGATGTTTCTATCGGCAATTATTAACTTCTTAATCGTTGCTTTTGTATTATTTCTTTTAGTGAAAGGAATGAATGCCGCGAAGAAAAAAGAAGAAGCCGCTCCTGCTGCACCTGCGGGACCCACACAAGAACAATTATTAGCCGAAATTCGTGATTTATTGAAGAAGTAAACCGCTACCTATATATTCTAACTAAAGCCACTCCCACACGAGTGGTTTTTCTTTTTTAAAATGTACCAACCGATACAATTTCTCGTTATTTTTGCGTGACTGTTCGAGGAGCCGTTCATTTCCTTGAATCGCAAACTACTCAAATTTCAACTAAAAATAGAAAGACCATGAAAGTTGCCGTTGTTGGTGCTACCGGTATGGTAGGCGAAGTGATGCTACAAATGTTAGCCGATCGAAATTTTCCCGTAACCGAATTAATTCCCGTCGCTTCCGAGAAGTCGGTCGGAAAAGAAATCACCTGGAAAGGGAAGGGCTACACCGTAGTCGGATTGCAAACAGCGGTTGACAAGCACCCCGATATTGCTTTGTTTTCTGCGGGCGGTCAAACGTCACTCGACTGGGCACCGAAATTTGCGGAAGTCGGAACCACCGTCATCGACAACTCTTCCGCATGGCGCATGGATCCAACCAAGAAATTGGTCGTACCCGAAATCAATGCCCACGAATTAACCAAATCCGATAAAATCATTGCCAATCCCAATTGTTCCACCATTCAAATGGTGATGGTTTTGGCTCCGCTTCACAAAAAATACGGCGTAAAACGCGTTGTCGTTTCCACCTACCAATCCATCACTGGAACGGGTGTGAAAGCCGTGCAGCAGTTAGAAAATGAATACGCAGGCGTGCAAGGGGAGATGGCCTACAAATACCAAATCCACCGCAACGCCATTCCGCAATGCGACGTGTTTGAAGACAACGGTTACACCAAAGAGGAAATGAAACTCACCCGTGAAACCAAAAAAATCATCGGAGACGACAGCATTCATGTTACCGCGACCGCCATTCGTATTCCTGTAGTTGGCGGCCACAGCGAAGCCTTGAATATCGAGTTCCACAATCCGTGTAATTTGAGCGAAATCCGCGAAATTTTACACCATACACCCGGCGTAGTCGTGCAAGACAACACCGATACCTATACCTATCCCATGCCGCTTTACGCGCACGGAAAAGATGAGGTATTCGTCGGCCGCATCCGCCAAGACGAGAGTCAGCCCAACACCGTAAACATGTGGGTAGTAGCCGACAACTTGCGCAAAGGAGCCGCGACCAACGCGATTCAAATTGCCGAGTATTTAGTGGCTAACGAATTAGTCTAACCCGTTTCAAAATATAGTTATCCCACCGAATCCTAAAAAAATGGTAAATCGGTGGGATTTTTTTATCCATTGCCTACCTTTGCGGCATGATGAATATCCGTAAACTACTTTTCGGAGGAGGTCTGACCGCCACACTGCTGCTCGTTTTCGTGCTGCAGTTTGTGCATGCCGTCAACCACATTGCGCACGAATTCGAAGTGACGCACTGCCATCATCATTACACTTTAGGGAAAACGGAAGTCGGTCACGCGCACCACGATTACGAAAAATGTTTTCAATGTGAGTTTGCCTTCAGTTCGTATATCGAACCCACCGCCATTTCCTTCCAACCCCAAAATTCCAATACGACTTCAACCCACGTTATCCAAGCCCCACAGCGGTTTGTTACGGTTTTTGAGGGAAGTTTCTTCAGCCTTCGGGCACCCCCGATTGTCGGTTAGATTTTTTTTTGGGCGCCACCTTGCCTGGGCTGAAGCCTGCGTCAAGGTCGGGCTGTACGCGGTGCACGGCACCTTGCTCCCATCTCTGGCGCAAACCGGTTCGCCGGAACGTTTATTTTTCTAATCACAAATCAATCCCATTTACACATGAAATCACTTTTATGGATGGTTGTGCTGAGCTTTTGTTCGCTCGCACAAGCCCAAAATATATTATCAGGAACGGTAACCGCTTCGGGTAAACCACTGGAATCCGCCGTGGTTCAATTGCCCGGTTTACACCTCGAAACCCAAACCGATGCTCAAGGAAACTTTACCTTCAAATCCATTCCCAAAGGAACCCACAAAATCGTGTTCTCCTTTGTGGGTTTTGAAACCCAAACCCAATCCTTCAGTGTGGGGACAACGGCTGTAACGGTAAACTGCGAACTCAAAGAAAGCATCCACCAAATGGATGAGGTGATTGTGTCAACGGCATTCAACCGACTCCAATCGGAGAACGTAATGAAGGTCGAGCACCAAACCACCAAAGATTTGCGCCAAAAAGGAGCGGCAACCTTAATCGAAGGTTTGGCCACTATTCCCGGGGTGTCGCAAGTGTCTACAGGAACATCCATCGGAAAACCGGTTATTCGCGGGTTAAGCGGTAATCGGGTGTTGGTGTACAATCAAGGCGTGCGCTTAGAAAACCAGCAATTTGGAGAAGAACACGGGCTCGGACTCAATGACGCCGGAATCGAAAGCGTCGAAGTGATTAAAGGTCCGGCCTCCTTACTCTACGGCTCGGATGCACTCGGTGGTGTGTTGTATTTTAACCCTGAAAAATTTGCTCCTGCCAACCAAATGCACCTCAATTTCGGTCAGCGTTATTTTACGAATACACTCGGAAGCAATTCTACATTAGGCTACAAACTTTCTGGTGATCACTTGAAATTCACCACGCGTGTTTCCCAAAATCTTCATTCCGATTACCAAACAGGAACGGGCGATCGCGTGACCAATACGCGCTACAAAGAATTGGATTTCAAAACGGGCTTGGGCTATTCCAATGCCTTTATGAATTCCGTTATTCGCTACAATTACAACCGCTTAAATCTTGGTATCCCCGAAGAAGGCATCGCCGAACAAACCACAATCAAAAATCCAGAATTTCCTCGGCAAAAAGTTGTCGGTCAAATTTTGAGTTGGAACACCCTATTTTACCTCGGAAAATCCAAATTGGAAACCGATTTTGGATACATCGATAACGACCGCAGCGAATTGGAAGACAGCGAGATTCCTGTATTGCACATGAAATTGAAAACCTTCAATTACAATATTCGCTATCATTTGCCTGCATTCGGCAAACTTGAAACCATCGTTGGCACGCAAGGGATGTACCAAACCAACACTAATTCTGGCGAAGAATATTTGATTCCTGATGCCACCACCCGCGACTTTGGTGTTTTTGCAACGTCCAATTACCAATGGGAGAAAAGTGCGCTTCAAGCGGGTTTACGTTGGGACCGTCGTGGTGTACAATCCGAAGAATACGGCACACCCGGTGACGAAGGTTATTTTCAAGCCATCGACCGTTCGTTCAACAGTTTCAA
Organism: uncultured Flavobacterium sp.; assembly: GCA_964395965.1. Taxonomy (GTDB): domain Bacteria; phylum Bacteroidota; class Bacteroidia; order Flavobacteriales; family Flavobacteriaceae; genus Flavobacterium. The sequence continues at coordinate 48,015 of CAYNDK010000001.1, forward strand.
TGCTTCTTTAGGGTATAAAACCAACATCAAAGAAAATGTAGTGGTGCGGTTGAATGTAGCTTCGGGTTTCCGTGCACCTAACTTGGCTGAGTTGTCCTCCAATGGCGTACACGAAGGCAGCAACCGCTACGAAATTGGAAATGCTAATTTGAAAAACGAGCAAAACCTTCAAACCGATGTGAATGTAGAATACCGCAATCCGCATTTTGAATTGTTTGCCAATGGGTTTTATAATCATTTGAACAACTACATTTATATCGCACCCAACGGTACCCAAATTGACGGATATAATGTGTTTGATTATGTACAAAACAACGCCTATTTGTTTGGGGGAGAAGCGGGAATCCATTTTCATCCCCATCCCATCGATTGGTTGCATGTGTTGGCTACCTTTGAAAGTGTAACAGGGAAGAAGAGCAACGGGGATTACTTGCCTTTGATTCCGGCCAACAAAGTCACCGGAACTTTCCGAGCGGAGTTAAAAGACGGAAAACGTTGGAAAGAGTCGTTTGCAGCTGTGAACACCGAACATATTTTTGCGCAAAATAATCCGGGTGTTTTTGAAACCAGCACACGGGATTATACGTTGGTGAATTTGGCCTTTGGAACAAAACTTACCCTAGGTAAATCCAGTTTTGATTTGAGTTTGAATGCGAATAATTTATTCGATAAAACCTATGTTTCCCATTTGTCCCGACTCAAAGTCGACGGCATTCCCAATATGGGTCGAACCATCGTTTTGGGATTAAATTATACCCTATAAAAAGAAAAGCCTAACATCACTGTTAGGCTTTTTTTATGTTAGAATCGGTTATCCCCGTCGAGTAAATTCCCGAGTCCGCCGAGGATGCTGCCCTCTTCGCGCGAACTGCCACCGGCTTTAGGAGCTGAGGCTATAATACGATCGGCCAAACGACTAAAGGGTAGCGATTGAACGTACACCGTTCCAGGTCCGCGTAAAGTTGCATAAAACAAACCTTCGCCACCAAAAAGCGAATTTTTGATGCCGCCAATAAACTCAATGTCGTAATCCACGTCTTGGGTAAACCCAACAATACAGCCCGTATCTACTTTCAAAACTTCCCCGTGAGCGAGTTCGCGTTTGGCTAAGGTTCCGCCCGAATGCACAAACGCCATGCCGTCACCTTCGAGTTTTTGCATAATAAATCCTTCACCGCCAAAGAGTCCGCGCCCGAGTTTTTTCGAGAATTCGATTCCTACAGCTACACCTTTAGCCGCGCAGAGAAACGCATCTTTTTGACAAATAAATTTGCCGTTGAATTGCGCTAAATCAATGGGAATAATTTTTCCGGGATAAGGAGATGCGAAACACGCTTTGCTTTTGCCGTGATTGTTGTTGATGTAGGCAGTCATAAATAGACTTTCGCCCGTTAACACCCGCTTTCCAGCGGATAATAATTTGCCAAACAAACCTGAATTTTGGTTTTGTTCGCTGCCGTCGCCAAAGATGGTTTCCATTTGGATGCCGTTGTCCATCATCATAAAACTTCCGGCTTCAGCGATAACCACTTCTTGAGGGTCCAATTCAATTTCTACGTACTGCATTTCTTCGCCGTAGATGGTATAATCAATTTCGTGTGCTTTCATAAATAAGGTTTTGGGTATTAGTTGGAAAAGGCTTACAAAAGTTACATGTGAACGACGGGATGACTACAATTTCCGTAAATTAACAAAGAGAATAAGAAAAGCTAAAAAATAATGTTATATTTTTACCATAATGATAACCAATAAACTATAAAATTATGAATTCAATGTTTACGCGAATTGTCAGAATCCTGCTCGGACTGATTTTAGTTGTATTTGGCTTAAATAAATTGATGCCGTCACCTTTTATTCCTTTACCTCAATTGCCTCCTGATGCCGCGGCATTTATGACTTCGTTGGCTTCAACCGGTTATGTGTTAAAAGTGGTGGGGATTTTAGAAGTGGTGATTGGGGCGTTGTTGTTACTCAAAAAATGGGTGGCCTTTGCCTTAATATTATTGGCTCCGATTTCGTTAAACATTTTGTTATTTCACCTGTTTTTGGATGCATCGGGAATGGCAGTCGCTATAGTCATTGCTGCCTTAAATGGAATTTTGATTTACAAACACTGGTCGCAATACCGGTCGTTGTTTTTATAAAAAAGAAAAGCGTTGGAACTCCCAACGCTTTTTTTTAATCCAGATAATCGGGTCGCCCGACATAGCGCATAATGCGTTTTATTTTTGCTTTTCTTTTTTGAATGTACGCCGAAGAATTGATCGGTTTGTATTTTCTCGGATTGGGTAAGATGGCTGCTATTCCGGCGGCTTCATCTTTGGTCAGACTTTTTACATCATGACCGTACCAATACTTTGAAGCTGCCTCGGCACCGTACACGCCATCGCCCATTTCGATACTGTTGAGGTAAACTTCCATGATGCGTTCTTTACTCCAAAAGAGTTCGATGAGCACTGTAAAATAGGCTTCAAATGCTTTACGAACATAACTACGGCCTTGCCATAAGAAAACATTTTTGGCCGTTTGTTGCGAAATGGTACTACCGCCTTTGATGCGTCGGCCTTTGTTGTTGTTTTTAAATGCTTTTTGCATTGCACCAAAATCAAATCCCCAGTGTTTGGTAAATGTGCCGTCTTCACTGGCAATCACCGCTTTTTGTAAATTCACCGAGATACTATCTATGGGCACCCAATCGTGGTTGCAAATCATTTCTTTGCCATCGAGTTTGTTTTCGATAGCGCGAGTGACCATTAAAGGCGTAAACGGAACCGGTACCCAACGAAATAGGATAACGGAGGCGATAGATAAACCGAAAAACCAGAGCATGATTTTTCGTAGTATTTTCCAGAATTTTTTCATTTATGTAATAATTTCTGCGAGTTCTTTTCCGACCAAACTTCCAATCGCAACGCCCATTCCGCCCATGCGTACACCGCAAAAGGTGTTGTTGGAAAGTTGTTCGATTATCGGACTTTTGCTGTTGCCAATGCCCATGATGCCACTCCAACGGTGTGCGATTTCAACTGTTTTTCCTGGCAAAATAACCTCTTTTAAAAGGTGATCCAAACGATGCTGGATTTTTTCAGTGATTTCCAACTCGGTGGTTGTTTCGCCTTCAAAATCCAAATTTCGTCCACCGCCCAATAAAATACGGTTTTCAAAATTACGGAAATAATAATAACCGCGATCCAAGTGAAATGTGCCGCGAATATCGAGATCAGGAATGGGTTTGGTAATCAAAACTTGGGCTCGCGCGGGTTTTACTTCGTTACGGGTTAATACCCCGGCAAAACCATTGGTGGTAAAAATTAATTTTTGGGTGATAAAAGAGAAATGGTCAAGTTCGATTTCAACCTGTGTTCCTGTATCAACATGATTTTTGACTTCCATTTGATTCAAGATGAGGATGCCTGCGGCAGCGGCTTTTTGTAAAAGAAACTGCATCATATTTCCCGTATCAATTTGTGCTTCAAATGGATTGAAAATTAAATATTCGTGAATGCCTTTAAAGTCAAAACGATCCAATTCACGAGCAAAGACCTCGGTTTTAAATAAGGGTTTTAAGAGTTCGTTGACAAAAGGAAGTTTTTGCAAACATTCATGATACAGGTTATCATCTTCTTTTAAAAACAACTCATAACCACCATAAGGTTTGAAATCCAGATGGGAATCGCCTACGTTCTTGCGCAACAGTTGGAGTCCGGCCCAGCGTTTTTGCACCAATTGCATCACTTCTTCTTCGGAATGTGATTTTAAATCGTCAATGATTTCCGAGATACTCCCAAAGCAGGCAAATCCTGCATTTTTGGTGCTCGCACCTTGGGGTAAAACACCCCGTTCTAATATAAGGATTTTAGCCTGAGGGAAGCGTTCGCGAAGCGTTAAGGCACAATGAATCCCTACAATACCACTCCCGACAATGGTGAAATCCACGTTTGAAAACCAATTTTTAATCTCCCAAAAGCTAAGTTGCATGTTCAAAATTTTGCTAAAATTAAAAGTAATTATTTTTATCAAATAATGAATACTTCTTAAAATATTTAGAAATAATTTGACATAATCAACTAGAATCGCGCTGCAATTCATCGATTTGTTAATATCTTTTGGGTTTTGTCGCTTAATTCTTAATGAAATCTTAATACTTTCGTTTTTGAATAACCTAAAAAAGCAATTTTATATGAAGTACAGATTACTTTCAGTGGCCTTTTTTGCCATCTCCGGATTGGTATCGGCACAGCAAAAGGGATCGGTATGGACACCTGCTTCACGCGGCAATGTTACTTTATTGGACAGTCGCATGCAGTTGCCTGAAAAAACCCTAATGCAGTTGAATGTGAATGATTTGAAAACGGCGTTGCAGGCAGCTCCAGCACGCAGTTTTACAGGAAGATCAAGCAATGTTATTGTTGAGATTCCCAACAGTAAAGGCGATATGGATCGTTTCAGTGTGTATGAGAGTTCGAACATGGACCCAGCACTGGCAGCTCAATTTCCTGAAATTAAGTCGTATGTAGGTTACGGCATCGACAATCCTACATTGACTGCTTATTTCAGTGTGTCGCCTCTAGGATTTAAGTCAATGGTATTGGGCGCCGATCGCACAGCGGAGTTCATTGAGCCGTTGACACAAGATTTAACAACATATACTATTTATAAGAAAACGGATCACCAAGCTACAGGAACTTTTCGTTGTTTGGTCGATGATGAGCCAGTTTTGGTTAATCAAGCGAATGCTTTAGCGGCACGACCCAATGCTGATGATGCCGTATTGCGCACCTACCGTTTGGCACTTTCTTGTACTGGAGAGTATACCACTTATTTTGGAGGTACTAAAGCCTTGGCCTTGGCAGCGATGAACAATACCATGACCCGTGTGAATGGTGTTTTTGAAAAAGACTTCAATGCGCGTATGGTGTTAATTGCCAATAACGATTTGGTGATTTACACTTCGGCATCAACGGATCCGTATTCAGCTGCAGCAACAGGTGCTGGAGGAGCATGGAATACCGAATTACAAAACACCTTAACTTCTGTTATTGGAAATGCCAACTATGATGTAGGGCATTTATTTGGAGCAACAGGAGGCGGAGGAAACGCGGGTTGTATTGGTTGTATTTGTGTGGATGACACTGCGAGTACCACTGATAAAAACAAAGGAAGTGGGTACACTTCTCCAGCTGATGGAATTCCTTCGGGAGACAACTTTGATATCGACTATGTAGCACACGAATTGGGGCACCAATTTGGAGCAAATCACACCTTTTCGATGAGTAATGAAGGAACAGGTGCCAACATGGAACCAGGTTCAGGATCAACCATCATGGGGTATGCCGGAATTACCAGTCAGGATGTACAACCGCATTCGGATGCGTATTTCCATGCCATCAGTGTGCAACAAGTAACCAACAATATTAAAGCGAAAACCTGTTCGGTAAATACAGCTACTGGAAATGCAGTGCCTGTGGTGAATGCTGGTTTGGATTATACTGTTCCAAAAAGCACACCGTTTATGTTAACAGGTACTGCTTCTGATGCGAATGGTGATGTGATTACCTACAACTGGGAACAGTTTGATAATGCAGCTTCAACCGCAACTGGAGCGAGTTCGGCAGCTAGTGCTACTCGTACTAGCGGACCGACTTTCCGTTCATACAACTCATCAACCTCTCCTGTGCGTTATTTCCCTAGAATGCAATCGGTTTTAGCAGGTGCTACAACTACTGCTGGAACAGAGATTAATGTAGAAGCATTACCTTCTGTTGCACGTACCATGAATTTCCGTTTGACCGTTCGCGATAACCGCGTAGGTGGAGGAACCAATAACAGTGACGATATGATTGTTACCGTAAATGCTACTGCAGGTCCTTTTGCAGTAACTGCGCCAAACACAGCGGTATCGTATGTAGGAGGAACTTCTCAAACCGTAACTTGGAACGTAGCGGGAACAACTGCGAATGGAGTGAACTGTGCTAATGTAGATATCTTATTGTCTACAGATGCAGGAACAACTTGGACAACCATTTTAGCAGCGACTCCTAATGACGGAACGCAAGCGGTAACTTTACCTAATACGCCAAGTACAACATGTCGTATCATGGTAAAAGGTTCTAACCACATTTTCTTTGATGTGTCAAATGCTAATTTTACCATTACTTCAGGAACTGCAGATACTGTTGCTCCAACAGCACCAACATTGGCTGCTTCGGGAACTACAGCAACTTCAACTGTATTGACTTGGTCAGGTGCAACAGATAACGTAGCAGTAACAGGATATGATGTATATCAAGGAGCTACCTTATTAGGATCAACAAGTACCACAACTTATACAGTTACCGGTTTAACAGCTTCAACAACATATTCATTTACTGTAAAAGCAAAAGATGCTGCAGGAAATGTGTCAGCGGCTAGTAATGCCGTTTCTGTAACAACTGCTGCTCCGGATACCACCGCGCCAACTGCGCCCACATTATCAGCATCAGGAACAACATCAACAAGCACCAATTTATCATGGACTGGAGCTACAGATAACGTAGCAGTAACGGGTTATGATGTATACCGCGGTACTACGTTGTTGGGTTCAACAACGGCTACTACTTATGCGGTTTCCGGCTTAACAGCTTCAACAACCTATACATTTACGGTTCGCGCTAAAGATGCTTCAGGAAATATTTCTGTAGATAGTAATGTAGTTTCTGTGACCACTCTTGTTGCTACTGTTACCTATTGTACTTCTCAAGGGAATAGCACAGCTGATGAAAAAATTGGAAGAGTACAATTGGGTACCATTAATAATACTTCAACTGGAGCAGCAGGTTATGAGGACTTTACCGCTCTTTCAACCAATCTTGTTCGTGGCGTAGCCAATACAATTACCATTACACCTTCATGGACAGCAACCAAATATAAAGAAGGATATGCTGTATTTATTGATTTAAATAGAGATGGCGACTTTTTAGATACTGGTGAACGTGTTTATTCAAGAGCAGCTTCAACGACAACACCTGTAACAGGATCGTTTACAATACCAGCTTCTGCAAGTTTAGGTACGACTCGTATGCGTGTATCCATGAAATACAATGCAATTCCTACAGCTTGTGAAGTGTTCTCTTTTGGACAAGTAGAAGATTACACGGTAAACATTACTTCAACGGCAAGAGGGGAAGAAATGAATACACTTGCAACGAATGTTTATCCAAATCCAGTACAAGACGTATTGAATCTTTCGGATATTTCGTCGGAGACATCGTATAGAATTCTAAACATGATGGGTCAAGAAGTACAACGCGGAACTACTTCTGGTGAAGGGTTACAAGTTGGAAATCTTGCGCCTGGAACGTACTTAATCGAAGTGAGCAACACCAACGGTAGTGCTACTAAACGCTTCATCAAACAATAAGTACCGTTTTTTCAATTCAAAAAAGACCACTCTTAGGAGTGGTTTTTTTATTACTTTTAAGGCGGAATCACTATTCCCACAAACTAAACGTTACGAATTATGAATAAAAAAATTGGCATTGTAATCCTAAGTCTTATGAGTGTTGCTGCAAGTGCGCAAACCCTTACTCCAGAAATGCTCTGGAAACTGGGGCGCGTTTCTGTTTTGGGTTTGACCAAAGACGGACAAACAATTGTATATAAAGTTTCAACGCCTTCTGTGGCCGAAAATAAATCGTCATCAAAATACTTTACAGTTCCCGTTGTTGGCGGTGCCGCTACCGAGGTTCAAAATGCAGAAGCACTGGTGGCCAACCGCAATCTATCGACCAATGGAAAGTATTTGCTATCTTCTCAAGAAACGAAAGTTGAAAAGGTTTTAGGAAAAGACTTTTATCCTGAATTAGAAAAGTCTACAGCGCAAGTCTACAACGGACTCGATTACCGCCACTGGGATACCTGGAACGACGGTACCCACAACCATGTGTATTTTGCCGATGCGAAGGATCCCAAAGCCACGCCGTTTGATATTATGGCGGGCGAACCTTTTGACGCACCCCAAAAACCACATGGGGGAGAAGAAGATTACATTTGGTCACCCAACAACACCATTATTTATGTGTGTAAAAAGAAAGCAGGAACGGCCTATGCGATTTCGACCAATACCGATTTGTACGAGTACAATATCGAAACCAAAACCACCCGTAACCTCACCGAAGGGAATTTAGGATACGACACCAATCCGGCGTTTTCAGCTCAAGGAGTTTTGGCCTATTTGCAAATGCAACGCGACGGCTACGAAGCCGACAAAAATGATATCATCGTTCGCATCAACGATCAAGTGAAAGTGAATTTAACCGCCGCTTGGGACGGTAGTGTCGATAATTTCATGTGGGCTCCCGATGGTAAAAAAATCTATTTTGTGGCCGCTATCGACGGAACAAAACAACTGTTTGAAGTCAACAATCCGGGGCTAACCAAAATTGCGGTAACCGTAAAACAAGTGACCAACGGCGACTTTGATGTGGCCGATATCATTGGGTTTTCAGGAACCAAAGTGGTCGTGTCACGCACCGACATGAATCACGCCGCTGAGGTGTATACCTATGATTTAAAATCAAAAGTGTGGAATCAAGTGACACATGTAAATGATGCGGCCTATGCGAGTTTGAACTTACCCAAATTCGAGCGTCGCTATGTGACCACTACCGATAACAAGAAAATGTTGGTGTGGGTGATTTTACCGCCCAATTTTGATGCGACCAAAAAATATCCCGCTTTGTTGTATTGCCAGGGCGGACCCCAGTCGCCGCTAACGCAGTCGTATTCGTTCCGTTGGAATTTCTCATTAATGGCTTCGCAAGGGTATATCGTGGTGGCGCCCAACCGACGCGGAATGCACGGTCATGGTGTGGCTTGGAACGAACAAATTTCCAAAGATTGGGGCGGTCAAGTGATGCAAGATTATTTGTCGGCGATTGATGATGTTTCCAAAGAAGCCTATG
>CAYNDK010000002.1:0-56560 GCA_964395965.1 uncultured Flavobacterium sp.
CTATTGTAAGGCTGCTTTTTTATCGTATGTGAAAAGAAAAAATACTTTTTATTAGGAATCAAGGCGTCGACCGGAATCTCCTTTACGCCAAATAATACCTCACAAGCACTCATATCTGTGGTGACTTCTAAACCTAAAGACTGGTATTGGGCATCAGAGAATACTCGAATATCCGAGGCTTCCACTTTAACTTGTGCTTCAGGATGCTCATTTTTTAATCGAACTAATTCTTCAGGAGTGAAAACCACACGGCGATCGGGAGGATTTTTACGTTCTTTAATGATTCCAAAAATCATAATCAGGGTACTTAAAATTAAAAATGTGCCCAAAAGTAAGGGTAACGAAAACGATTTCAAAACTTTTAATCGAAATTCACAGATGAGTTCCTAACTCACTTTCAAGCCCTTGCCGTATTTGTTGATAATTTTGTTATCTTTTGACTATAACAAGGTTTCAAAAAGTAGTTTGAGTTTCTATATTTGTTTTTTTACGACTAACCAATGACCCAAAATAATTACTTCTATATTGCACTCTCCGTAGCTTTAATTTGTGTTGGTTGCCACAAGTCTGGCGGACAACAAAAAGAGTTTACAGGACCTGAATATGCTATGCTTCCTCCTCAAGATACGTTACCCCGATTGGAGGAATCTTACAAAGCAACAAAACGAAATGAAATAGAAAAATACATTAAAAAATTTTTCAATAATAGTTTTGAAAACATTTGTTTCCTAGTAGCCAAGAATGGCGATATCATTTATGAACGTTATGAAGGGTATGCTGATAAAGAACATAATCTCCTTAATTCGGAAGAAACACCTCTTCACATCGCTTCGGTTTCCAAAGTGTTAACAGCATCAGCAATTTTAAAACTTATTGATGCCAAAAAGCTAACACTTGACCAAAAACTCACGAGCTTATTCCCCGGTTTCCCCTACAAAGATGTGACCATTCGCACATTACTCAATCATCGTAGTGGGATGAAGAAATACAATTATTTTTGTGATGATGCTAAGATTTGGGGGCGAAAAAAAACCTTGACAAATGCCGACTTGTTACAAGTAATTCTCACCAAAAAAATACCTTTGGAGACCAAAACGAATACCCATTTTAGTTATAACAATACCAATTATGCCCTTTTGGCTTTGGTTATTGAAAAAGTAACTGGTAAAAAATATAGAGAAGCCATGAAAGAGATAATCTTTGACCCCCTTGGCATGACGCATACTTTTGTTTTTGATGAGGATACACCCAAAGAAAAAGCGACGCCTTCCTACAAATACAATTATGTGAAATATGGTTTTGATTTCTTGGATGCGGTATATGGTGATAAAAATATTTATTCTACCCCTCGTGATTTATTGAAATTTGACCTGGCTCGCAATGCACCCGGATTTTTAAGTAAAGAACTTTTGGAACAGGTCTATAAAGGCTACAGTTATGAAGCCCGTGGTGAGAAAAACTATGGACTTGGGATCCGCTTGCGCGAATGGGACAATGGTCAAACGCTTTATTACCACAACGGTTGGTGGCATGGAAACACCTCGAGTTATATCACACTTCGTAAAGAAAACACCGTAATTATTGCTTTATCCAATAAGTACACTAAAAAAACGTATCAATTAAAAAATCTTTCTGCTCTTTTTGGAGATTATCCCTTTGCTTTAGGTGATACGGTATCCAATGGGGAATAAGTTTTCTGAATTGCTACATTTTACCTACATTTGCCCTCCTGAAAAGGAAAATTCCTGGGGACGACTGGTTTTGACAGCGAGTGGAATTAAATAGTAAGCACGTCGAGCATTGTACTTTTTGCTCGCAAATCCAAAGGTACACACTTATAAACGGCGAAAATAATTACGCTTTAGCTGCTTAATCCGAAGTTTAGTACGATTTGCCTAGTCTCGTCAAGGACGAGAAGCTAGATTCACCTCAAAAGCCTTGGTTTATGGCGGTTGGTCAAGGTGAACCGTAAAAGTAAACCTAGGAAAGGTAATGCTTTAAATCCTTTCTGACACTGATCAAGCTAAGCAAAAAGTGGCTGTTCTTGGCCTTGCTTTTTGACGAAAATCCAATCAAGAACTAAGCGTGTAGAAAGCTATTCGATTGCTTGTTTGGACCCGAGTTCGATTCTCGGCGTCTCCACAAAAAAGCCTGCAACAAAATGCAGGCTTTTTTTTCTAAACAAAAACAACTACTAAAGCAACGTAGTATTCTTTACCAACTTCTGTTTTCTAAATTTATCGATTAACAATTTTGCTTTCTCTACTTCCGTTTCTTTCATCTTAATAAAAACAGTTCCGCCATTTAATATATGTACTTTCATCACTTTTCGAATTCTTGTATACAATAAAGAGTACAATAATAATCCGAAAGCCAACACAAGAATTCCGTAAAAGAAGAATTCATAGGCTACAAAAAATATACTTAAATAACCTGACACTAACCCAAGGACAAACAACAATATATTACCGCGAAAGTCAACTTCTAAATCTATTTCCATCGCTATTACTTGCTCTAAAGGAAACGACTTTCCATTTAGAAATACATAATCATTTTCTATGATACCTAACATAATTTTGGGGTTTTAAATGAGGGTACTTATTTTGGATTTCTATTTATATTCTGAGGGTAAAACTAAACGAGTTTCAGAAAACAGCCTGTAGAATTCGACTGCTAAACCCGTAGAATTATTACTATTCAACCAAGAATTTAGTTCGTTAAAATTAAAATGGTTGACTTTCTTTTTATAAAAAAACCGTAGAATCGAACAAATTCTACAGAAATTTCTGCCTGAGTTCTACAAAAAATGTTGGCAATGACAATACCTTTGCAACTCAATAGATTGTGCACCCTAAACAAAACCTTACTTGATGAAAAACTTTTGGTTGTCGCTTAAACAATTAATCCATACCAAACGTAAACCTATCCACTTCGGACTACTATTTTGTGTAATTGTACTACAATTATTAGTGGTGTTATTTTGGTACATCCAAAAAGATACCGAAACTAAACGTTCAAAAGAATATGAAAAAATAGCCGAACTCAATGATTTCTCGCATTTGTCAGGCGAATTGCTGGAGTTACTCGAAATTCATCAATCATCGGCAACGACTTCCAACGCTGAAGAACACAAGGCTAGTTTAAAAAAACTGGAAGCAAATATAACCGCAATGCGTCGTTTGTACACACGCTACCCTGAAGTCAAAACACCAAATTCAGATCGAACACTACACCAAGTTTTCAATGCAATTCAACATCCAAAATCTCAACCTGAATTCAAGGCATTTGATTATAAAGACATCACCGAAAGTGTAAAAGTAGACTCGATTATTACTAAAGATAAAATCAAAAAGAAAGGGCTGCTTGCGCGACTTGGCGATGCATTAAGTGGAAAAATTAATGTTCAAAAAGAACAGTTGAAAATAATAATCAGCTATAAAAGCGATAATGGTATTCGCTATGGTACCATCAAAGACCAGTTGGAGCGCATTCTAAAAGAGGCAATGGCGCATTATGAGGACGAACTAAAACAATCACTACAGACCGGATTTTTAAACAATCCAAAACTGCAACTCGCTTCACAAAACAAAGCATTAACCGAACTTAGTTTGGCTTTCTTAGTAGACTATGAAAAAGCTATTGGTCAATTGATTCGCAAAAAAAACACACTAATTGTTGAAATGGATCGAAAAAATGCAACGGTTCAAAACTACTTAATCGTGAGTTTGATCATTCTTTCGCTTCTCATTTCATTAATTCTGTATCGCTATACGCACTTGGCCTTTAAATACCAATCGCGCATTGAAACAGCACGGAAGCAAATTCAAGAAAATTTGAATTATAAAAATAGAATTATAAGCCTACTCAGTCATGAAGTGCGATCGCCCCTTGGCAGTATTGTATTGTACAGTAAAAGCGTTAGCCAAAGTGTAGACGATCCTGAAATGAAAGATACTTTTGCCTCGATTCAATACAATGCAAATTCGCTGCTGGTGCTTACCAATCAAATTTTGAATGCACTTCGAAATGAAAAAGAAGTGTTTGCACTAGCACCGGCTCCTTTTCATTTGGATCATGAAATCACCATGATGTGTAAATCACTGATTCCTTTGGCAGAAAATAAAGGAAACCAATTGGTCGCTGAAATGCATATTCCTGTTGAATTTCAAGTTTGCGCAGACCAAGTTAAATTAGGCCAGTTGTATTTTAACTTGATTGGAAACGCGATTCGTTTTACTGAAAATGGAACCATTCGAGTTGTATCCGCGATAAAATCGATTAATAACGATTACTGCTGGCTGCGAGTGTATATTACAGATAACGGCTCTGGGATGCATAAAACGGTTCTGCAGTCGCTTCTCAACACAGCATATTATGAGGATACGCAATTTAAAATCAATCAACTCAGTACGGGCTTAGGCATTCATATGTGTCGGGAAATAATTTCAAAAATGGAAGGCAATTTCTTAATTAAAAGTTCGCCCGAAAAGGGAACAGCGATTTACTTTAAAATCAAATTAAAACGATGGACATGTTAGCACTCAAAAAACTTCATATTCTTGTTGCCGATGACCATAGTGTGGTGCGTCAAGGTATTGCATTGCTTCTAAAAGAATTGGTCAAAGAACCTACCATTTACCATGCGGCAAGTTATCGTGAAACTTTAGAACGTATTACTGCTGTTGATCGATTAGATTTTCTCTTTTTAGATATTAATTTCCCAGATGGCAACAGTACACGAATCGTGCAAGAAATCCGAGAGGTGATGCCAGATGTACGTATTTTAATCTTTTCTGCACTCGAAGAAGACATCTATGCTTTGCGTTATTTGAACTCTGGTGCGAATGGTTTTTTAAGTAAAATGGCCAATGATGAAGAACTACGGTACGCTGTTAAGTACTTTTTAGAAAATGGTAAATACATCAGTTCACACATCAAAGAGAAAATTATTGATAATTACATGCACAAGATTCCAATAAATCCTTTGGATCAATTATCCGATAGAGAACTTGAAATTGCCCGCTTATTGATCAAAGGTTTTGGTAACTTAGAAATATCGATCCTTAAAGAACTTCAAAAAACCACAGTAAGTACTTACAAAAAAAGAATTTTTGAAAAGTTGAGTATCGATAATTTACCTGCATTGATCGAAATTTTCAACTCGTATGATACCGATGCACAATAAATGGAATAGGATTTCGTAGTATATATTGGTTTTTAATAAAAAAAATACAGATTACAAAAACCAGTTGTAATTTCTTTACGTATATGCTAAAAAATACGACAGCCATGACAACATTTAACAACGACAATCAAATCGTGCATTTTAGCAAAAAGTTTGGCCTGATTACCCCAAATCAAGTCATTTTAATCAACGGAAATCAACAAAGTAAAATCGATATCAACTCGATTCATACGATCAATCTATTCAAAAAAAGGGCCTTTTCTTCCAACCTACTCCTTTTTTTGGGTGGTTTACTCTTCTTAGGAGTAGCGTATTTATCTTATGTAATGAATGATCGATTAATGGTTTACAGTACGGGAGCTATTGGTCTAATTATGACTATATATTCATTGATACACAAGTTTCACACCTACCGCTTGGTGATATTAGAACAGAATAAAATAGTTCACGAAGTTAAAGCCACCCAGATTCACCGTAAATGCATCAAGGAGTTTTATTCTTCCATTCACCACAAAATCATTAAAGAAAAACGAAGAAGAAAGGCTATGGTAGACTAACCTCACCTTTCCAGTTCATAAACCCACCTTCTAAATTGAAGGTATGCTCAAAACCCAATTGCTTCATGATTTGGCAGGCTTGGGCACTGCGCCCACCTGCCTTACAATAGACATAGTAATTTTTGGATTTATCAAGCTCCTCCAAACGGTAAATAAAACCTTGTCCTTTGTAAATATCATTCAATACTGCACCTGGAATTATACCTTCTTCCCACTCCTCTTCGGTGCGTACATCCAAAATAATAGCATTATTGTCTACAGCTAGTTGAGCTGCCCATTCTTCTTGTGATAAGTGTTGCATTGCGCCTTAATTTTCCCCAAAAATAATACTTTTTCAAATTAGCCCCCTTCCCTTCAAAAAAAAGATTAACAAAAAAATAACACACATTTGTATATACAAATAAAAAAGTATCGTACATTTGTACCTACAAATTTTGTAATTACAATTATGAAGATTGAAGAGATAATTAAGTCAAATGTTTCACTAGATGATGCCAAACGGGTCATCCTGAACTTGATGTACACACAAAATGTGGTAGCTGAAAAGTTTTATGAAACAATTAAGCCTTTTGATCTTTCTGGTGAACAATACAACGTATTACGAATTTTAAGAGGGCAAAAGGGCAATCCTGCCAACATGTGTGTTATTCAAGAACGCATGATTACGAAAAACAGTAACACAACGCGATTGATTGACAAATTATTGGCCAAAGACTTGGTTACCCGCAACGTTTGCCCTGAAAACCGTCGTAAGATGGAAATCTTAATCACAGAAAAGGGATTGGCATTATTACAAGAATTGGATCCTATTGTTGCTGCCCATGAGCAACTTTTTGCCCAAAACTTAACGCCAACCGAACAAACAATGCTTATTGAACTGTTAGAAAAATTTAGAACCATTAATAATTAATTATACCATGAGTCAATTTAATGAAAATGCCAAATGGCGTTACGCGACTAAAAAATATGATGCTACACGTAAAATTAGCGAGGCTGATTTAGCAACCCTTAAAGAAGCAATCAACCTTTCTGCATCCTCTTACGGATTACAACCTTACAAAGTAATTTTTGTTGAAAATCCTGAATTACGCGCCAAATTACAACCCGCTTCTTGGGGACAAACACAAATTGTTGACGCGTCTCATTTAATCGTTTTTGCTAATGAATTAAATCTAGGAAACGATCATATTGATGCATATTTTGACAATCTTACACAAACCCGAGGCATCACATTGGAAAATGTACAAGGGTATGTAGACTTCATGAAAGGTGCTATCAATAACATTCCTATGGATATCCGTAATATCTGGACAGCCAAACAAACCTATATTGCATTAGGAAACTTACTAAACGCTGCTGCAGAATTAAAAATTGATGCTACACCAATGGAAGGTTTTGACCCACAACAATACAACGAAATTTTAGGTTTGACTGATAAAAATCTAAATGCGGCTGTAGTTTGTGCCATTGGTTACCGTCACGCTGAAGATGATACCCAACACTACGCAAAAGTGCGTAAAGCAGAAAAAGACTTATTTGTAACTCTATAACACTAATTCAAAAACAAGAAAAAATGAAAAATTTCAAAGCAATTGCATTGGCTCTATTTGTAGCCGCTTCTACCGTAATTACGGCTCAAAACAAAAAAATTGATGTTGCGAAAAGCAAAATCGAATGGGTAGGTAAAAAAGTAACTGGACAACACAACGGAACTGTTAACTTCAAAGGAGGAACACTAGTTTTCAAAGGTAAAAAACTAACAGGTGGTTCTTTCGTGGTGGACATGAATTCGTTAACAGCTACCGATTTACAAGGAGAATACCAAGGTAAATTAAACGGTCACTTAAAAGCTGATGACTTCTTTGGAACTGATAAATATGCGACTTCTAAATTGGTTTTCAAAAAAATCGTTGACAAAGGAAATGGCGTATATAGTGTTACCGCTGACTTGACAATTAAAGATGTAACAGCTCCAGTAACTTTTGAATTAACAGTTAAAGGAAACACTGCTACAACTTCTTTCAAAGTTGATCGTACAAAATACGGTATCAAATATGGCTCAGGAAGCTTTTTTGATAATTTAGGTGATAAAACAATCAATGACGAATTTGAATTGACTGTTTCTTTACAATTCTAATCAAAGGGAAATATTGCTATACAAAGCCTCGGTTTCAACCGGGGCTTTTTTTTATTTTTCTAGTTATCTTTGACCCATGAAACCAATCTTAGTCCTAGACAACTACGACAGCTTTACCTACAATCTCGTGCACTATCTCGAAGCTCTAGGAGCACATGTGGTAGTAGCACGCAATGATGAAATCGAACTCGATGAAGTCGACGAATTTGATTGTATTGTGCTATCACCAGGACCAGGATTACCTCAGGAGGCAGGAATACTTTTGCCACTTATTCAACGCTATGCTCCCGTAAAAAACATCTTAGGAATCTGTTTGGGTATGCAAGCTATTGGTCAAGTTTTTGGTGGCCAACTCACCAATTTACCCACCGTATTTCATGGGGTAGCTACACCTATATGGATAACCGACACCAACGACATTCTCTACCAAAATCTTCCCAAAACGTTCCAAGTAGGACGGTACCATTCTTGGATTGTGGACCACAAAACATTTCCTGAATCACTTGTACAAACCGCTCAAACACCTTCCGGCGAAATCATGTCGTTGCGCCATCAAGTGTACCCAACTTATGGGGTTCAATTCCACCCAGAAAGCATATTAACACCCCTTGGAAAATCCATACTCGAAAATTGGCTGAATACATTTTATTTTAAACTATAACTTCACTAAAACCAATTCATATTATTGGTTTTTAATTATTTACTACTCTAATATAGATTTTATTTATACTTGTTATCTTCATTAATTGTATGTTAAATTAAATTTAAACCAACGTTTAATTAAAACAATTGTTTAATTTTGTACTGTCAATTTAAAAGACATTACAAATGGAATTTAATGATAAACAACTGGAGATTCTAAAAGTAGCCGAAACCCTCTTTGCTGAAGAAGGATTTGATGGTACTTCAGTTCGAGATATTGCCAAAGCTGCCAATATCAATATTGCTATGATCTCCTATTATTTTGGTTCAAAAGAAAAACTGCTAGAAGCATTAATCTTGAAAAGAGCAGCAGCCTTGAAACTTAAAATGGAAAACTTATTTCAAACCGAATTAAGTCCTATTGAAAAAGTTGAAAAAATGATCGATCTCTATTTCGATACCATCAACTGTAATCGAAACATGTATCAAATTCTTCATTTTGAAATCATGACTAAAAAAAGGACTATTGATACCCAACATTTTACAGAGGTAAAAATAAACAACCTCAAAATGCTTGAAAATGTTATCCATGAAGGACAACAAAAAAGGATTTTTAGTCCGTCTGTAAATATTGGCCTCATCCCTACTCTTGTCATTGGCACCCTCATGAACTTTAGCATGAACCGTCATTTTTATGAAAAATTATACGGACTTACATCCGATGAAGCTTTTGAAAACTACATCAATGGTCCCTTAAAGTCTCACATTAAATCAACAATCAAAGCCCTCTTACTCTATGAAGCTTAAGTATCTATTGATTTTGGTTCTCGCTCCTTTACTTAGCAGCGCACAAGACACCAAAATCCTATCGCTCAAACAAGCGGTAGCCATCGTAACCCAACAAAGTGATGAAGCCCTTTTGGCCGCACAAAAAGAAACTACAGCCAAGTTGGAATGGGAAAGCATGAAAAACAACCAATACCCCGGCTTTAAAGTTTCGGGGCAATACATGCAACTCACCAATGCCAACATTTCTTCTCCGCTCAATATGGGAAGCGGAGTCAATGTTTCAAGCCTAATGATTGGACAAGCAAACGCATCTATGCCGTTATTTAATGGATTTAAATTAAAAAATAGTATTGCCGCATCCAAGAGCTTGTATGATGCTCAGAAATGGGATACCCAACACGCCAAAGAGGAACTGGCCTTGGAAGTAGTCGAACTCTTTGCCGATCTTTATAAAGCCAATGAAATGGTTACTTTGTTTCAAGAAAATCTTAAAAGTGCCCATCAACGCAGTACCGACTTTACCGCAATGGTAGACAATGGATTGATGGCACGCAATGATCTTTTGAAAGCGCAATTACAAGAATCCAACGTACAATTATCTCTTGACAATGCTTATAAAAACGTGAATATTATCACCTTTCGTTTAAATGAATTGTTGAACTATCCCAAGGGAACAAAAATCACCATTGATATTGCAACCATTAAACGTGAAATGGCCGAAAGCGAACTTCAACAATTTGAAGGAACTCGAAGTGATTTATTAGCCTTACAGTCTCGTGAATTGGCTGCTCAAAAAGGGATTCAAATTGCCAAATCCAACTACTACCCTTCTCTTACCATCATTGGAGGGTATATCGCATTTGACTTAAAAGATGTCATGACCGTAACCAATGCCATGAACTTTGGTGTAGGTTTAAGTTATGATGTAGCTTCAATTTTTAAAAATAAAAAAGAAGTACAATTGGCCCGAAGTAAAGCGGAAACAACTCAAAAAGCCGTTAAAATTTTAAATGAAAAAATTGAAACAGAGACTCTAGAGGCTCAGGAAAACTATTCCCTATCCAGAAAACAAAATCAAGTCTATGCCCTCGGCGTCGATCAAGCCAATGAAAACTACCGCATTGTCAAAGACAAATACGACAACAGTTTGGCAAACACCAACGACTTACTAGAAGCTGATGTGCAACAATTACAAAGTAAAATCAATTTTGCGCTATCTCAAGCTGATGTAGCCTTGAAATACTATCAATTACAATATACCACTGGAAAATTAATTCAATCGCTAACTCCCAATTCAAAATAATCATGGAAAAACGTCAAACAAATAAAAAGTTCATTCTCATTTTTGCTACCCTACTTATCGTAGGTGGCGGGTATGGAATCTACAAATACCAACATGCGCAAGCTCATGAAATTACTGATGATGCGCAAATCGAAAAAAACATGAATCCCATTATCCCTCGCGTGAGTGGGTATGTTACGCAAGTTTTGGTGAAAGATAACCAAGAAGTAAAAAAAGGCGATACCTTGTTTGTCATCGACGATCGTGACTATCGTGTTCGCTTAGAAGATGCCAAAGCTGCCCTTGCCGCTGCTGAAAGTTCGTTTGAAGTTTCCAAAGCCGATGTGGGTTCTGCCAGCGCTAATGTTTCCGTATCGGATGCCAACCTTCAGTCGACTAAAGGGAATATCGAAACGGCAAAAGTTCGCCTCACCCGTGCCACCAACGATTATGAACGTTATGCCAATTTGTACAAAAACCGTACAATCACCAAACAACAATTTGAACAAGCGGAAGCAGCTAAATTAGAAGCTGAAAACCAATTGAAAGTGATTTTAGAACAACAAAAAGCATCGGCTTATCAAAAATCAGTTGCTGCGTCTCGAACAGTAGTTTCAGGAAAACAAACTGCCGTTGCACAAGCCAACATCAACCGTGCAAAAGCGGCACTTGAAGCTGCTGAATTAAATTTAAGCTACACGGTAGTTACCGCTGCTATTGATGGCCAAGTTTCAAAAATCGCTCTTCAAGTAGGTCAATTTGTACAACCGGGTCAGTCGCTTTTTTACATTGTCAACAACAAAGAACCTTGGGTGGTAGCCAATTTTAAAGAAACGCAATTGAATAAAATGGTCGAAGGTCAGAAAGTATCTATCAAAGTAGATGCCTTCCCTGATGATGAGTTCACCGGAACCATCGCTAGTTTTTCGCCTGCGACTGGTGCTAAATTTTCTTTACTACCCCCCGATAATGCCACAGGAAACTTTGTAAAAACCATTCAGCGTTTACCTGTCAAAATCACGTTAGATGCTTCTAATGATCCAAATAAAATTAAAGTTTTACGTCCGGGTATGAATGCCTTAGTGGATGTTCATTTAAAATAATTCTTCATGCAAAATCAAGCAGACAGTTTAGTAGAATACGGCTATCGAAGGGTTATTATTACCATCACAGCCGTACTCTGTGCCCTACTGGAAATTGTCGACACCACCATTGTCAACGTGGCGCTTACCAATATGCGGGGGAGCTTAGGAGCTACGCTCAACGATATTGCTTGGGTCATTACGGCCTATGCTATAGCCAATGTAATCGTGATTCCGATGACGAGTTGGTTATCCCAACAGTTTGGCCGTCGCAATTACTTTGCCGTTTCCATCGTGGTATTTACTATTGCTTCCTTCTTGTGTGGTAATGCGACCAACATTTGGGAATTGGTATTCTTCCGCTTTATTCAAGGATTGGGCGGTGGTGCGTTGTTAGTTACGGCACAAACCATCATCACCGAAAGTTATCCTATTGAAAAGCGCGGGATGGCTCAAGCCATTTATGGGATGGGCGTTATTGTGGGTCCTACACTTGGTCCTCCTTTAGGTGGGTACATCGTGGACAATTTTTCATGGCCATTGATTTTTTACATCAATATTCCCATCGGAATCGCTGCTACAATCTTGACACTAACTTTTGTTCGTAGTCCGAAATACAGTGAAAAATTAAAAGCCAATCAAGTGGATTGGTGGGGAATTTTATTCCTAGCGGCTTTTATCGGCTCTTTGCAATTTGTACTCGAACACGGACAACAAGACGATTGGTTCAACGATGAAGTTATTGTAACCTTAAGTATCGTATCCCTTTTAGGCCTTCTGGCGTTTATTTGGCGCGAAATGGTATACAAGCACCCTATCGTCAATTTAGGTGTTTTAAAAGACGGGAATTTGCGTATCGGTTCGCTACTAGGATTTATATTAGGGTTCGGACTCTATGGCTCTACCCTTGTGATCCCTATTTATACCCAATCGATCTTAGGTTGGACCGCCACAGATGCAGGTTTATTGTTAATCCCTGGTTCGATTACCACTGCCGTCATGATGCCTTTTGTAGGCCGAATGATTCAAAAAGGAGTGCCGCAAGCCTATATGGTTTCGGCGGGTTTTGCCATCTTTTTTCTGTTCACCTCATGGATGCATAATGTGATGACACCAGATACAGGGGTCGAACATTTCTATTGGCCCTTGATTATGCGTGGCATTGGATTGGGCTTACTCTTTGTCCCCATTACCACCCTTTCGCTTTCCACATTGCGTGGAAAAGAAATTGGTGAAGGTGCTGCCTTTACGGGTATGTTCCGCCAATTAGGAGGTTCCTTTGGTGTGGCGATTATAACCACGTTTATCACACGTTTGAGTCAGACCCATCGTGTCGACCTCATTCCCTATGTAGATCCAAGTCGCCCAGAAGTGCAACAGCGTTTACAAGGCATGCAAGCCAATTTTATGTCCAAAGGATTTTCTGCCAGTGAAGCCCTCCAAAAAGCACAAAATATGATGGAATTAAGTGTGCTCAAACAAAGTACTGTAATGGCTTATATGGATATTTTCTGGTACCTCGGTCTGGTTTTCTTGTGTTGTATCCCTATTATGTTTTTTGTCAAACGAAGTAAAAATAAAATTAACCCCGCTGATGCAATGCATTAATAAAGGTTATTCAATGTTGGTTGAGAAACTCCGGAGTCCCCACTTCGGAGTTTTTCTTTGCTTAAAATCAGAAAGTTATCAACAAAATTTCATTCTAACACAATTAGTTTTTAATTTTAAATAACTCTTAGCCAAATATTTAACCAACACCTAACCATTATGGGACTTTTTGGACAACACCACCAGCGTCAATTGATTTCGACTTTACAACAAAAAAGCGAAGCCATTCACCAAGATATTTCACAAGAAATTGATGAATTGTTAGATGAATTAAAATCAGAATACGAAGAAAACCAAAAGATTGATCATGAGCTTGAACAATTGCTGAGTGAATTGGCCAACAAACTTGACCCACAGGAGTTATCACGACTACAACAACTTTCAATACATTTAAAACAAGTAAAACGCTGTGCGCGAAAAGGCGTTGATGCCATGAAACAATTGGCACGCGACCATAAAAAAGCCATTCAAGAAAACCGCAGGGAATATGACGAATTTCTCTACGAATAAATGACTACACTAAAAGCTCCATAACAGGGAGCTTTTTTTATGGGAATGTAAACCTATTTAAGTAGGGCAAAACAGCTATTGATGGTTATCTATATAACACCTATTTCTATTATGCTGTTCACTCTAAAACAAAACGGCCTCCGCACGAGTCATAGTGGAGGCCTATTTTTTTATCGGGTAAAGACTAACTTAGTGGTCGAACTCAGATTCGCATCAAAGGCATACCCCTCGTAATTGAAGGCTTGTAAGTCCTCAAGCGTTTCTGCACCGGTATCCAAAATATACCGCACCATCAACCCTCGTGCCTTTTTCGCAAAAAAACTGATCATCTTTAACTTTCCGTCTTTGTAATCTTTGAACTCCGGAGTGATGACAGGCACTTTTAATTTTTTGGCATCCAAAGCACTGAAATATTCGGTACTGGCTAAATTCACAAACAATTCCCCTTTTTGCAACTCCGCGTTCATCGCTTTGGTTAAGGTATCTTTCCAATAAGCATAGAGGTTTTTAGATGTTCCCACAGGTAAACTTGTTCCCATTTCTAACCGATAGGGCTGCATTAAGTCCAAAGGTTTCAAAATCCCATACAATCCCGATAGTATACGCAACTTATCTTGTGCCACGGCCAATTGGGCTTCGGTCAAACTGTAGGCATCCAACCCTACATACACTTCTCCATCAAAAGCAAAAACAGCTTGTCGTCCATTTTCAGGAGTGATTGCCGTAACATCACGCTCTTGATTGCGCTGCCAATTGAGTTCGGCCAACTTCTCCGAAATCTCCATCAGTTCCATTAATTGTTTGGGCTTTTTCTTTTTGAGTGCGCGATCTATTGTCGCCGACTTTTTAGCATACATAAAGTCGGTATACTGTGTGGTAGGTACCGGACGCTCAAAATCCAACGATTTGGCCGGCGAAATAACGATTTTCATAGGGTGCAATTTTATCCCCTCAAAAATAGAAAGTTTCCATCGTTCTCCCAAAATTCTGACCTTCAACAGTTCGAAAATCTTATCAACAATTGGGATTTTTGAAAGTCAGATTCTAAAATAAAATTTATCTTTGAACCCTCAAAAAACAACCGCATTATGATCTATAAATTCAGAGCCATTCTGGACGCCGAAGAAGATATTTTCAGAGATATTGCTATCGATGATAATGACACCCTAGAGGATTTGCACAACGCCCTTGTCAATGCTTTTGGCTTTGACGGTATGGAAGTCGCTTCGTTTTACACATGTGACGACACTTGGAATCAAGAAGATGAAATTCCGATGTTTGATACCGGAGATGCGCCAGGTGAAATACGTACGATGGCAGACTTCCAGTTGCACGAAATTTTACACGAAGAGCAAACAAAAATTATTTACGTGTACGATTTCATCAATATGTGGACGTTTTTGGTCGAATTAGCCGCTGTTGAAGAACCGGTTCCTGGAGCAACTTATCCCGACTTGTTGTTCTCGCATGGGGAAATGCCTGCGGAAGCTATGGAAAAACAATTCGAAGCCGACGGAGAGTATGAATCCTACAATGATTTTGAAGACGAATTGGATGAGGAAGACATGGACATGTTTGGCGGTGATGATCATTTTGAGGATTACGGGTTTGAGGAAAATTGGAATTAAGCAGCTGAGCCACTGAGTTACTGAGCTACTGAGCTACTGAGCTATTGAGTAATTTTCAGTTCAAACAAACTTATCCGATTACAAATAGTTACATTCGGAAGTTTCACCTTAAGTTGTTGTATCTTGGCAAAAATATAAGCCATGAATACGTATCGAAATTTAATTATTTGGCAAAAAGCCATGAATTTAGTGACAACAACTTATGAAATAACCCTTCAATTTCCGAAAACGGAGCTGTATTGCTTAACCGATCAAATGCGTAGGTCAGCACTATCAATTCCGTGTAATATTGCTGAAGGTAAAGCTCGAAATAGTAATAAAGATTTTATTCGTTTTTTACGAATAGCCCTGGGTTCACTTTTCGAATTCCAAACCCAACTCGAAATTGCAAAAAATATAGAATATATCAATCAAGAACAGTTCCAACGTCTTTGGAATTTCAGTACAGAAATTGAAGTGATGTTGGTGTCTTTCATCAAAAAAATAAATGTGTAATTTTATGCTGTGTTCACCAAACTCAGAAGCTTAGTGGCTCAGCATCTCAGAAGCTAATAACCATGCTTAACCTTTTTAACACCCACATAGATTCCCTTTCCATTCATCGCGTTGGGAATAAAAGTCGTAACGAAAACATGTTTTTGTCGGATTCCAACTATAGCTTGACCGATGAGATTGTGCCATTGATCAAAGAATATTTCTTCCGTCCGTTTCGAGAGAAAGAAGAGAACTATTTCCAATTTGCACATGATGTGGATTTGGAATATAATGAAATGTTCAATCTAGCCACCGAGGTATTTACCAATCCCGGCAATGTGCATGAGGTTTCCAAAAAAATCACCCGCCACTTATTCGAGCAATCGAATCATCCACACATTAAAAACGGAGAAGTATATGTGGCTTATTTGACCAATATCTCCATCGACAACCAAACTGTGGATGCTTTGGGCGTATTCAAAAGTGAATTGAAAACCGACTTTTTACAGTTTGAAGAGCGTGGTTCCAACTTAGAAATGATTCTTCAGGAAGGAATTAATTTGAACAAACTGGACAAAGGGTGTCTAATTTTCAATTACAAAAAAGAAGAAGGGTATAAAATCTTAACTGTAGACAGCAACCGTTATGATGCCCGCTATTGGTTGGAGCACTTCCTTTCGGTTGATGCGTTCCAAGATGAAAACTACATGACAAAAAAATACTTGAAGTTTTGTCAAGAGTTTGCCAAAGAAGTCGTATTCCCAGCCGAAGATAAAAAAGAAGAAGTGTTGTTCATGAACCGCGCGGTGAACCACTTTGCCAAAAACGATACGTTTGAAGAAACTAAGTTTTTGAATGAAGTGATGGACAACCCTGATTTAATTCCCGAGTTCAAAAGCTTTAAAGCCGACCGTGGTGAGAAATACAGTATTGAAGATGTAACGTCGTTCCCAATTGCCAACGCAGCCGTTTCTGATGCGCGTCGAGCGATTAAAAACGTAATCAATCTAGATACCAATATCCAAATTAAATTGGATTTTGTGAATCCCGATAGCGCCGAGAAGTTTGTAGAAAAAGGATGGGATGAAGAACGCCAAATGTACTATTACTTGGTATACTTCAACAAAGAACAGAAAAGCTAATCGTCCTACCAGACGAATAAAAAAATATCCTAACCGAATAATTGTGGTTAGGATATTTTTTTTTGGGGTTATACCAAAACAATCTTCCGACTTACTTTTTCGATTGTAATAAAGCTTTCAGTTCGGGCAAGTCTTTTTTATACTGCTCCACATTCCACACTATATTCCAATTTTTGACATATTCAGCTAAAGGCCCTAACCCTACTCCGGCTCTTCGTTGATCAACATGATCAGGATCTTCCAAGGGTAGTACATAATGGGAATTATCGGATTTGGTTCCAATTTGACTTCCATAAATTTGCATTCGCCCTTCACCAATAGCAACGCGATCTTCTAGTAAAGCTAAAGAACTCGCCATTGCATTGCCTTTCTTGACAGCTTCTCGCATCATCGGCAAATAGGTTTGCTGTACTTTTAAATCCGAATGTTGTATTACAAGAAACAAAGTTTGATTGGCTTGTTGCCCCACTTTATCTTTACCAACCCAGCCTTTTTCATCAAGTATCTTTCGAATTTTAATTAAATTCAGGCGGTCTTTTTGCTCCATTAAATCCCCAATACTATCGGCTTCTTTACTTTGATTTCCGTATTTATTTTGAGCAGCAATGTATTGATAGCGTATCTCTTGATCTTCTTGGAAAATCTCCAATAATTCTTTTTGTAGCGGTTTATCATAGTTGGCTTCAATACGATCCGACTGTTCTTTTAATTTCGCAACCATTTTAAGAAAACGAGTATCCGATCGAAGATTATCCAGGTCGGAATCCTTGCTGATATGATTGTAATTATCAAACCCAAAAGCAATGGCTTTTTCTAACCATAGTATAGCTGTGTCTTTATCATTGGCCAAAGATGCTACACAGGCGGCATTGTAATAATTCTTTTGAGATTCAGGGCGAATTCGAAATGCTTGACGAAAATAATCGGTGGCTTCTTGATAGGCCTTTGCCTTATAACAGGAATCTGCCTTTGATATAAGATCGTCATACTGTTGACCATTTACACTAACAGTAATTAATAAAATAAGAAGATGTAGAATACTTTTCATAATAGGCATAGATTAGATTTAATTATATAACACTCAAAAATAACATTTTATCATCAATAAATGACTTCAGTTATTTTTCATTTACTTAATATAACATGAAAGATGCTCTATCTTAAATTACAGACCACTAGTCACTAATTACTAGTCACTAAACACTATCTTTGTCCAAATTGTGTGCCCCTTGAAACGATTTTGGTTCTACTTTCTACTCCTTTTTTACTTTTATGGCACAGGCCAACAACCTGCAGTGCCCACCAAATCTGATACGGTCTACCAAAAAATAAACACTTACGCTAAAGACAAAAAAGTGGTGAAATTTTTTCACAAACTTATTTTCCGCCGCAATGTCTTTACATCAACCAAAACCAAAAAGAAAACCAAATCCCAAATCGCTATCCAACGGGAATATGCCAAACACCAATGCAAGGTAATTCGCAACATTACCATTGAAACCCTCGACCCGTTTGGGTATGCCGCTGAGGATGCAACAAAAGAACCCAAATACCGTATCGAACGCTGGGGGAATTTTTTACATATTAAAACAAAGAATTGGACGGTGCGGAATTTTCTTTTATTTAAAAAACACGACCTACTCGATTCCCTCAACCTACGGGAATCTGAACGTTTATTGCGTCAACAACGTTACATACGAACAGTCATCATCAAACCTGTTGCGATTCCCAATTCCAAAGACTCTGTTGATGTTTCCATTCGCGTTTTGGATACGTGGAGTGCCATTCCCACAGGTGCCATTTCGACTTCCAAAGGAAACATTGATTTTACCGAACGTAATTTTTTAGGATTAGGACATGAATTTGACTTTGATTACTTGTCAAGCTTTGATTCCAATACGGCCAATACTTTTGGTTACGATACTCATTATACGATTCCCAACTTCAAAAACTCATTCATTACCACCACTGTGGCTGCCCGTAATGATTTGAATAATGCCACACAAAATGCTTTACGCATCGAACGAAAATTCTATTCCACGTATGCCCATTGGGCCGGAGGAATTTATCACAATTACAGCGCTTACACAGAAAAACTGAACGATACCGCCACCGTACCAACGCTCCTTAATTTTAAATCAAAATCCTACCAACTCTGGGGCGCCCATTCCTTTAGTCTCTTCGGTAATGGAAATGAATTTTCTAGAGGCACACACCTCATCGCAGCTTTGGGCTTGAATCATCTTTCGTATCTCAACCAACCCGAATTGCAATACGATCCTATCCGATTTGTAAGTTCATCTAAGTCGGTCTTAGCAACTATCGGAATTTCAAGTCAGCGTTTTTACCAAGAGAAATATCTTTTTCGCTATGGTGTAGTAGAAGACGTGCCCTACGGGAAAGTGTTTTCAATAACGGGTGGTTTGGAAAATAAAAACCATGTCAACCGCGCTTATTGGGGCAGTCGCTTTTCCTATGGCGATTTATTTGAATTTGGTTACTTACAAGGCAACTTCGAATTCGGAACCTTTTTAAATAATGGCAAAAGTGAACAAACTACCTATAAGTTGGAAGCCAATTATTTCACCAACCTTATTCCCTTAGGAAATTGGCAAATGCGTCAATTTATTCGGCCAGTATTGGTACTTGGTGGGAATCGCTTGAACAGTGAACGCGACCGTTTAAAGCTTGTTGACATCAATGGTATTCCCGGTTTTGACACACGACAACTTACAGGAACCAAGAAGTTCTTAACGACTTTGCAAACCCAATGGTACTGTTTAAAGGATTGGTATGGCTTTAATTTGAGCCCTTATTTTAATTTCACTTTTGGATTTTTAGATCAAGGTAATCATGTATTTTTCAACAACAAAATGTACTCACAACTTGGGATTGGTATCCTAATAAACAACAAGTATCTGGTATTTAGTAGTTTTCAATTTTCTTTTTCCTATTATCCAACCCTCCCCCTTTCAGGCAACAACATTATTAAAACCAATACCTTCCAAAACAACAGCATCGATTTTAATGATTTTCAAATTGGGCAACCTTACATGGTTCCTTTTCAGTAAAAGAAAAACATAAGCTTTTCATTAATTTTTGAAACTATTTTTGATGTATTGTATAACATCTCGCTCCCATTCTGGAGCTGATTTTTCTAATAGTTCTGAAATAACTTGCTTGTAGTTATCGGTAGTACTTTTATATAATTTCCAAACTCCATTTACACCTTTTTTTTCAAATACCATCTTACAAATCACACCACCTGTTATGTAGAAAATAGAGTTATCAAATGGATTCCTGATTTTAAATGTAACTATATCTTCCATAGTTGGAGCGGGTTCTTTTTGTAACACCTTTGCTGTTTTTGATAAAGCTTCTTCAAATGACTCATTGTAAGAAGGACCACCAAGCCATGTCGCCAATCCTTCATTAATTAACATGGGACAATCCTTTGAAGCTTCATCTGCCATTGGGAAAAGCATATGCACAAATTCATGCGGATAAGTCGCATGTCCATAAGTCGTAAATATTTCGCGATTGGGCAAAACAGTTTGTCCGCCTAAATAAGACAACCAATATTCAAAATTGTAAAGTTTACCCATTGCATCTGTATTCGGTAAAAGGTAAAAAGTAAAAGGTGTAATTTTTAAATCAAACTGCTCTGCAATTCGCTTACAAAACGCTACTGCATTGAGGGCTTCTTTACGGTTAAACGCTACTTCAGGATGAACCACATAATGAATAAATTGTTCTTGATACTTTTTCCAATTTCGTGTATCATAGTTAAGTACATTCTCGAGTTTAAAAACCCCAGTCGCATTGCGCACTGCATATAATTTTACAATTCCAAAAGGAGTACTACGCTTATAATCTTGCTCTGAACAATCATTCGCAAACAATGTTTTTATTTGATATCGGTTGGGCGCTACTGAATCAATCTGTAGTACTTTCGGTTGATAATAACTTAAAAATGTTTTTGCATCATAATAAGTATACATCAAGTCTGCACTTCGTTCAACATGAAGCGTTCGTTTACTCGAATAGTTTTTTATTTCTTTATCATTCCAATAAGGATTCCTATACAAACTATCGGGTTGAGCGTTCAAATAATCGCTGTAAAGTTGATAAACTGCTTTTATGGCTACTTGTGAAGTATCTACACGTGCAGAAAGTTCAGGTACAATTTTTTGGGCTGAAACAAAATTAACTAGTAGGAACAAACAAATAAATAACAATCTAGACATAGTGACTTCAAAAATAGAATTCTTTTACTTCAAACCATTCGATTCAACTTACTTTACTTCACCTTGGCTTTTCCAGAATTACAACCGCACATACACTTTCTTTCGGTCCATGAGATAACCTAGTGTCCAACATGAGAGCATAAATGTGAGCGCAAAGAAAAGTGCACCCGTATAATCGCCAATCCATTGAAATCCCTTTTGATAGATCCATGAATAAAGGTTTGTATCGCCCACAGGAATCATGTATAATGGAATCACCAAGAGTTCTGAAAATAAATAAATCACTAACGGATTTTTACCAAAGACTTGAAAAAAGTAAACCCCACGTGTGGAATGTTTAAAATCGGTGTAATAACAAACCGCCGCCAGTAGACAACAATCGAGTCCGACCGTCAAAACGCTAAACGAACTTGTCCAAAGTTTTTTGTTGATGGGAAAACTGTAATTCCATAAAAATCCAACTGCCACTAAAAACACCCCCAACAGTAAAAGTTGGGCCAATCCTTCATAGGTTTTTCCTTTACGTTGTAGAAATTCACCCACCCAAAAACCTAGAGCGACATTGAATAAAGCGGGTATGGTACTCAACAAACCTTCAGGGTCAAAAGGTATTCCCTCTCCCTTATACAAATGCGATTCCCCCAACAGCCAAACATCCAAATCCAAAACAGGATTGTTGGCTACACTTACTTCCCCGTAATTCCAATACAATAACCAATAGACTAGTAATGCCAAAGCAGTGATTAATATCGTTTTAAAGGGTTTGAAAAAATACAACAGCAAGGCAACGGTACCATAACACAAGGCGATCCGTTGCAATACGCCAAAAACCCGTGTATCGTGAAAAGGAAAAGCAATTATTTCGTGGTTTTCGTCCAACTTAAAAAAGGGAAACCAATAGCCTAAAAAACCAATTAGAAAAATAAGGAATGTACGTTTTAAAATTTTCCCCACCACTTCCCTACTGGATTGTGTTGCCCATTTTACATGTACAAAACTCATCGCGTTCCCCACTGCAAATAAGAAGGAAGGAAAAACTAAATCGGTAGGCGTGAATCCGTTCCACTGGGCATGCAATAGCGGTGCAAAAGTTGTTCCCCAATTTCCCGAGGTATTGACAATAATCATAAAACACACAGTCATGCCGCGAAAAACATCTAACGCTAAAAATCGGTGGTTGGTGGCTGTACTCATTTTGAATTCATTATTGCGGAGGCATATTTTTGATACAATTGGATGCTGATTGCTTTTGTCGAACCTTGGACTTTAGTTGAAAAAACAGCTGGCGTTACTGACCATTCGTTTGAAAAAGCATCCACGCGTTGTAAAATATCTTTTTCATCTACCTCTGTTTTTGAAAGCACCGCTTTTTCTGCCGAGGCTATAAAAATCTCCCAACGTTTTTTGTAGTAGGTTTTCATCATACCTGCCCACGACCTGTTGGCATAATCATTCAATTCATGCCCTTGTTCGCCCCAAACGCTAACAATTTTACGGGCATCTTGCGCATAATAATTGCGTTCAGCGTCATCCACAGCAAACACCTTCGCCATTTCAATCCACTCCCCCAATAATTGATGGGGATTTGTAGCCAATAATGCATCAATATCATCAATTAATTCCAACATTGCTTTCCCTTTACGTTGAAGTTGGACGCTGTTTTTGGTTTTGTAAGCTACTGTAAATTCATCCCGCAATTGAATGAAATAATTCCCCAGCACCTGTTTACCAACTACTGTCAAATCATTCAAAAATAAAGGTGATGAACCGGTACTTCGCACTAACAATTCCCATGCCTTCAGTAAATCTTTAGGATCATAGGCAAGGGTCGGATTTACCGTCCAATTATAATGACCGGCAAGGGTAGGTTTGGAATTGGTTAAATCTCCTTTCCCAACATCTGCGGGTGCCACATAAATTTTTTCTGCTAAAAGCTGCCAAGCCTCTTCTGCAAGCACCTCTTTTTTACCACTTCGTGTTTGTGCATACCGCGTAGCATAGGTGCGATAATCGAGCTGGGGTTCCCACACTTTGTCCAGAACATATTCATAGGCAATCGGATTGTTGCCAAAACCTTCGAGGGTCGAGCCGATTCCCCATAGGTTTTTACCGCCGTTTTGTAAAACATTTTCAATCTTACGATCGATATCTTTTAAATTGCCATGTAAAGTAGTATTCCCACCAAAATTACCCAAATAACACCAAATATAAGGCTGTTGGTAAAAGGATTCCGTTTTCTTCCAGATTTCGGTATGATCACAAAAATAATCCAACAAAATCATTTTATCCTGAGGCACCGCTTGCAGATAAGCCTTGATTCGGTCGTTGGTCCAATTTTTTTGGTTAAAATAAAAAATCCAACCCATTTGCAACCATTGGGCCTCTTTGTCAACTTGAGTTAATGTTTTGTATATGTTTTGGGAGGCACTTGCTAAATAGGAAGGTTCCCAACTGGGTGGTGTAACCTCATTAAACGGATCAATACCATAGATATGATCGGTTCCATACAATTGCGTTTGCGCTTTCAAATAAGCGGCTTGTATTTTGGCAAACAAGGGATCAAAGGAATCTAAAAAATAACTCTGATACGCTGCACTGAAATTCCCCCACTCTCCCAATGAAGTTATCTTGGCTACTGGATTTTTTTCTTGTAAAGCTTTAGGCACGTGTCCAGCAAATGCGGGTAAGACAGGCTTCATGTTGAAGGCCCGTTCACGTTCCAAAATTTGTTGTTGCAACTGCGCTTGATGTTCAATCCATGAAAGTGGCAACGGACCTTCCCAATGGTCAATATTTGCCATTCGGTGCCAAGGTAAATAGGCCGGCCCTGTGAAGAAACCCCGAATTTGAGTATCGGTCAATCCGAAGGATTTCCATACGGTTAACCAAATTTTTTCTTGTCCCGTAATCGCCAAGGGTAAATTCACACCACTTAAAGCCATCCAGTCAATAAAACGCTCCCATTCCCGCCATTGCCACCACGGCATGGTATACCCAAATGTGCAATAATTTAAAAAGAAACGGTTTTTGACACGGGCTTCGTTACGTACTTTATGAGGTACCACAGGGAGTTGTGCAGGAAGTTCGACAACATCACTAGCATACCAAGAAACGGCAGTGTGGCAATAGTTTTTCAAAAAAAAATTAAATCCCACAGCCATGGAATTGGCCGAATTGGCGGTAATAATAAGGGAAGACCCTTGTGTTTCTAAGGTATAGAAATCGGTCGTAGCCGCCTCTTGCTTAAATTGAATCCGACTTGCAAATTGTGGCGCAATACGTGCCACCAAAGCCGAAGCCGTTTGACAATCAATGCATTGTGCTTGCGAACAAAAATTGATAAAAATGACACAGTATACAACCCAAAATCTCATAACCCTAATTTTCAACTAAAGTAGGAAAAAAGTAGTGTGTAGCCACAAGCTCCTTTGTTGTAGAATAAAAAAAACAAGTGTTACTCTTATCCGAATATCAAAAAGATGGTTTAGAATTTGAAAAAGAAATACACAACTGCAGCCCACTCCCTTTTTACTCCACGAGCATAACCGATGGTGCTGTGACTTGAGTTTTCAACGGTTCCGTCATTTTTAATATAGCCAATCGTGGAATGACTGCTGTTCTCCACAGTGCCGTCACTTTTAACATAACCTACGGTAGAGTGGCTACTATTTTCAATAGTCCCGTTGCTTTTGATGTAGCCAATCGTACTGTGACTGCGGTTTTCAATGGTTCCGTCATTTTTGATGTAACCCACTGTAGAATGGCTACTGTTTTCAATCGTTCCATCCGATTTGATATAACCCGTTGTACTGTGACTCCCCGATTCAATGGTTTGTGCTTGCGCGGTTGTCAATGTACCTATTGCAATCATTGTAAACAGTATTCGTTTCATACGTGTATTAATTGATTTTGTGCAAGGTACTTTTTTTTCAAATCCAAAACACATCCTTTGAAAAAGAAATACAAGTCTAGGATTCCTGTGCTTTTATAAAGGATGATGAGTGAGTTATAGTGCACATGAGTCCGTAGTGAGTCCGTGATGAGTCCGTGATGAGTCCGTGAAAAGCCTATTTTTCACGGACACATTACGGAATCACTTCGGTAGTACTACGGAACCATTAAAAGTAATGTTGCTTTAACTGTATGGGGACTTATCTCCAACCTTCTAGAATTGAGAGGCAGGACATCAACCACCAATTGTCGACCGTCGACTAACTCCTTTCTTTTTCGTACCTTTGCCTCAAATTACAGATTATGACTTCATTTGAACCGTTTCAATTACCAAAATCCTTGCAGAAAGCTGTGGATGAAATGGGACTTACCCAACCTACACCGATACAACAACGCGCCTTTTCGGTGATTTTATCGGGACGCGATGTGATGGGTATTGCACAAACAGGAACGGGAAAAACCTTGGCCTACTTACTTCCCGTATTGAAACAATGGAAATTCATGGAGTCAGAAACCCCACGTGTTGTCATATTGGCACCCACCCGTGAATTGGTTGTGCAAATTGCCGAAGTGGTTACTCAATTAACGCAATACATGTCGGTGCGTACACTGGGTGTGTATGGTGGTGTAAACATCAACACCCAGAAAAAAGCGGTGTATGAAGGTGTGGACATTTTAGTAGGAACACCCGGTCGTATTATGGACTTGGCTTTGGATAATGTGGTACGCTTTGATACCTTACAAAAATTAATCATCGACGAATTTGATGAAATTCTCAACTTGGGATTCCGCGTGCAAGTGACTTCAATTTTGACCCTATTGCGCAACAAAAGGCAGAACATCTTGTTCTCCGCCACTATGACGGATGAAGTGGATGAAATGTTGGACGAATACTTTGATTTTCCTGAGGAAGTCAGTTTGGCACCTTCGGGAACACCTTTGGAGAAAATTGA
Source organism: uncultured Flavobacterium sp. (assembly GCA_964395965.1). Taxonomy (GTDB): domain Bacteria; phylum Bacteroidota; class Bacteroidia; order Flavobacteriales; family Flavobacteriaceae; genus Flavobacterium. The sequence goes on from CAYNDK010000002.1 coordinate 26,188, forward strand.
ACAATTGGCCTATCGTGTACCCAATTTTTTGACCAAAATCAACTTGCTGAAACATTTGCTTCACGAAGACGATAGCATGGAACGTATTTTGGTTTTTGCCAACAATAAAAAAACAGTTGACTTAATTGCTACGGCAGTAGAAACCGACTTTCCCGAGCAATTTGGTGTGATTCACTCCAATAAATCACAAAATTACCGTTTGAACACCATGGCGGCTTTTCAACGGGGCGAACTCCGGGGCATCATTACTACTGATGTCATGGCGCGTGGATTGGATATTTCTGACATCACACACGTCATCAACTTTGAATTTACCGATATCCCTGAGCAATACGTTCACCGTATTGGTCGAACAGGTCGTGCCGATAAATCGGGTATCGCATTGAGTTTTATCAGTCCGCGAGAAGAAGAAATTCAAATTGAGGCCGAAATGCTCATGGAAAAGGAAATAACCGTATTGGAATTTCCTGAAGAAGTAGAAGTGGTGAACCGTTTATTGGAATTTGAAAAAGATAAAAAGAAAGTCAAGTTCTTACTCAAACGTCCTAAATTAACTGGAGGAAGTGCATTCCAAGAGAAAAAAGACAAGAATAAAAAAGTAAATTTGGGTGGTCCTGGAAAGCGTACACCGCGAAAATCGGCACCTCGTAATCGTGCAGTCGAACGTAAACGCAACGAAAAGCGCAAACGCGGGTAGGCTAAATTCAGGTTAAAAAGCCCATGAAAATCGGTTAAAATTGTTATTTTTGAAGCACTAAACTAACGCCACTGAAATGCATTTCAAACATCCGGAAGTTCTCTACTTTTTATTCCTGTTGCTGTTACCCATTCTGGTACATTTATTTCAGTTGCGTCGTTTCAAAACCGAAGTTTTCACGAATGTTCGGTTCTTGAAAGAGCTTGTTGTACAAACACGCAAGAGTTCGAAACTCAAAAAATACCTATTACTAGCAACCCGTTTACTGTTATTTACCTTTTTGATAATTGCTTTTGCTCAACCTTTTTTTGAAGCCAAAGACCAAAAGAATGCTACGAATGAATTGTACATCATTTTGGATAATTCTTTCTCAATGCAGGCCAAAGGCAAAAAAGGGGAATTACTCAAACGAGCAGTACAAGACCTGTTGGAACATGCTCCTGAAAACACTACATTTTCATTACTTACCTGCACCGATAATTATTGGAATACCGATATCAAGGCGATCCAAAAGGAATTACAAAATCTGAGTTACAGTGCAACTCCTTTTCAACCCGAGCGTCTTCTTGCTCAAGTAAAGGCACATCAATCGGCTTTCAAAAAAGATATTGTAATCATAACTGATGCTGTAGGACTTGATGCAAAAGCATTTGGAAAACCACAAGAAGGAGAACAACTTTACTTTATTCTTCCAGAAGCTGAAAAAACAAATAATATCGCGATTGATAGTGTATATCTTCACCAAACACTTGATCAATTCTATGAAATCGGAGTTTCGGTTACAGCCCATGGTGATGGTTTTAAAGATATTCCACTCGCTCTTTACAATCAAGGCAAATTAGTTGCAAAGACTTTGGTGAATTTTGAAACTCCCAAACAACAACTCAAATTCAATCTTCCCAAAGAAGACTTTCACGGTTATGTATCGTTAAATGACAATGCGTTGGACTATGATAATACGTATTACTTTAGTCTTTCCAAACCGCAAAAAAACAATGTTATTTCGATTGGCGACACCAATGCCTCAGCCTTTTTAAAAAAAATATACACCCCCGACGAATTCAATTACACCCATTATGAATTGCAAAATTTGGATTATAATGCCTTAGAAAAGCAGGATGCAATAATTGTAAATGGTTTGCAAGACATTCCTTCTTCGTTACAAACCACCTTAAAAACATTTATAGCTAAAGGAGGAAATGTAGTATTGATACCTACTGCCAATGCCAATATCAGTTCGTACAATGCATTAACAAAAGCCTTGGGCGGAGGTTATTCGTATGGAGATTGGCAGGTACGTGAACAACTGATTTCTAAAATCAATTTTGATCATCCTCTTTATCGTAGTGTTTTTGAAAAAAAGACAACCAATTTCCAATATCCAAAAACCAAAGGAAGCTATCAAATTCAAACGGCTATACCTACCGTACTTGAATACAATGATCAAACGCCGTTCTTGAGCGCCACCACAAACGGTATTGCCAACCTCTATTATTTTGCAGCACCATTGCAAAACGACTGGAGTAACTTTTGCAATTCGCCCTACTTGGTTGTACCCACTTTTTACAACATGGCTTTGAGTGCACAAAAAGCGGGAATTAACGCATTGGTTATTGGCGACAGTAAACCTTTCATAACACAAAGCACTTTAGACAAAGATGAAATTGTATCGGTAACCAATGAGAAAGAGTCATTTATTCCGGTACAACAAATCATGAATCAAAAAGTAAAATTAACCTTTAATGAAAATCCAAAATCGGCTGGTAATTTTAAAGTTGACCGTAAAGGACAATTTTTAGAGAACTTAAGTTTTAATTTTGCCCGTACCGAAAGTAACCTTACCAATCGCAATACAAGTATTGCCGACGATTTTAAAGAAATTGACAGTACCGATCGCTTGTTTGATACCCTTCAGGCTGATCGTGATGCTACCCAAATATGGAAATGGTTTTTATTGCTCACTCTTCTCTTTGTAGTGCTTGAGGTAGCCATTCAAAAATGGGTTAAATAATACACAACGACAACAACACGACTATGACTACACTATTTAAATCGGCTAAAATCATTGACCCAGGAGGAAATTTCCACGACCAAGTGGTAGATGTATGCATCACTGATGGTATCATTACGGCAATAGGCAATGCACTCCCCACACCTGAAAATGCACAATGTATTGAACATTCCGACCTACAGTTATCAGCAGGTTGGTGGGACAGTTCGGTTGTGTTGGGCGAACCCGGATATGAGGATTCAGAAACCATTGCCAACGGACTCCAAACTGCAGCGGCTTCAGGATTTACTGCCGTTATGGTACAGCCACTCACTCATCCAGTGGCCGACAACCAGGCTGTAATTCAATTGATCCGTCAAAAAGCGGTGGACCAACCCACTTCAGTTTACCCGATTGGGGCATTGACTATAGGTAGTGAAGGTACGGCACTCGCTGAGTTGTATGATATGCAACAAGCAGGCGCAATTGCGTTTGGTGATTATAAGAAAAGTATGAGCAATGCCAACTTGATGAAAATTGCATTGCAATATGTACAGGATTTTGATGGTCTTGTCATGGCTTTTTCTCAAGATGAAAAAATTAAAGGCAACGGAGTAGTCAATGAAGGCATTACTTCTACCCGCTTAGGATTAAAAGGCATACCCAATTTGGCCGAGGAATTAATGGTTGCTCGCAATTTATTCTTACTGGAATATACCGGTGGCCGTTTGCATATTCCAACGATTTCAACAGCAAAATCGGTTGAATTGATTCGCGAGGCTAAAGCCAAAGGACTTCGCGTAAGTTGTAGTGTAGCAGTGCATCATTTGGTGTTAAACGATACCGTATTGGAAACTTTTAACAGCAACTTGAAAGTTAGTCCGCCCCTACGTTCTGAAAACGATCGTTTGGCATTACTAGCTGGTGTTATGGACCATACGATTGATTGCATTACCAGTGATCATCATCCAATTGTAGTTGAACACAAAAAATTGGAATTTGACTTGGCCCAAAATGGAACTTTAGGCTTAGAATCGGCCTTTAGTGCCTTATTAACCGTATTACCCTTGCCTATTGTAATTGAAAAATTAACCGCTGGTCGCCAATTATTTGGGCAACCAAAAGTCAAGATTGACGTGGGCGCTACAGCCAATTTTACCGCCTTTACCACACAAGAGGAATGGGTATTTGAACCGCAACACATTCGATCAAAATCAAAAAATGCGGCCTTATTAGGTCAAAAAATGAAAGGAAAAGTGCTCGGAACTTTTCACAACCAACACTATACTTCTGCATAATATGAACGAACAAACGATCAAAGAAGGGAAATCCCTCGCGATATTAAGTTACATCCTTATCTTGGGTCCACTAATTGCATTATCCGTCAATTCAGAAAAAAAGAACCCCTATGCTTCATTCCACATTCGTCAAGGGCTGGGACTAACTTTGACTTTCTTTTTAATTGGATTAACCATCAGTAGTTATTTTAACCGAACCGATCTAAATCCTGACTTGGCACTCAATGTGGCGGTACCGTTTTGGATATTTATTACAATTTTAAATTTTTATGGGATGTTTACTGCGGTAATGGGGCAAACCCGTCCCATACCTTTGTTGGGCTCTTTTTTTCAAAAATGGTTGAAAAGACTGTAACAGATTTGATTTTATGGGACTCATTGGGAAAATTTTTTCAATGGAAACAAAACAAAACACACTCAAAAAGTACCTTTTCTTTCTATTCGCCAGTATAACCCTTTCATTTTCAAGTCATGCCCAAACAGGGAGCCTATCTGGAACCGTGAGTTCGGCAAAGGAGCCCAAATTATTTTCTGCCTCTATCGCTTTATTTAATGATAAAAACACGTTGACCAAAGCGGTTTTATCGGATGCAGAAGGAAAATTTAACATTCAACGTATCGCTGCGGGAACCTATTCACTTAAAATCACCATGGTGGGTTATGAGGATAAATTGGTTTCGGGCATCACCCTTACTGAAACAAACGTAAACTTAGGCGTCATTACGTTAACCGAAAGCGCTGTTCAATTGAACGAAGTGGTAGTTAAAAAAGAAAAACCACTGGTACAAGTCTTGGCTGACAAAACGGTTTTTAATGTTGAAAACACTATTAATGCCACTGGAAATACAGGATTTGAATTGCTACGCAAAGCGCCAGGTGTTGTTGTGGACAACAATGACAATGTGATTGTTGAAGGAAAAAGTGGTGTATTATTTTACATTGATGGCAAACAATCGTTTTTAAGCGGCTCTGATTTAACCAACTACCTAAAAACCATTCAATCGGCCGATATTGAATCCATTGAAATCATCACGCAACCTTCGTCTAAGTTTGATGCTGCGGGAAATGCGGGAATTGTAAACATCAAATTGAAGCGCAACAAAAACTTTGGCACCAACGGTACGGCATCTTCAGGCTACAATTATGGCCGTTATGGGACTTCGGTTAACTCATTATCATTGAATAACCGTAGTAAGAAGTTGAACAGTTACCTCAACTATAGCAACCGTTTTGGTAAAAGTTATAGTTTCATGGAATTTGAACGTCAACAAAATGGAAAGGTATTCAATTCAGATACCAAAACAGATTATACATCCAATGCGAATAACATCAAATTGGGATTGGATTTTACCAAAAACCGACGCAATACCTTCGGAATGGTATTTACTGGAAATTTCAACAATGCTTACGGAGACGGTCGTTCGCGCACACCAATTCGACAAGCCAACAGCAACACTACTGAGAGTATTTTGGTGGCACAAAATGTGGCGCACAATAAAAACTACAACCTTTACGCCAACTTCAACTACCGCTTTCAAGATACAACTGGGGTTTCCCTGAATACCGATTTGGACTTTGGTAAATTCAATTCGGATCGCGACACGTATCTACCCAACAGGTATTATGACGCTACAGAAAGTGTCGTATTAAATACCATTATCACTAGTCAATACACACCAGTAACCATTTCTATTGGATCCTTAAAATCGGATTATGAGCAACGTTTATGGAAAGGTAAATTGGGAGTTGGTTTTAAATCGTCATTGGTGGAAACACAAAATACGTTTGATGTATACAATTACCCTATGGGACAGCCGGTTTATGACTCGACATTGAGTAATCGTTTTAACTACAAAGAAAACATCAACGCCTTGTATGTTAACTACAATCGTTTGTATAAGAAATTCAACTTTCAGGTGGGTTTACGCATGGAAAACACCAATTCTGATGGTAATTTGACGAGTACGCAAGCCAATAACGATACCCGTGTAAAGCGGCATTATACCGATATTTTCCCAAGTGGAGGTATCACGTATGCCCAAAATGAAAGCAACTCGTGGGCGGTAACCTACAGCCGTCGCATTGAGCGTCCGAGTTATAATTCATTAAATCCATTTGAGTACCAAATTGACGAGCTTTCAAAAAGTAAAGGAAATCCGTTTTTGCAACCACAATATGTGCATAATGTAAAACTGTCGCATACCTACAAATACAAACTCAATACCTCTTTGAGTTATAGTTATGTTGCTGACTTTTTTGCTCAAGTAACGGAAGCATTGGGTCAAGACCGCAGTTTAATGACTACTAAAAATGTAGCCAATCAAGAAACTTTGAATTTGGGGATTTCATATCCCTTTAAAGTAAATAATTGGTGGAATGTTTATTTGAGTGTCAATGCATTCCGCAGTAAATATATACCCACAGACCCTTCGTTTACGGGTATTACTCAAGAAACATTGAACATCTATGGTCAGAACACGCTTAAGTTACCCAAAGGATTCAATTTAGAAATCTCGGGTTGGTTCAACTCACCTTCTGTATGGGGAGGCACCTACCGAACCGATAGCTTAGGTTCATTGGATATGGCGTTACAAAAGAAATTCCTTAAGGATAAATTGACGGCTCGATTGGCGGTATCGGATATCTTTTTCACTTCCCCTTGGACAGGTCGCACCCAATTTGCAAACGTAATCATCAACGGTCATGGAGGAAACGATAGCCGACAAGTTCGTTTTAACTTAACTTATAATTTTGGAAATGATCAGGTTAAGAAAGTTCAAACCCGCAACACGGGAGTGGAAGACGAGAAAAACCGTATAGGCGGATAAATTTTCTACTATCTTTGGCGAAAAATTGAACTATGCAACTTCATTACCTCGTCCGAGAACCTCAAGAAATAAAAACGATAAATCCTGTTTTGATACTGCTTCATGGTTATGGCAGTAACGAACAGGATTTATTTTCTTTTGCTAGCGAACTTCCTTCCGACAGTTATGTGATTTCTGTGCGGGCACCCTATGATATGATGTATGGAAGTTATGCGTGGTATGCCATCAATTTTGATGCAGACGAGAATAAGTTTTCTGATATTGGACAGGCTAGACAATCCAGAGACCTATTGGTACAATGCATTGACGAATTGGTTCAAACTTACCCGATAGACCCGAAGCAAGTTACATTAATAGGCTTCAGTCAAGGATGTATCTTGAGTTATTCAATCGCGGTATCCTATCCAGAAAAAGTACAACGAGTGGTAGCCTTGAGTGGGTATTTCAACACCGACATTGCTGTAGAGGGTTTTGAAGAAAAGGATTTGAAACACCTCCAAATTTTTGCTTCACACGGTTCAGTTGATCAGGTTGTCCCTGTAGAATGGGCGCGAAAAGCAGCCCCAAAACTAGAAGCATTGGGCGTACAGGTTACCTACAAAGAATATCCTGTAGGACATGGTATTGCCCCACAAAATTTCTTTGATTTCAGAGATTGGTTAGAAAAAACGAAGTAATTATTCGGCTTCAGGATCAGCGCTTCCCGAGTATTTATTCCCGATTTCGCCGTCACCTGCATAGAGATTGGTTTCCCCTTTTTTCAGTATATAGCCTTTCCAAGGCACCAATTGATAGTCTTGGAAAGTCCACGATTGCCCCTCTTTGTTACGGGTTAAAATGATTGATTCAGCATTGGGGATAAACACCTCTGCCTTGCTTTTGTCTTCATTGAAAAGAACATAGGCCGACAAGGTTTCATCTTCATTTTGCGGCTGATCTACGGGATTTAACTGTAATCCTGTAAACATGCGCACACAATCTTTATACATCTTGGACCACGTAAATCCAGCTGCTGCCAAACAACCATGTTCGTCTTGATCGGCACCTGCAATGGTCGAATCTTTTTCTACAACTTTTGCTGCAGCCTCAGTCGTGTCGTCTTTGGGTTTACACGAAAATGCAAGCGCTAGAATGCAACAAATGAATACACTTTTTTTCATGGTTGGTTGGTTTTAATATTCTTCTTTCGGATAAATAAAAGTATCCATTAATTGAAAAGAAGCCTTCCCTTTTTCATCAACAAAATATTTGATTAGGGCTTCTCCCCAAAAACTTCCATCACTGTAGTTGGCAATAATCCAACGGTGATTTAAGATTTTCATTTTATTGATGATAAACTTTTGTTCCCCCATTTTCTCTTGACCTGTGTAAACATTACCAGCAGGACTGTCGTTGAAGGCGATTAGTTGTTCGCGAATTGAAGGTTCTAATTGTTTTACGTCAAAATTGACAAAATAGTTTTGTGCGTATTCATTTTTCAACAAAGAGAATGCATTTGATTCATCCAACTGAGTCGTCAATTGCTGAATACTATCCGACTTTGATTTCAAAGCTGAAGCAGTCGCTTCTTTTTGAAAAGTAAGTTGCTTACTGTAGTAAACATAAGTAAATGATGCTAATAATGCAGTGATGATAAACAAATACAAGTACAGTTGTCGTGCCATGTTATAAGGTAATTTCTAAGTTATCGTACGCCAAAAAAACATTTTCGGGTAACTGTTTTTCTCGTTCGGCATGGAAACCCATGTGGTGACTAATATGTGTTAAATAAGTCTGTTCCGGTTGTATCAAAGTTACAAAATCCAAAGCTTCTTGCAAATTGAAATGTGTAGGATGCGGCTCTTCGCGTAAGGCGTTCACCACCAACACTTTTAACCCTTTTAGTTTGGCTATTTCTGTTGATTCAATCGATTTCACATCGGTCAAATAAGCAAAATCTCCGATGCGGAACCCCAAAACCGGTAAATCGCCATGATACACACGAATAGGTTGTACCTCCCACGTTCCAATGGTAAAAGAAGTCGCAGGATGTATAGTCGTTGTTGTTACTGAAGGAGCGCCAGGATAGCGATTTTCTGTTGCGAAAATATAATCAAAACGCTGCTGAAGATTGGTGATCACCCGTTGTTCAGCATAGACAGGCATTGCCCCCTGTTGAAAATTAAAAGGCCGAATATCGTCTAACCCAGCCGTGTGATCAGCGTGTTCATGGGTAAATAACAGTGCATCGATTCGGGAACATTTCGATTGTAACATTTGTTGACGAAAATCGGGACCACAGTCCACTACAAGCGAATTATTTTCATCATGAATCCAAACCGAAACACGCAATCTTTTGTCTCGTGAATCGTTACTTAAACAAACGGGATGTTGACTTCCAATTACCGGAATTCCTTGTGATGTACCCGTTCCCAAAAAATAAACTTTCATCTAGCACGATTTTTGTTGTGCTTCATGAACCAATGCGGTACCGAAGCGTTAATTTTTCTACAAAATTAGGATATATTCGCTTTAATTACCGCAATCGTTTTATTAACTTTGCGAGGCATTTAAGAATTATGGCTAGTAACGAATTAAACATCAAGTTAAAAGGGGATCGTGTTATTACTCAAATACCGACCACCAAAGACAAAGCTTTACGTATTAACCTCAACGAAAACATCTACGGAACTTTCGCTGAAATTGGTGCTGGACAAGAAACCGTTCGTCACTTTTTCCGTGCTGGTGGGTCGTCGGGTACCATTGCAAAAGCGATGTCTGCCTATGACAAAGACTTCAGTGATGCAATCTACGGCAACGAAGATGATGGGCGTTATGTTACTGAAAGCCGATTGAAAAAAATGTTGAACCATGAGGTTCGTTTAATTGAAGACCGTTTAAAAAGGGATAAACATCCGAACAAAATGTTTTTCAGTTATGCGAATACCGTGGCAACAATTGATTTTGCCAAACAATTCAAAGGACACGGTTGGGTTGGAATCAAATACCAAGTCGAACCGGATGAAGATTATAACGAAATCATCCTACACATTCGATTCAAAGAAAATGATGCGCGATTACAACAAGAAACATTAGGTATTCTTGGCGTAAACCTAATTTATGGTGCATTTTACAAATACAATGATCCTAAAAAATTGTTGCGTTACTTGTATGATCATTTGGACAAGGACCAACTAGAAATTGACACTATCAACTTTTCTGGACCGCGTTTTGCCAATGTAGACAACCGATTGATGAGCTTACAATTGGTTCGCAACGGGATGACCGATGCTGTAATGTTTAGTCCAGAGGGTAAAAACATCTTACCTGCTGCGGTTTTATACAAAAAGAATATCCTCGCGATCCGCGGAAGTTTCCGACCGGTAACCCGTGTCAACATGGACATGTATAAAAAATCGTTGGAGATGTTTTCGCAAGAAAATAAGGTTGATAAAGAAAACACCTTTGTTGTGTTTGAAATCACTTTATCCAACTTACGTTCGGAAGGAGAAATTGACGAACGTGATTTCATGGATCGAGCCGAACTTTTATGTTCGCTTGGACAAACGGTAATGATTTCCAATTTCCAGGAGTATTACCGCGTGGTTGAATACTTCTCCAACTACACCAAAGCCCGTATGGGATTGGCCATGGGCGTTAACAATCTTGTCGATATTTTTGATGAAAAATACTACCGTCACCTAAGTGGAGGCATATTGGAAGCCTTTGGTAAATTGTTTTACCGCGATCTTAAGGTGTATCTATACCCTATGGAGGTTGATGGCGAAATCATCACTTCTCAAAACTTGAAAGTCCACCCCCGAATGAAAGAATTGTATAAATTCTTTGCCTACAACGGAAAAGTGGTTGATGTGACCGATTTTGACCGAGCGAATTTAAAAATCTTCTCTCGAGAAGTTTTAAAAATGATCACCAGCAATATCGAAGGATGGGAAGCCATGTTACCCGTTGGTATTCCTGAATTAATCAAACAACACCATTTGTTTGGTTATGATCCCAATAAAATATTAGAAGAAGAAGAAGTTTAAAAAAAAATCCCCTGTTCAGGGGATTTTTTTATTTTAAGATTTGCGCGGCATGCGCTTTTGTTTTTACCTCAGAGATAACCTCATCAATAATTCCTTCTTCGTTTATCACAAAGGTGGTTCGATGAATACCGTCGTATTCTTTCCCCATAAATTTCTTGGGACCCCAAACGCCAAACGCTTGAATCACGGATTTGTCTTCATCCGCCAATAAGGGAAAAGGGAATTCATATTTATTTTTAAAGCTCGATTGGGCTTTTGCCGAATCTGCACTGACGCCTAACAAAGCATAATTCTGAGCTTCAAATCGGGCATAATTGTCGCGTAAATCACACGCCTCTGCGGTACAACCCGGTGTATTGGCTTTCGGATAAAAGAAAACGACTAATTTTTTACCTGCATAATCAGCCAAGGTATGTGTTGTCCCGTCTTGATCTTTACCCGAGAAATTAGGGGCTTTATCCCCTTTTTGTAATGTGGTCATGCTAATTTTTTATTTGAGTTAGTTTCCTTTAAATTCGCAAAACTAAAAGTACAAAAATGACGAAGAAAGAGCGCGCAACGTTTGTTATAAATACGTTAAATGACCTATACCCCTCGATTCCCATTCCCTTGGATCACAAAGACCCGTATACTCTTTTGATTGCCGTATTATTATCCGCGCAATGTACGGATGTTCGGGTGAATTTAACCACGCCTCATCTATTTGCCAAAGCGGATAATCCTTTTGCTATGGTACAATTAAGTGTGGAGGAAATTCGAGAGATTATCAAACCTTGTGGCCTCTCTCCGATGAAATCCAAAGCCATTTTTGGTTTATCCCAAATATTAATAGAAAAATACCAAGGTGAAGTTCCCCAAAGTTTTGAAGCACTGGAAGAACTACCGGGTGTCGGACATAAAACAGCGAGTGTGGTGATGAGTCAGGCCTTCGGTGTGCCTGCCTTTCCGGTGGACACCCATATTCACCGCTTGATGTACCGTTGGGGATTGACCAATGGAAAAAATGTAGTTCAAACCGAAAAAGATGCCAAGGCCATTTTCCCTAAAGAATTGTGGAACGATTTACACCTGCAAATCATTTGGTACGGCCGAGAATATTCCCCTGCTCGAGGATGGAATTTAGAAAAAGACATCATCACCAAAACCATAGGTAGAGCGTCAGTGATTAAGGAAGCACAAAAAAAATCCCGATAATTTTATTTAAATAGCTCGTAATCAATTTTTAAAAATGTTTACTCTACGACTATCTTAACGATTTTTACAGTAGTATTTTGTTGTTCGATTTTAACAAAATACAATCCTTGTTTTAAATTCGTAACCAAAGTTTGAAGTGCCTTTTTGTTCTCAAAAACCAATTGACCAACAACATCATAAATTGCAATATCATTTTCCTGTTGGGTGGTGATTGTAAATGAACCGTTATTTGGATTGGGAAACACTTTAAATGTATCACGAACCATTTCTTCCTCCCCTAAAGTACAATTACTTGAAATCACCATTCCCGACGTTGCAATCCCGCAATCACTCAAATACGTTTGCAACGCACTAAGCTCAAAACTATCCGCGCATATACGCGAAAGACTCGGGCAACCCGTCCAGCATTCGTTGTAAATGGTGTTGGGTGGAAATTGTTGCGCTACGCCGTTTTTGAGATTGATCTCGGATAAATTGGGGTTATTAGCACATCCCAACTCAAAAAACATGGGGTTTGCCCCGAAATCTAGAGAGGTGAGTAAATTTTGGTTGCAATAAACCCGTTCTAACAATGGATTCTGAGAAAAATCCAATGCTGTGATTGGGTTGTTTTTGCATGTTAATATTTTTAAACCAATTAGTGATCCTAGATTCAGTGAGGTTATGTAATTATTATCACATGTAAGAATTTGTAAATTTACAAGCTGTGAAACATCCAAAACATTCAAATTATTATTGGAACACCCTAATATCTTTAAATTAGTAAAATACTCAATCCCTGTTAAATCACTTATATTAAATCCAACAATATTTAATTGACAAACCGCTAACGCCTCACTCTGTTCAATTTCATCATTATTATTAGCATCTATATTTAAATAATTATTTATTGGACAATCCCATGCTATACTATTTGTACCATCAGCCGCTAAAAGTGCTGCTTTAAAATTTGGGTCAGGTATATTGATTACCTGAGCATATCCTCCGAAGTATCCTATTAAAAAATATAATAACCAGCTCTTATGCATAACCTATTCAATAATCATTCGTTTTTGAACGGTTTGACCATTACTGCTCACTTTCACCAGATAACAACCTGCAGCCAAATGTGGTAATTGGATCATTACCTGATCTTCATTGTGAACGGGAACTTCTGCAAGTCGTTGCCCTACCATACTATACACTTCTACCGTTCCAAAGTCTATTGGCGAGGCAAACGAAACGGTAAACAAACCTTGATTGGGGTTGGGAGACAAGTTGATTTCATCAAGTAAATTTTTATTTGCTACATCTGTATCGGCATATTTTGCATTGGGTATTGTGATTAATACGCTCGCAGTTTGACAAATTGAAGGAAATAATTGGTCACAAAGTTGATAATTTAATATAATTGAACTACCAGGAGGAGGTAGAACAGTACTCCATTGAATTGCTCCATTGGTATTACTAATTGTATAAAAACTACTAAAAGGCGCAACCTGTGTCAAGGTGACATTGCCTCCCGAGCCAGTGGTTGCCGGCACAATACTCGTACTATTGCAAGTCCCTTTGTAGACATCATTACTTAAAACATTGTAGGTAATTGCCCCCGAGGCTGCAGCGGTTACCGTATCGGCATTGGCGATAAATGTGCGGTCAATATCAATTTGGCAAAGAATAGTTCCCGTACAAAAACCACTGGAACATATTTGATAATAGAAAAAATAAGTACCAGGAAGCGTTCCAGCAGGTACGGTAAATGTACCATTGGTTGTTAATTGTGTAACTTGAGGAGGTAATGTTGTGGTTGGAGCTACTAAGACTATAGTACTATTTGTTCCCATTTCATACACATCAATCATTGCAAATAAATTTATTACCCCTAGTAAATCAAATCCTAAAGTTGGTGCATACTGTGCAGTTGCGAGAAATTGTTTTATCAAATGTAGATTTTAGGTGGTGTTTAAGTAGACCAATGTAGCGATAATTTTTAAAAATTATAACTTTAACTAATAAAGATTTCACTTTAAAAAAAAGGAATGTAAAAGAAAAAAAAATCCCGATAATGCACGTTATCGGGATTGGTAATTAATTAGAAATGAGTTCGAAGTTCAAAGTACCGACTTTTACAACTTTTAATGCTTTCGAATAGTGAAGCAAAAAATTCACGGTTTCTTTTTTTGGTAACATTTTTGGAGACTTAGTTTTTGTAGAGTAAAGTTTCGCCATAATAGTTAATTTGCGTGTTATTCTCTACTATAACGAATTCGTCATCCAAATATTGTTAATTGGTTAAAATAATTTTATTCTTATCGATTACTTTACGTAAGTTCATCAATGCATAACGCATTCTCCCTAAGGCGGTATTGATACTTACCCCAGTAATTTCAGCGATTTCATTGAAACTTAAGTCTTGGTAAATACGCATCACCAACACTTCTTTTTGATCGGCTGGTAATTCGTCAATGATACGACGCAAATCGTTCTCAATTACTTCATTAATCAATTGCCCCTCAACATTTTTGGTTTCATCCTTAATAATTGAAAAAATAGAGAACTCCTCTGTTTCGCGTAACATGGGCATTTTTTTGTTCTTACGGAAATGATCAATGATAAGATTGTGTGCAATACGCATCACCCAAGGCAAAAACTTACCTTCTTCATTGTATGAATTGGATTTCAATGTTTTAATTACTTTAATAAAAGTGTCTTGAAAAACATCATCAGCTACATCACGATCGGGTAATTTAGAGTAAATAAACCCATAAATTTTGGCCTGATGTCTGTGAATTAGAAGTGCCAAAGCGTTCTCATCGCCGGCAATGTACTTCTTTACCAATAAAGCGTCGGGAGTCTGATTAGTAGCCATAAAATTACCTTTTAGTTTTGGGTTAACAATCTAAAATTTGTCTAAAAAGTAATTTTTATCAATAGGCGTACTGCTTTTTGTGAATGATTATATGACCAAATGTAAAACATTATTATAACAAAAACCAAATAAAATCAAAAAATTTAACATTTAAACTTAAAAAACACCTTCGTTTTGGCAATAAAAAATTGGATTTACAACCAATACTACAGCAACTTTGTCACTTATCTTTTTGCTATGATACCCAAAGATATTACAACTCTCGAACCCAAGAAAAACATACTTATTAAAGGCGCCGGCATCCACAATTTAAAGAATGTGGATGTAGCGATACCGCGTAACCAATTGGTCGTGATAACGGGTTTATCAGGATCAGGTAAATCCTCGCTAGCATTTGACACCTTGTATGCCGAGGGGCAACGACGTTATGTAGAAAGTTTATCTTCTTATGCCCGACAATTTTTAGGACGATTGGATAAACCCAAAGTAGAATACATCAAAGGGATTGCACCTGCCATTGCCATTGAGCAAAAGGTGAATACAACCAACGCGCGTTCTACAGTGGGAACGTCAACTGAGATTTATGACTATTTGAAATTACTCTATGCACGTATTGGGAAAACCATTTCACCAATCTCGGGCCTTGAAGTTAAAAAGGACAGTGTTTCGGATGTCATTGATTTTGTCAAAACATTACCAATGGATTCCAAATGGTTACTATTGGCTCCTATTCATCTTGAAGAGGGACGTCAATTGGAAGACAAACTAAAAGTGTTACTCCAACAAGGTTTTGCGCGAATTCTTGTGAATAATGAAATGGTGCGTTTGGATGAAATTGACCAACATTCATTGGATCATAAATCAATCGTACTCATCATTGACCGAATTGTGGTTAAAGAAGAGGAAGAATTTTATAACCGGTTGGCCGATGCGGTTCAAACGGCCTTTTTTGAAGGAAAAGGGATTTGTTATTTGCAGGAGCTTGCCAAAGAAGAACGTCGGGAGTTTAGTTCCAATTTTGAATTGGACGGCATGACCTTTTTAGAACCCAACATCCATTTATTTAGTTTTAATAATCCCTATGGTGCCTGTCCAAAATGCGAAGGCTATGGCAATGTTATAGGCATTGACACTGATTTAGTTATCCCCAACACAGCACTTTCGATCTTTGAAAATGCCATTTATCCCTGGCGTGGAGAAAGTATGAGTTGGTACCGCGATCAATTGGTCAATTCGGCTTATAAATATGAATTTCCAATCCATAAACCGTATTTCCAACTTACCGAAGAACAAAAAGCTTTATTGTGGACTGGAAATCGGTATTTTGTTGGCTTAACTGCCTTTTTTCGTGAGTTGGAAGAAAAGAATTATAAAATACAAAATCGGGTACTTTTATCGCGTTACCGCGGAAAAACAAAATGTCCTGAATGCAATGGTAAACGGTTACGCCCTGAAGCCAACTATGTACAAGTTGGAGGAAAGACACTAGCCGCACTGGTTGATTTACCCATCAGTAAATTGATCCTTTTCTTTGAAGAATTACAACTCTCTGAACACGACAGTGCGGTTGCCAAACGGTTATTAATTGAGATTAAGAATAGACTCCGTTTTTTAAACAATGTGGGGTTATCGTATTTGACCCTCAATCGTAATTCAGCTTCTTTATCAGGAGGTGAATCGCAACGCATAAATTTAGCGACTTCTCTAGGAAGCAGTTTAGTTGGTTCGATGTATATTTTGGATGAACCCAGTATAGGCTTGCACCCTAAAGATACCGAGTTGTTAATTGACGTTTTGAAAAACCTTCGCGATTTAGGAAATACGGTAATTGTTGTTGAACATGATGAAGATATCATGCGAGAAGCTGATATGATTATTGACATCGGACCTGAAGCAGGTAGTTATGGCGGTGAATTAGTAGCGCAAGGATCATTTGACGAAATTTTAAAATCCGATTCCCTTACGGCACATTACCTTAGGGGCACAATGGCTATTGAAGTTCCCAAAAAGAGACGTTCATGGAATGCCTACATCGATATTTTAGGAGCCAGAGAAAACAACTTAAAGAATGTTGATGTTCGTTTCCCTTTAGAATGTTTGACTGTAATCACGGGAGTTTCTGGAAGTGGTAAAAGTACCTTAGTTAAAAAGATTCTTTTCCCTGCTTTACAAAAAAAATTAGAAGGTATTGGTGAAAAAGCGGGTCAGTTTTCTGAAAT
This sequence comes from uncultured Flavobacterium sp., assembly GCA_964395965.1. Lineage (GTDB taxonomy): Bacteria > Bacteroidota > Bacteroidia > Flavobacteriales > Flavobacteriaceae > Flavobacterium. The sequence continues at coordinate 43,290 of CAYNDK010000002.1, forward strand.
GCAAGGCCATTATCATCGCATCCATAACATTGAATATGTGGATCAAAATCCGATCGGCCGAAGTTCACGTTCCAATCCCGTAACCTACATAAAGGCCTACGATGATATTCGTGATCTTTTTGCAAAAGAAAAATTATCCAAAATAAGAGGTTATCAACCTAAGCATTTTTCGTTTAATGTGGATGGTGGTCGTTGTGAAACCTGTAAAGGAGATGGAACAATTAATGTGGAAATGGTTTTCATGGCCGATGTGGAATTGCCGTGTGAAACTTGTGGAGGAAAGCGTTTCAAAAAAGAACTTCTCGAAGTTAATTTCAACGGAAAAAATATCGATGACATCCTTTGCATGACGATTGATGATGCGGTAGCCTTTTTCAAAGAACATAACCAAACCAAAATCATCCAAAAATTACAACCGCTTCAAGATGTTGGATTGGGCTATGTGCAATTGGGCCAATCGTCTTCGACCTTATCGGGAGGTGAGGCACAACGTATAAAATTGGCTTCATTCTTGGTGAAAGGGGCTTCAAAAGAAAAGGCCTTATTTGTGTTTGACGAACCCACCACTGGATTGCATTTTCATGATATTAAAAAATTACTGGCTTCCTTTGATGCCTTAATTGAAAAGGGGCATTCCATTATCGTAATTGAACACAATTTGGATTTGATCAAATGTGCCGATTGGCTGATTGATTTAGGTCCGGAGGGTGGTGAAAACGGCGGACAAATATTAGCTGTTGGAACACCTGAAGAAGTAGCTAAAAACCCCAACTCCATTACTGGCAAGTATTTAAAAGATAAATTATAATAAAAAACCCTTCTGTAGTAGAAGGGTTTCTTTTTTATTCGATAACTATTTTCTTTGTTATTCGCTTATCAGACGTTTCGATTACCGCTAAGTACATACCACGCGGTAGGTGTTCGATATTGAAACCTCTAACCAAGGGTGCATTTTCTACTTGGTCCGTCATTACTACTTTTCCAGCAAAATCAAGGAGTGAAAAGGTGTAGTCATTTTGAGCTAACGACCCTAAATTTAAATATACTTCATGTGATGCAGGATTGGGAAATACTGAAACTTGATCGATTTGATTGGAAGTTGTCGTTAAAGCTGTTGTGCTTGCAACCGCAAAATGCAACATCGCACCTGTAGCCGCTTTGGCAACGTTGAAGTTATATTCCGGGTCCATATTGACTAACAAGTCCGTTGCCGTATGCTTATGTGTAGTTTCATTGGTTTCAAAAAAACCGGTAATTACATCATTATTGGATTGAAATGACATGTAATCGGATGAATAAGCATAAGACAAAAATGTATTCAATGGTGAATACAATTCGGTACAAGTAATCAATTGGTTGGTAAATGCATTGGAAGCGGCATTATTGGTCGTTGGTGACGATGTATCACGTTCGCACGTAATGGTATCATTAATTTCACCAGCTACCCCTCCTACTTCATCGAGATTAAACAACAAACGGATATCCATTTTTGGCGTAGTACCATTGACTACTGTAGACACATAATTTTGACTCCCGCGAAGTCCGTCCTCTTCCCCTGAGAAATTTATAAATTTAATTGAGTATTCCGTGGGAACGTTTTGTAAAAGTCGTGCCACTTCAAGAATTGCGGCAACTCCACTTCCATTATCGTTGGTGCCAGTACCCACAATAGAATCGTAATGACCACAAATAATTACAAAGGTGTTGGGATAGGTTGTCCCTATTTTGGTAACCACTAAATTTTTACAAACGGCTTGAGAGCCCGAATAGGTATATGAAAATTCTTGAAGTTGATTGGTAGAATACCCATAGCTTAGGTATTTGTTTTTTAACCAATCCAAGGTATTCTGAAGGGCAGTCGTTCCTCTTCGTTTTACACCAAGTGCTTCAAACTGGGTGAGACTGGTGGTAATATTATTTTGAGAACACTGATTAACGATATCGGCATACGCTTGAATATATGTTTGTGCCTTCGTCATTAGGGTGCAAAGTAAGAGTACACTAAGTACCAGTAGGTTTTTTTTCATTTTGAAATTTAAAACTATTGTTTGTTGGGTAATTGGTTTCAAATGTATAAAAAAAATCAGCGCGAAAAAACCCTACTTTTTACATCAAAAAAACTGTTTTTCAATTGGTTAAAAATCGTTAACAAATCGTTGACAACTCATTAAAAGCAATTGGCACAAGGATTGGAATATGCTTTACATCAGAAAAAATTACTGATCGAAGAAGCCGAAAATCGAAAGAGTAAGCACCAACGATTAAATTTTTGAATTATGAAAACAATTACCCTTTTAGCAAGTTTAGTTTTGATGAGTGGAACAACATTAGCCGCTTCTACTACTACACAACTTTTCAATGAAACGCATGATACCCGTTTCAAAATGGATGAACCTATCACATTTATGGAAAGAGGTATTGAGTTTTTCGTTTTTCCTAATGGAGATTTTGATTTCAATACCCGTCCAGATGATGTAGCGGGAAGTTATTACTACCGTAAAGCGGGCAATAAAGAAATGGCTCGTGGCAACCGTCCAGTGAATTATGGTGTGTTGATTGAATTTGATAGTTTCGGACGTGTACGTCGTGTAGGAAACACATTTATCAACTATGACAGTCGGGACCGTGTAAACCGTATTGGTAGTGTCTATATGCGATACAACCGTTTTGCACTGACTCAAATTGGTGGCTTACGCATTATTTACAACCGTTTTGGTGAGATTGTAGATATGATTGGAAATGTAAAACGTAATGGATTTACAAACAACTATTACAGCAACGCAAACACCTATTATGGTGAGAATAACTATAGTGGCAACAACTACAATGACAACAGCTACTATTACTACCGTGAAGACGGCACTCGTGCTCGCATGGAAGATGGAACGGATAAAAAAGAAGAGAAAAAGGAAGGTTAAATAAATTGGTTGGTTAGGTTTGGAATCCCCGGTAGTTAGCTATCGGGGTTTTCTATTTATAACCGAATTGAAAACCTTGCCGCTGTTTTTTGGAGTATTTGATTTACTTCTGTGGATACTTGGAATTGATAATGCAAACCAACGTAGAACACCGTAACTAAAAGCGATTTCAATGCTATATTTAGAATTGGGTGAAAAGGAAATTCCCAGAAATAAAACACGACAAAACCGAGGGTTACAATACCCATCGAAACCCATGTTTTCGAAGTAAACGGAAACAACTTCAATTTACGAACAACAAAAATAAACTTAATGGTGTTGTAAATCATGATGGTTAATAGTGTTGCAAAGGCTGCACCATTGATACCGAAAGGAGGAATAAAAACAGCATTTAATCCAATCATTAACACTACGGTCAAAACACCAAAAAATAAAACCGTTCGATAATAATGTGTATTTACAATGATCGAGTTATTGTTGCCAAGCAAAACGTCATAATATTTGGATAAACCAATCATAAATACCACCCACAATCCCCCTGAGTAATCATCGGGAACTATACGATACATTTCGTTGACATTAACAAAGATGATCAACATAATAAACCCTCCGGTAACTTGTAAGTTGATTGACGTTTTTTGGTACAACTCATTCAGTTCCTCCCATTTTTTCTCCACCATCAATTTGGCTGTAATGGGTGCTACAATTTGAGTCATTGCACGAAAAGGAACTGCTATTACTGTAGCAAAGAAAATTGCAACAGAGTAAACTGCATTCTGTTCAATTGCTTTGTACTTAGGGATCAATACTTTATCAAAATCGACCAACATCACCGCAACGCCACCCGAAACAATAATAAAAGAAGAGTAATATATAACTTCACGAATATTGGCAGGGATTACAATTTTAAAAGTGGGGCGTCTAACTTTCATCGCATAGATAAACATCCCTATAGTTTGTGCCAAATAGGCAAACGCAACACCATAAACAAATTGTGGTTTTGTCAATACTTCAAAATGAACCAGCAACAACATGACCATTACGAGGGAACGAACCAAAACTTCGCTAATAAAATTCCCAAAAACCGATTGCATGTGTACTTTGACCCAGGCATAAAACACTTCAAAATAGGCCATGAGTAATCCAATCACCGGAATTAACCAAAAATAGGGTTTCAAGGATGGATTTTCTTGAAGCCACATGCCTGCTATCTCATTATAAAAGACATAAAATCCAATTCCAAGCGGTAGAATTAAAAACAAGGGAACCAGCACGATAAAGGACAAAAACTGCTCTCTCTTTTCTTCTGTTTCATACTGTGAAAAAAAACGGATGATCGTATTTTGAACTCCAAAAGCCATAATAGGCATTAAAATATTGGCCCCTGACAAAAGAGTACTCACAATACCGTAATATTCTTTTTCCAAAAAAGAGGTATAAAAAAACAAGGCATTAATCGCTCCAATACCAAATCCAAAGAAGGTGATAACCGTATTACGAATTGACTGTGTTTGAACGATACCCATTATACTTGCGCTAAAACATGAACCAATTGCTGTGTAAGGTTTTTACGAGCATACTGTTGTAGTCCAACGGCATTGGCTTTTAATTGTCCCTTTTGATACTGACGGTACCAATCGAGCACCGTTGCTTTTAAAATTGCCTTTTCATGGTAATCAAAAAAAACGCCCGTATTGGTAGATTTCACCATGGATGCAAAATCAGAGCCTTGAGGACCCATTGCTAATATCGGTCTCCCTGAAACCATATATTCAAACAATTTACCAGGTATAATACTGCAGGTATCCGGTGAGTCAATTTCTATCAGCAATAAAACTTGTGATTTACGCTGTTGTGCTACTGCTTCTTCGTGAGAAACGTAGCCCATGTTATTGAGGTACTCTTCCAATCCATGTTCTGCAATACTTTTTAAAACGTCTTCACTGGTCTTTCCTATTAATTTCAATTCAAAATCTTGAGCAAAATCAGGAAATTCTTGAGACAGTTCAAAAAGGGATTCCCATAAAATTTTAGGGTTTCGATCTGAAAGTAATGAGCCAATATGAGCTAACGTAAACTTTTCATCCAAGGTTTGCGGCGCCACATTTTCAGTATCATATCCATTGGTAATGACTTCAATGGGTTGCGAAGTTAGTGCTTGAAACTCAGCTTTGGTGGTCGGACTTGTCACTAATACAAGGTCGGCAGAGTTCAACACTTCTTTCTCGAATTGTTTATGTTTTTTTTCAGCGTAAGCGGAAAGTTTTAATGCTTTATGATAACCAATAGTAGTCCATGGATCACGAAAATCGGCAATCCATTTTACGTTTACTTGGCTTTTCAGTTGTAAACCAATCAAATGTAAACTATGTGGAGGTCCCGACGTAATAATCGTTTCAATTTGCTGTTCTTCAATGTATTTTTTTAAAAAAGCAACCGAGGGTTTTACCCAAAAAACGCGGGCATCGGGAATAAATAAATTACCACGGACCCAAAGCAAAAGCCGTTGCAATAAGGATTGCTTTGTTGCGGCAGGTATTATACCCGAACTAATCTTTTGTGTTGACTTTTTAGAAAAAAGACCTGCAAGCAGATACGGTTCCCATATTTTATTTTTGATAATAACCGCTTGTGAAGAGACTTCACTGATTAACTTCTCATCCACAATTGGGTAGGTAGGATTTTCTGGAAGATAAACATGAGGCTGCACTCCAAAATCGGGTAAATACTTCACAAACTTCAACCAACGTTGTACCCCTGGCCCTCCCGCAGGAGGCCAATAATAGGTGATAATAAGTACTTTGTTGGTTTGAGCCATTAGACGTTGGTGGATTTTCTTGAAAAATAAATTCCGGCACCTGTTACAGCCAACATTGCAATAAAACTGATCAATGTTAGCATACTTCCTGTTTTGACTACTTGGGGTTCAAATTTAAAGACGATTTCATGTATTCCGGCTGGAATTAGCATTCCGCGCAAAGCGAAATCTACTTTACTATGCGCAGTAAGTTTTCCATCAATGTAGGCATTCCATCCATTTTTATAATACATCTCAGAAAAAACAGCAAACCCTTCATTTGAATTGGTTGAAGTATAGGTTAACTGATTAGGTTGGTATGCTTTTAATTGAATGGTTGCAGTACTGTCTTTGACAAATGTAGTTTTGCTCATTTTAAAATCGGTTCCATTATACACCGCTTCCTCTTTGGTTTTTAAATGATCCAAAGCTTTCATCACGGCATCATCATTGGCGACAGCGGTTAATTTTGTAACAAACCAAGCGTTACCATTGGCATTACGATTTAAAGTAGGGAACTGCTCTCCTTTTTCATTTACTTGAATAATGTACTTGATATTTAACATATCGAGAACTTCACTATTATTTTTTGCAATTTGGTAATCAAACAATTCTTGGATAGCTCTAGGTTTTACAGCGCTATACCCTCCAATGGATTTGTGAAAGAATGAAGCACGGGCACTACTCATATTTCCATCAACATCCAAAACGCGGTAATACGATGGATCTTGAAGAATTTGCTCATCTGCTGGAGTAATTTCAAAAGGTTGTTCAACCTGATGTGCTGAAACAAAATCCTCACTATTTACATATTTTTTATCGACAAAAAACAAATCGGTCACCATAAAAACACCAACCAAAATAACGGCTGTTGAAGCGATCATTTTGTCTTTAGCAAAACGCCATAAAACTACAAATGCGACAGCCATAAAGAATGCCGAACGCAACAAATCTGCAGCATACATTGTCTTACGGTCTTGCTGTAAAGCCTCAATAAATCCAAGACCAAATTGCTTGTCTTGGAATTGATTCAAGGTTCGTAAAACTTCGCCATCCATTGGACCTGAGAAACTAAATTGACTGCGAAGTAAAAAGAGCCCCCCTACTAAAACGAGTACCGTAATTCCTGTTTTTTTCAAACTATCCCAACGCTTTTCAGGGTCTGTTGTCATAAAGGAATGCAATCCCATTATTGCTAAAACAGGAATACATAATTCCAAGACCACTTGGATAGAAGAAACGGCTCTAAATTTGTCGTAAAGCGGCATGTAGTCGATAAAAAAGTCGGTCAAAGGAGCAAAATTTTTCCCCCAAGATAATAGCAATGAAACAATTGCTCCACCTAAAAATACCCATTTAATTTTACGCTTATCATGGTACAATGCCAAAACAAACAGAAAAAACACTATGGCTCCAATATAAGCGGGTGCAGCAACAATGGGTTGATCACCCCAATAGGTTCGTGCCATACCATCGGTAAATTGGCGCGCCTCGGATGGATTGGCACCATAATTCAACATGTAATTGTAGACACTTGAATCGTCACTAAGTTCTTCACCATTACCACCACCAAATAAACGCGGAGCAATAAGATTCAAACTTTCTGCAATTCCATAGCTGTATTCTGTAATATAACTACGATCTAATGTAGTTGTTGACGTTTTGGGTTTCCCTTTTTCATCAAGTTGAAGCGTACTTTTTCCACGGGTACTGAATGCTGCATATTCTTGGGTTGCAAGTAAAGCAGTAGCATTGGCGCCAACGGCTAAAATCAAAGCTATTGCAAACGTTCCGATGATTTTAGGAATATCTTGAAAGGTTTTGTTTTTCACCATTTTTATCCCATAGTATACTCCTAGCCCAATTAACACAATCAATAAATAATAGGTCATTTGAAAGTGGTTGGCATTGATTTCAAGGGCTACGGCAAACATGGTGAGTAAGCCACCCCAAATATAATTGCGTCGGAAAACTTGAATCACTCCAGCAACCACTAAGGGCATATAGGCTATGGCATGGGCTTTTGCATTATGCCCAACTCCTAAAATCACAATCAAGTAGGTTGAAAAACCAAATGCTAAAGCTCCAAAAAAAGCTTTCAACGGATCAGTTTTGAGGACAAGCATCAGCACATAAAATCCGAGAAAATACAAAAATAAATAATCTGCGGGACGGGGTAAAAAGCGCAGAGCATCATCCAAGTGACCTATAAAATCATTGGGATATTGAGCCCCTAGTTGATAGGTTGGCATTCCGCCAAAAGCACTGTTTGTCCAATACGGTTCGGCATGTTGAGTGGCCCGAAAATCAATTTGTTCTTTCGCCATCCCAGTATATTGTACAATATCACTTTGGAATATTTTTTTCCCTTGTAATATGGGATAAAAGTAAATTACTGCGCAGATAATAAAACCTGCTACAGCCAATAGATGAGGATACGCTTTTTTGGCCAATGCCTTATAGGTTGAGTTCATATGCTAATTCAAATATTTATTCTACTTCTTCAAAATCTATATATTCACCTACAACCTCTTTCTTCTTTTGAGGCTCTTGTTGAGTTTGTGTAGACTGATTTTGATGTTGACGAAATTTATCTTCCATTTGTTGATTGGCTTTCTCTACTACTTTTTGGGCTAAAACCGGAAGTAATAATCGAGCAACAAATTTGAAAAGGTAATAGAATAAAAAAATATAAAAGATTGTTTTTAATAAACTAGCCAGATTTGCTTCTTGCATAATACTAAATTTTGCCAAAAATACTAAAAACCCGAATTCCAATCGTGGGAATCTTCATAAATAAATAATAAAAAGTGTACTTTTGGGTCACCTAACCGAGAAAAAGAAAGCTATGAAATTTGCTTCCGTAATCGTTCCCTTACTACTGCTCTGTTCAGTAGTAACTCACGCGCAATACACCGATGAAATCAACACCAATCGCCCCGGAGAGTCTATGAATGCTTATGCTGTGGGAAATAAAGTGTTACAGTTTGAATCTGGATTCAATTATGTTTCCGAGCAGTATGACAAAAACCTTTACCATACTGAAGGTTATGGAATCAATCTGAATACACGCTATGGATTTTGGAAAGAACAACTGGAAGGGATTTTAGAGTTGACCTATCAAAATGATAGTTATTTTTCAAAAACTGAAAATTACCATCGTGATGGCTTTCGCCGTATACTACTTGGGGCGAAATATTTAATTTATGATCCCTTTAAAAATTACGAAACGAAACCTAATTATTACAGTTGGAAAGCCAATCATAAATTCAATTGGCACATGATGATTCCCGCAGTTTCAGTATATGCAGGAACGAATATCCGTTTAGGAAATTATCCTTTTATGTACAAAGGAGAACACTATGGAACCTTAAGCCCAAAAGTAATGTTGGTTACCCAAAACACATTTACCGGCGCCTGGGCATTTGTGACTAATTTATTTGTCGATAAAATTGGATCCAACAACCAAACAGTAGGATTCATTGGAACAGTTACCAAAGGATTTGACCGTTGGTCTGGATTTCTTGAAGGCAAAGTACTAAGTGGTGGCTATTACCGAGACACATTTATGACTGCTGGAGTAGCCTATTTGTGGGGCTCAAGCTTTCAATTGGATGCCTTTGTGAGTCAGAACATGAAAAATACCCCCTCTATAACCTATGCGGGATTGGGTGTATCTTGGCGCACGGATACCAACTATGAAGATTACATGATTCGAGCACCTAAAAAAGAAGACAAAAAGAAAAAAAGCAAAGGTGACAAGAAGAAAGAAAAAGAAAAAGCAAAAATGAAAAAACGTTTGGATGAAGTTCCTGCAAAACCCTAATTTATGATTACCCTTATAGAAGCCAAAACACCCGAACAAATGAAAACGTTTGTGAAGTTTCCATTCGAACTTTACAAAAATGACCCGTATTGGGTACCTCCACTTATTCAAGACGAATTAGACACGTTTGACAAAACCAAAAACCCTGTGTTTAATAATGCTGAGGCGTATTATTATTTAGCCGTAAAAGCAGGTAAAATTGTTGGGCGGATTGCGGCCATTATCAATTGGGAAGAAGTCAACAATCAAGGTAAACGCAAAGTACGTTTTGGTTGGTGGGATGTCATCGACGATATCAATGTGACGGCTGCATTATTAGAAAAAGTATATGAACTAGGACGTCGTAATAACATGGAGCACGTTGAAGGTCCGATGGGATTTTCAAATCTTGACAAAGTGGGTGTAGTTACAGAGGGCTTCGATCGCATTTCATCCATGATTACATGGTATAATTTTCCTTATTATAAAGAGCATCTTGAACAACTAGGATATGTGAAAGAAAAAGAATATTTAGAAAGTGTTTTTAGTTTTTCAAATATTGATATCGAACCCTATTCGCGCGCTGCTGAGTATATTAAAAAACGCTATGGGTTTTATTGTAAAAATTTCACCAATACCAAAGATATCCTTCCTTACATTGATGAAATGTTTGATTTATTCAATAAAAGTTATGCGCGTTTAGCCTCATTTGTGGCCATAAATGAAGTGCAAAAAAACTTTATTAAGGAAAAGTACATCGGTTTAGTTAAACCAGAATATGTAAAATTTGTCTTTGATAAAGAGGGGAAAATGGTATGTTTTGGAATTGTGATGCCTAGCTTTTCAGAAGCATTACAAAAAGCGAGAGGAAAACTATTTCCTTTTGGATTTTTACATTTACTAAAGGCAAAAAAGCGACATAATGAAGTGCTTTTCTACTTGATAGGAATAGATCCCGATCAACAAAATAAAGGGATTACCGCTATTGTTTTTGAAGAATTTCACAAATCCTTTAAAAAACACGGAGTGCAAAGTTGTATTCGCACTCCGGAATTAGAGGAAAATCAGGCCATCCAAAACATTTGGAAAAACTTCAGTCCAGAAGTATTCCGCCGTAGAAGGACGTACTTGAAAGCGTTGTAATTATAAACCTAAGTACACAAAACCATTTACTGCCATATAGGGGTTTTGAATATTCAAAGATTGCTGTGTAACACCACCATTTATGGATGATGTTGTGTGATTATGTGATCCACTCGACGAAGTTGCTGTGGTGTTTGTCGTAGAATTTAAGATTTGATACCCTAAAATACCAACTAAGGATAGTAAATAGGTTGTTGATGTCCCCGCGGTGTGCGTGTGTGCACCATTAGTTGATGTTGTTAATGTAACATCAGGTAGTTGATTTTGAGCTATAGAAATCGAAGCATTTCCTCCTGTACCTCCCAAGGGTTTGGAACCACTTGTCCCTACTATGGTTTTATCGGCAAGATCAGGTAACGATTCACCAAATCCTAAAGCCGTTGCAGCAGCTTGCTGTGTTGCAGTTAATGTCGTCTTGGCTCTACCATCCATTAATACCCAACCATTGTGATCGGTTGTTTGGAAGCTGTATTTAACATCACCATACGTATTTACTTGTTGATAGATAGGTTGCCACGAAGTGCCACCATAATAAAAATAACGTCCTGAAGTTGTTAAATACACAACTTGACCCGCGCGGTTTCCCGATGAAGGTAAAGCGGTAACTTGGGGAATAGCAATTCCTGCTGAGGCATCTGGTGCAGCCGGATTTGTGGTTCGTACATCTAAGTCGGCTTGAGGATCTGTTGTCCCAACTCCTACTTGAGCCATAGCCATGTTCGCTAGGCAAAAACTGATTAATAGTAATGTTCGTTTCATGGTACTTCAATTTTTTTTGCTGAAAAGGTTTCAGCGTTTTGTTTGACTTCAGTGAACTGCAGAAATACCATTCAATCTATGGCTAGAATGAATTGATTGTTAGGGCTTAATCTGAAATCGAAGTTAGAAATCTCTTACAAATGAACCAAACTTTTAATCGGTAAAATACTACAAAAACCGATGAAATGCATTTTTAGATATTTTTTATACTATTTTTCTTACATGTTTACAAAGCTCTAATTACCATTAATTTAGCATTAGCTATTATCCTACAAAAAAATATTTTGTATTTTTAGCGTAAGAAATTACCCAAATCTATTTCCTATGTTTTCGTATAAAAAAATAGTTGCTCCTCATGCACTTCCGTTATTTTCTGTTTTAGTCATTTCGGGGTCGCTACTAATCGCTATGAATTTTTTCTCCATTAAAGTTATGTCGTCAATTCGGGCATATGTTAATGGTGAATCACATTATTCCAAGGGACAAAAAGACGCCTCGCGTTATCTTATCACTTATCTATACACTTTGGATTCCTATCAATGGTATTTATTTAATAAAGAATTGGATGTCCCAAAAGGAGATGGAAAAGGTCGGGTAGTTTTACAAACAACATCTTCTATTGAAGATGCAAAAGAAGGTTTTCGAGCGGGACGAAATCACGAAGATGATTTGGATGACTTAATATGGATATTTAATAATTTCCAACGGATCTCTTGGGTTAAAAAAGCGATTAAAGAATGGGAATTAGGCGATGTTATGATCCAAGAATTGGACGCATTGGGAAAAGATATTCATCAAAAAATAAAGGAAAAAAAACTGACCCCAAAACTGCGAGCCGACTATTTAAAAAAAATTGGAACCATTAGTGATCGATTGACTATTAACGAACGTAATTTCTCGAATACTTTTGGTGAAGGTTCTCGTCAAATTCGTGACTACCTTATTTTAGTCGATATCTTTTTTGTTTGCCTTATCATTAGCAGTGTGAGTTTATATTACCGTAGGTTACTGCTAAATTTAGTGACCATTAATGAACAAATTGATTCCAAAAACAAAGACTTGGAACTCGTGAATAAGGAGTTGGATAAATTCGTGTATAGTGCTTCCCATGATTTACGGTCGCCGATCACTTCACTCCAAGGACTTATTGCTATAATGAAAATGGAAAAAGATCCTGAGGAAATGCATAATTACCTCCATTTGATGAATGACGTTTTAAATAAACAAGACCAATTTATCCGCGACATTGTCGATTATTCACGCAATAAACGTCAACAAATTAAAATTGAACCTATTGATCTTCCGGAATTATTTGATGAAACGGTTAAACAGCATTTATATATGGTCAAAGACCGCGTTATTCAATGGGATAATCAATGGAATGTAAAAACAATAAATACAGATCGATTGCGCTTAAAAATTATACTCAATAATTTAGTTTCTAATGCAATTAAATATGGGGATCCAACAAAAGATACCATTGTAGTGAGTGCTACATCTGAATCTTCATCAGAAGGGGTCTGTATTCGTATTTGGGATAATGGTATTGGAATTGCTGCCGATCAACTTCCAAAAATATTTGAAATGTTTTATGTTACTTCAAATAATAACCATGGAACAGGACTAGGCCTCTATATTGTTCGTGATGCAATTGACAATTTAAAGGGACGTATTGAAGTTAGCTCTGAATTAGGTCAAGGCACTTCATTTAAAATTTATCTTCCCCAATAAAAAAATCCACCCGAGGGTGGATTTAATGACAACTTTATATTTTGTAAACTTAAGAAACATCAACAGTTGTAGTTTCTGCAATTTTCTTGTAAGTTCCGTTTTCTAGTTTCTCACGAAT
>CAYNDK010000003.1:0-47913 GCA_964395965.1 uncultured Flavobacterium sp.
AATCATCGGATTGGCTCTTGTTTGTGTAGTTTTTTCTTGAAAAATTAAAGAGAGTTTTTTTATAGAAATTTCATCCAATACCGAGCAGGTTTCTGTCAACCACGAACTTGGAAATGCAACGGAAAAAGTTTATAATGTTTCTGTTCAAGAGGCGTGGAATCAACCTACGTTTAAAACCAATGATTTTTTCCCAGGAACAGCGTTACGGGCTTATCAACTCCGAATTTTTAAAGAGATGATGGAGGAGGATGGTCGGTGGTTTACGGGATATGGCGCAAATGCTACAGATTCTAAAATACAGCAGAAACGCATTGAACATCATCTATATGAAGGCTATGATGTGTTTAATTTCCATAATCAATATATTCAATTTTTTGCAGAAATTGGAATTTTTGGTTTCATTATTTGCATCCTAATGGTACTTGTTAATTTGAAAAATGCGATAATTCGTAAAGATTTCGTTCATTTTTCTTTTGCAATTTTGATTATAAGCTTATTTTTGACAGAATCATTATTAGCACGTCAACGAGGTGTTCTTTTTTTCACTTTGCTGTATTGTTGTTTTAATTCCTTTGCACAAAAGGAAACAAAAAAATAAATATGAAAAGAATTTTAATTACTGGAGCAGCAGGTTTTCTGGGTTCTCATCTTTGTGATCGTTTTTTAGCAGAAGGTTATTTTGTAATTGGTATGGATAACTTGATTACGGGAGATTTAAAAAACATCGAACATTTATTTAAAGAAAAGAACTTTGAATTCTATCATCACGACGTAACTAAATTTGTTCACGTTCCCGGTAATCTTGATTATATTCTTCATTTCGCTTCACCCGCAAGTCCGATAGATTATTTAAAAATCCCAATTCAAACCTTGAAAGTAGGTTCGTTGGGAACCCATAATTTATTAGGATTGGCACGTGTGAAAAAAGCACGAATTTTAATTGCATCCACCTCTGAAGTTTATGGTGATCCTTTGATTCATCCACAAACAGAAGATTATTATGGAAATGTAAATACCATTGGGCCACGCGGAGTTTATGATGAAGCGAAGCGTTTTCAAGAGTCTATCACAATGGCCTATCATACATTCCATGGTGTAGAAACGCGCATTGTTCGCATATTTAATACCTATGGTCCACGCATGCGACTGAATGATGGACGTGTAATACCTGCTTTTATTGGACAAGCATTACGCGGTGAAGACTTAACAGTATTCGGGGATGGTAGTCAGACCCGTTCATTCTGTTACGTTACAGACCAAGTGGAAGGAATTTATCGCCTTCTTTTATCAGATTATAACTTACCTGTTAATATTGGGAATCCTGATGAAATTACCATCAGCGATTTTGCCGAAGAAATTATTAAACTAACTGGAACGGATCAAAAAGTAGTGTACCATCCACTCCCTGTAAACGATCCATTACAGCGTCAACCTGATATCACAAAGGCAAGAGAAATTTTGGGTTGGGAACCTAAAGTTAGTCGTTCAGAAGGGATGAAGCTAACTTATGCGTACTTCAAGTCACTTTCATCAGAGGAATTACTACGCGAAGAACATAAAGATTTCAAGAATTATATTCATTAAAATTACTAAAAAGTGCATCATACCGGACGATATTCCAAATATATTCGCCCTTTAAGTATACTGCTAGATTTGCTAGTGGTAAATGTACTTAGTATCTATTTTTTTAGAGAATTAAAGGTTGATTTTAAACTGTACATTCCTTTTCAAGTATTTGCTTGGTTGTTGATTGCACTATTAGTTCGTTTTTATGAAGTATATCGATTTACGACTCCCGTAGAGATTATTTCAAAGCTTCTTAAACAATCAACTATTTTTTTGTTGGTAGTTATCGCTTTTTTCCCATTTGCAAAAACAACAATCTTTAGTGGGAAAGCGATAGCTTGGTTTTTAACAGTAAGCATCGCTATCATTACAGGTTTAAAGTATTTTTTCTTTTATTATTTAAAAAAATACCGTCTTCTTACACACAATAATTTTAGATCCGCAGTAATCATTGGCCACACTGCTGAGGCTATTAAATTGAAAGAGGTTTTTGAAACGCGTCAGGATTATGGTTATCGTTTTTTCGGTTTTTTTTCAGATAAAAAGCAAGGCCCCGATATTCGTGGAAAAGTAGAGGATTTGAAATCCTTTGTTTTAGATCAACGTATCGATGAAATTTACTGTTCTCTGAATGAAATTTCTAATGAAAAAATCAAAGATTTAGTTCAATTTGCGGATGAAAATAGAAAGACGATAAAGTTTATCCCGGATACTAAAGACATCTTATCCAAAAACTTGAAAATCGATTATTACGAGTTGTTTCCCGTTTTATCATTACAAAAAACACTTCTTCACGATCCGTTAGTTAAAGGTTTTAAACGAGCATTTGATATCTTCTTTTCACTTATTGTGATCATTTTTGTATTGTCTTGGTTAACTCCAATTATTGGTTTACTTATTCTATTGGAGTCTAGAGGACCAATTTTTTTCAAACAAGGTCGCCCAGGATTGGATGAAAGAGAGTTTTTCTGTTACAAGTTTCGTTCCATGCATATGAATTTAAACACGGAACAAGAAGCGTCTAGAAATGACCCCCGTGTTACGCGAATGGGACGATTTATGCGTAAAACAAGTATTGATGAATTACCTCAATTTTTCAACGTTTTCCTCGGAGATATGTCGGTAGTAGGCCCTCGCCCTCACCTTTGGTCTCAAAACAAAGCCTATGCGACAAAAATCAAGAAGTATATGGTACGCTTGTATGTGAAACCAGGAATTACTGGATTGGCTCAAGTAAAGGGATTTAGAGGTGAAATTGAAACGGATGAGGATATGATAAATCGTATCAAATACGACGTTTTTTATATTGAAAATTGGTCGTTTGTTATGGATGTCAAAATAATTATTCAAACCGTGATTAATATTTTTAAAGGCGAAGAAAAAGCCTATTAAAAGACTTCTTGGTGAATTAAATCTTTAACTTGTTTTTCAATGTTAAAATGTACTTTAGCTTTTTGAAAAACACCTAGTTTCTTTTCTTCTAAAGTTTTTTTGGACCAATTATTTAGTTGACGAAGTTGGTCATTCATGGCTTTAAAATCACCAACTGGAACTACCCAACCCAACTCGTTTTCTAAAACAATTGATTCTCCTTCACCACCCCCAAAATACAAAATAGGAAAACCCAAACTGCCGTATTCAAATATTTTGGAAGGAACCGAACCATAAATGCGCGTTGTTAAAGGGACAATGGCTATATCAAAGGTTTTTAATGTTTCATGTAGATTTGAGCGTTCCATCATACCATGAAAAAAAATGGGTTGCTCGGGATGAGCATTTAGATAGTTTTCAATTTCATTTTTTTCAGCACCATCGCCAAAGATATGCAGCTCAATTCGAGTTCCTGTTAATTCAATAGTTCGGCACAAATCAAAAACACCTTGTGCAACACCTAAGAGTCCGGCGTAAAAGATTTTAATAGTAGGCTCTTGGGTGGTAACTAGTTCTAAGTTTGCCACCGCATGATCGGGAAAATTGCGGTATAAATAGCCTTTTTTATCAGGAAATGATGTATGAATGTGATCGAGGATTTCCTGAGATTGACCCAACAGTAACGTCGCTTTTTTGTAAATAAAACGCTCCATAAAAAGGGAGATTTTATGCGAAAATGAACCCGCCTTCAACGCATTTAACTCAATAGCCGCTAAAGGCCATAAATCAGAGATATTTAAGATAATTTTTTTACGTTTTAAGCTAAGAATTGCAACGGATAAAAAGGATAATAATAAGGGTGGCGACTGGACAATGACTTTCTTCGGTGTTTTTTTAAAAAGTAAAAACAACACTAAAAATGTGGAAAACGAAAGAATTGAAATTAATCGTTTCACAATATTTTTACTGTTACTGGGATATATCCAAAGGCGTTTTACTCGAATCCCTTTTTGGTTTTCCGTTACAGAGAATTTTCCTTTGTATTCAGGGAATATTTCCCCTTTGGGATAATTTCCTAGTGGACAAAGTACGGTTACAGCATAGTCGTTTTTTTGAAGTTGTAGCGCCATTTGTTCGATACGATTGGCAGCTGCTCCTTTTTCTGGAGGATAATAATTGGAGATAATAAGTATATCCTGCATTAGATTTCTTTTTGCAACAAAATTTCTATAATTCGTTCTGATGCTTTGCCATCCCATAAGTCGGGAATCCCCGCCTTTTTCATTCCGTTTTGAAGAAAAGTGGTATAGGTTTCCACTAATTTTTCTACCTGAGTACCCACCAAATGATTACTACCCACCGTAATGGTTTCAGGGCGCTCGGTGTTGTTGCGCATTGTGAAACAAGGAATTCCTAAAACGGTGGTTTCCTCTGAAATTCCGCCACTATCGGTGATTACCGCAAAACTATTAGCTACTAAAAACATAAAGTTCAAATAGCCTTGAGGTTCAATAAAAACAATATGTTGAGTTCTTAATTGACGTTCACCCAATATGGCTTTGGTGCGCGGATGGATGGGGAAAATAATTTTTTTACCTTGTGCTAACTGATCAATGCCTTCTAATAAATTTACCAACGAATCTTCTTCATCAACATTCGCAGGACGGTGTAAGGTTAGAATGATATAATTTCCTTTTTCCAATCCCATGTCCGACCAAAAAGTGGGTTGTTCAAAGCGATGTTGGTTTTGGTATAAGGTGTCAATCATTACATTACCTACAAAATGCACATCAGCAGCTTTTGCACCGTATTGAATCAAATTTTCAGTAGCGGATGTTGAGGTGGTAAAGAAATAATCGGTAATACTATCGGTAACAATCCGGTTGATTTCCTCCGGCATGGTCATATCCCCCGAACGAATGCCTGCTTCGACGTGGGTTACCTTGATATTCATTTTTTTGGCGACAATTGTACAGGCCATGGTCGAATTCACATCTCCAACCACCAATACCAAATCGGTTGGATTTTCCAACAATTCTTGTTCGAATGCCACCATAATATTCGCTGTTTGCACCGATTGTGACCCGCTTTTTACTTCGAGATTTGCATTGGGTTTGGGAATATTCAGCTCTTCAAAAAACGTATCGCTGAGGTTTTTATCATAATGTTGACCGGTATGCACCAAACGATAAGAAAGTGAAGCACCTTCTTTTTGCTTTTGTTCGATTGCCCGAATAATCGGAGCAATTTTGATGAAATTGGGTCGTGCACCAGCAACGATAGTAATTTTCATAATCTAATTTTTATAACCAATGGGTTTTCTATTACTAGTAGGTTGAGTAGCACTCAGCTCATCCAAATACGAAAACACCAATTCAATATTTTTATCGTGGTTGTCCACTTTTTGTTCCAAACGCTGGATTTTTTCCTGTAATTCCGAATGGTCTAAAATCCATTGCCGCATTTGCGTAAACAAACGCATAATCTGAATATTCACCGAAATGGCTTGATCGGAATGAATGACACTTGAAAGCATGAGTATTCCGTGTTCGGTGAATGCATTGGGGAGTTTTCGATTCCCTCCCCAACTTGAGGTCGCAAATTGCGACTTCAAATTTTCAAATTCATAAGAATTCAATTTAAACATAAAATCCTCAGGAAATCGCGAAAGATTTCGTTTTACCGCTTCATTTAATCGTTTCGTTTCAATTCCATACAATTGGGCCAAATCGCGATCCAACAATACTTTTTGGTTCTGAATAACATAAATTTTATCCAGCACCGTTTCATTCGGGCGCATAGGGGTTTGCATAGGCGTAGAATTAAATAGTTATTTTGGTTTATATCAAGGAAACAAATTGCTTTAGCTTCCCACTTTTGCTTCGAACTAATTTTTCTTTTCGAGAAAAATGAAAGGTAAGTCCCGATTCCAAATAGGTTTCAATCGCTTTTTCTATGTCTTTTATTTGAGATTCAGTTAAGGCGATCCGACTCACATATTCGATTTCAAAAGTATCAATTTTGGTTTGTTTTATCACAAATTCTTGCACATTTCCATCGTCTTCAATGATGCTTTTGGTGACGTAGTAAAAAGTAAGCCCCGGCGATTTTTTTCCACTAGGTAAAATAGCAATATCATTAGTTCGGCCAATTAGTTTTTTTAAAATCGGTTTTTCAAGTGTACTTTTTTCATCCAAAACCCCAAGATCTCCAATATCATAGCGAATAAACGGGTGGGCTTTATTGTATAAAGAAGTAATCACAACCCGACCTTCTTGCCCGTTGGGGACCGGGTTATTTTCCTCATCTAAAATCTCCACAAACAACGTTTCAGCATTTACTTGCCATTCCCCTTCTGGATTTTGAAACGCAATTAAATCCAATTCGGAAGCACCATATTCATTTACGGTTGGAATCCCAAATTGTTTTTCTAAAAGGAGTTTATCTTCGGGAAACAGCATTTCAGAAGTCACTACACAACATTTAAGAGTAGGACAAACTTCTTTTAAAATGATATTTTTTTGTTGTAAAAATTTGGCAAACAAAACAATCGAACTGGTGTAGCCATTGATATTATCAAATTTTTTTCTTCGAAAGGTTTCCAAAACGTCTTCCAAGACTTTGTCGGATAAATCAAAAATAGGAAACCGATATCTACCGCTGATGAAATCCTTGAAACGCTCTTTAGTATAACCTATTTTGTCCAACGGAATCCCATAAAATCGCGCTTGATAGGAGCGATTAAAATCAATACCAAATTGACCAAATTGATAAATGATATTCGACCAAGTCAACGCATGAGCCAATTTGTCTTTCGCAAAAATGAAAGGATCACCACTAGACCCCGAAGTTTTGTTGATATAAACATTTTTCAATGTATATCCCTTGGATAAGCGTTCAATCAATGGTTTTTGGAAATGTTTTTTAGTCATTACCGGCAGACTGTTCCAATCCGTAAGGGAAAGATGAGCTGTTAAGTCTTTGTAAAGGGGATTATTAGATTGATGAAAAGTAACAATGTCTTTCTTTTTTTGCTCAAGAATGTTCGCGTAGTTGTTCTTTTTTTCTGCTAGGATTTTTGAGTACAGCTGTTGGGCTTTACGCATGGGAAAGCCATTTATTTTCAAGGAAAGACTAAATAATCCAAACATAATACAACAAAAAAGGGCCGACAAATTGCCAGCCCTAAAAATAGTATTTTCTAGTGATTAATTCTTGATTACTTTAATAGTTTCAGAACGATCACCTGATTTAATTTCAAAGAAATATACACCTGGAGTTAAAGAAGAAATATCCATAGTGTTTTCTAAGTTATTGAAGTTTTTAGTAAACATTGTTTTACCTTCAATATTCATAACATTTACTGTATACGAATCTAATGAATCAGAAGATAAAGTTACTTGTGAAGTCGCTGGATTTGGGAAAACTTTAAATTTAGAGCTAGCAAAAGATGAATTTGCTAATGATCCGCTAAATTTGAAGATACCTCCACTTGTAGAGCTATCGTTGTATCCACCACACCATCCTGTAGTAGCATTGAAAAACGCATTAACACCACGTTGGTTTCCTGAATCGATAGTAGTCCAAGTTGCACCGTTATCAGCACTGAAAGCAGATCCGCTACCACCTGAAGCTGTTCCTGCACCTGTAGCAACAATTACGTTTGTATTGGGAACAGCACTTAATAAACGATAAGTTCCAGTAAACGGAGTTCCAGCAGACCATGTAGTTCCACCGTCAGTAGTCGTATAAAAAGTGTAAGCTGTACCAACTGTTTTTAACATGAAACCATTTGTAGTCGAACTAAAATCCATACGTGCACTTTGAGCCGTTCCTCCAAAATCAGTAACGGGTGCTTGAGAAACAGTCCAAGTAACACCTTGGTCAGTTGATTTTAAGATACGTCCTTTATTGGTAACTAACCATACTGTATTTCCAATTGCTTTGTTACCATTGTTGTAGCCATACTCACCACTTGTAGGGTTTGGAATATTAGCTCCAGGAACTAAAGTCCAAGTTGCACCACCATTAGTTGTTCTGTAGATTTCAAATTCACCATTGATTGGGTCACCAGCACTAATACCATTGTTTGCATCAAAAAAGTGAACATAGTTTACAAATGAAGATCCATTGGTATATCCTAGCGGATTTTGTTGTGTCCAGTTTTGTCCACCATCTTCAGTTTTGTAGATTACACTTCCTAATCCAGTAGTACCATTTACAGCACTTACCCATGCAGTAGTGCTATTGATAGCAGATAAATTGTTAATTCCTAATAAGGTATCACCCACATCAATAATTCCTGGGGTCCATGTAGTACCTCCATCAGTAGTTTTTGTAAATTCTTGAACTTCATCCCCAGCTCCAGATCCGTCAAAAGCAACACCCCAAACGGTATTCGCATCAACGATTTCTATATCGCTAATTCCGCGAGATAAAACTACAAAACCGGTAGCCTGTGGGTTCCAAGATTGTGCTGAACCTAATACAGAAAACCCTGTAAATAAAGTAAGTAAAATTTTTTTCATGTGTATAAAGTAAATAATTGTACCAAATGTAGCGTAAAGAAATTGAATCAAAAACAATTTTAAGATTACTTTTTCATTTTAAACAAGTATTTTTGCAGCCAAAACAACACAACATGACTATTTTACTACTTGGTTCCGGCGGGAGAGAACATGCTCTTGCCTGGAAAATGCTTCAAAGTTCACACTGTTCAAAACTCTATGTTGCCCCTGGGAATGCCGGAACAGCTACAATTGCTACGAATGTCAATTTAAATCCCAACGATTTTGAATCGGTGAAATTATTCTGTTTGGAAAAAACTGTTGAAATGATTGTTGTGGGACCTGAAGATCCACTAGTGAACGGCATTTATGACTTTTTTAAAAATGATGAAGCAGTCCAACACATTTCTGTAATTGGCCCTTCAAAAGAAGGTGCTCAATTGGAAGGAAGTAAAGAATATGCAAAACAATTTTTGGTTCGTCACAATATTCCAACAGCTAAATATGCAAGTTTTACTTCGGAAACGGTTGAACAAGGGTGTAGTTTTTTAGAAACGCTTTCTCCTCCATTTGTTTTAAAAGCAGATGGATTAGCCGCAGGAAAAGGTGTACTGATACTGAACGACCGGGAGGAAGCAAAAAACGAACTACGACAAATGTTGGTTCACGCTAAATTTGGAACAGCTAGTGCAAAGGTGGTTATTGAAGAGTTTTTGAGCGGAATAGAATTAAGTTGTTTTGTATTAACAGATGGCAAAAGCTATAAAATATTACCAACAGCAAAAGATTACAAGCGAATTGGCGAAGGTGATACTGGTTTGAATACAGGAGGTATGGGAGCGATTTCTCCTGTTCCATTTGCAGATGCTGTTTTTATGGAGAAAGTGGAGTCACAAATTGTAAAACCAACCATTGCAGGATTACAACAAGAAAACATAGAATACAAAGGATTTGTTTTTATTGGCTTGATTAAAGTGGGTGACGATCCTTTTGTTATTGAATATAATGTTCGGATGGGTGATCCTGAAACCGAAGTAGTAATGCCTCGACTTCAATCCGATTTAGTAGAGTTATTTCAAGCTGTAGCTGAAGAAAAATTGAACGAAGTATCCCTTGCAATTGATTCCCGTAGTGCTACAACCATCATGGTCGTTTCAGGTGGTTATCCAGAAGATTATGAAAAAGGAAAGTTAATTTCTGGACTAGATACTGTAACCGATTCAATTGTTTTCCATGCTGGAACAACAACTTTGGATAATCAAATAGTGTCTAATGGAGGCAGAGTACTTGCTGTAACTTCGTATGGGGATAGCTTTCAAGAAGCCATAAAAAAATCTTACCAAAATATAGCAAAACTACATTTTGATAAGATGTATTTTAGAAAAGATATCGGTTTCGACTTATTTTAAGAACGAGTGTGCCGTAGTATCTTGGTTTTCTTCGTTATTTTTTTGGTGAATCTGTAATTGTTTACACCAGTAAACAAGGTAGTATCCACAAATAATGATGGCAATCCAGCTAATGCTGTTTGCAGCCCACCATCCCCAGTAACCTTTCAATTCTAGTGCACGGAATGCATCAAGAGGAATAAATAGAAAGTCTACGAAAAGTGATTGTATTGCTTCGAAAAATGCTTTCATTTTTAAACAAGTGTTATATTTACACGCACAAAAGTATAAAATATCCTCATGTTTACAAGTATTTTTAAAAAATCTACACCGATTAATTACAGTCTCATTGTTTTGATGACCTTGGTGTTTTATTTTTTATACCAATTTCAGGTTGGTTTATCCATTCCTGGTTGGATGGGGATTAGTGAAAAAGGAGGTGTTTTAGTTTTGATTTTTGCGTCACTTTTTCTAGCAAATTTTATTGTTAAAAAGAACGCACTTACCAAAGACAGCTCTTACACACTCTATTTTTACTTGATATTTATGTTGTTTTTCCCTAAAATCTGGGGGGATATCCGCTTGCTTTTAGCTAATTTTTTTCTTCTACTTGCAATGCGAAGATTAATCTCTTTGCAAACTTTAAAAGCACCAAAAGAAAAAATTTTTGATGCTTGTTTATGGATTTTAATAGCAAGTTTTTTCCAATTTTGGACAGTACTCTTTATTCTTTTAGTTTACATTTCCATTATTTTCCACGTGTCGAGGGACTTTAGAAATTGGCTTATTCCTTTTGTAGCCGTTTTTATTACGGGTTTGATTTTTATCGCTTACTCGTTGTATTTTGCCCCTGGATCAGTATCACACTACATCTCGCAAGAAACTATCCATTACTATTTGGATTATTTTCAAAATCAATACGAAAACATTGCTTTTTCAATGTTTGTTGTTGCCGTATTATTTTTCTTCTTTCCGGCAGCAATAACCATGACTAATAAGCCATTAAATTTACAAGCATCCTATAAAAAGCTGCTATTTGCAACTGTTTTGGGTGCCATTGTTTTTGCTATTTCTACCCCCAAAAGCAACGAACTTTTGGTATTTATGTTTTTTCCATTGGCAGTAATGGCAACCAATATGATTGAGTATATGCAAAGTAAAATTCAACAAGAACTGATTTTAATTTTTGCTCTTTGTTGCGGTTTGTTTGGATTTTTCAGTCAATTATAATTTACTTCCGTACGCTAAGTCGCCCGCATCACCCAATCCCGGAACAATGTAGTTTTTTTCATTTAACTTCTCGTCCAAGGCAGCAACCCATAAATGACAGTTTTTGGGTAAGTTTTCTTCTAAATACGCAATTCCTTCTGGGGCTGCTATTACAACTGCTATATGGATTTCTTTGGGTTGTTGTTCTAAATGTAATTTATTTAAAACGGCTACAATCGATTGACCTGTAGCTAACATTGGGTCAATTAAAATTAAGTTTTTTCCATCAAAAGAAGGAGCCGCTTGGTATTCTACTAGTATTTCAAAGGCATCATCATTGTTGTAATGATGACGATATGCCGATACAAAACCATTCTCAGCCTCATCAAAAAAATTCATGAACCCTTGATGAAGTGCTAAGCCCGCTCGAAGAATGGAACAGAGTACAACATTGTCTGCAACAGTGGTTGTATGCTTAATTCCTAAAGGCGTTTGCACGTCAATGGCTTTGTATTCCAATGTTTTGCTCAACTCATACGCCATGATTTCACCGATGCGTTCAATGTTTTTACGAAAACGCATACTGTCTTTTTGAATCGTAACATCACGAATTTGAGCTAGAAAGTGATTCAAAATACTGTTCTTTTCTGAAATGTAATGGATATGCATGAGATGGATAATTTGTGTGTCAAAGTAACGGTATAAAAACTATCTTTGCAAAAAAACCAACTGTATGTTTGCACAATTTGCATTTCCAATTTTCGAGCAATGTATCCGTGATTATCACGTGATTGATGATGTCTATCAACCTACATTAAATCCTTACGAAAAAGGTTCTATCGAATATTTATTGTATGCTAAAAACTGGGTAGATACCGTTCAATGGCATTATGAGGATATCATTCGCGATCCTCAAATTGACCCGGTTGCTGCTTTGGATTTAAAGCGTAAAATTGATGCTTCCAATCAAGTGCGCACGGATATGGTTGAATATATCGATAGTTATTTTTTACAAAAATATAAAGACGTGTCCGTTAAGTCTGATGCAAAAATCAACACCGAAAGTCCAGCATGGGCGATCGACCGTTTGTCTATTTTGGCTTTAAAAATTTACCACATGAATGAAGAAGCAACTCGACCTGATGCTTCCGATGATCACCGTGCTAAATGTCAGGAAAAATTAAACGTTTTATTGGACCAAAAAAGCGATATGTTCACTTCTATTAGTGAGTTGTTGACCGATATTGAAAACGGTGACAAATACATGAAAGTGTACAAACAAATGAAAATGTACAATGATGAGGATTTAAATCCTGTTTTGTACCAGAATAAAAAATAATTGGGTCAAAGGATCAAACATATTGCAGTGATTCGTCTTTCTGCGATGGGCGATGTAGCCATGACCGTTCCGGTAGTATTGGCACTCATCAAACAACATCCTGAAGTTAAAATCACCGTTGTTTCCCGTCCTTTTTTTAAACCTATTTTCGAACAAATTCCCGGAGTAAATTTTCTGTCGGTGCACACCCATCACCGACACAAAGGGCTCTTGGGAATTTTTCGTTTATACCGCGATTTAAAAGCCTTAGGCGTTGATGAAATCGCCGATTTGCACAATGTGTTACGTTCAAAAATTATTCGGTTTTTATTTCGAATCCAAGGCAAAAAAACAGCGTTTACCGATAAAGGGCGAGAAGAGAAAAAACAGTTAACGCGTTTACAGTCCAAAACAATTTCCCCACTTCAACCTATGACGCATCGCCATGTGGATACCTTTCAAAAGTTGGGTTATTTTTTAGACTTTGCACCACGATTTATTTTAGCCCCTCAAAACATATCCCGAACAGTACATGAAATAACGGGTCCAAAAGTAAAACCTTGGATTGGAATCGCCCCCTTTGCACAACATGCTTCAAAAACGTACCCAATTGATTTGATGCAGCAAGTCATTGAAGGTTTAGCAGAAGAAAATGTTCAGGTTTTTCTACTCGGCGGAGGCCGAAATGAAGCAGAAATTTTAGAAAAAATGACCGCTTTTGGAACCAATAGTAAGAATATGGCAAATAAAGTGTCGTTTGAACACGAACTGGAACTGATCTCCAATCTTGACTTGATGGTATCAATGGACAGCGGGAATGCACATCTTGCAGCATTGTATGGTGTAGATACCATTACTTTATGGGGCGCCACACATCCTTTTGCAGGTTTTGCACCCTATGGCCAACCCTTGGGGAATTGCTTGACTTCTGATCGCGAGCAATTTCCGTTTTTACCTACTTCGATTTACGGAAATCGTGTGGTTCCAGGTTATGAAGACGCTATGCGCACCATCACGCCAGCACAAATCCTCCAAAAAATAAATTCCAACCTCAATAAAGCGATTGGAATTTAAAATAGGATTGTTTTTTATTTTTTAGATGTCGTCAAAATCCACTACAATTTCTGGTGTAGTAGGATGCGCTTGACATGTTAAGATTAATCCTTCTGCCACTTCACCATCCGTTAGAATCGCATTTTTCTTCATCGTTGCGGCTCCTTTTTTCACACGAGCCAAACAACTACTGCAAATGCCACCTTGGCAAGAATACGGCGCATCAATACCGTGTTTTAATGCCGCTTCCAAAATGGTTTGTTTCTGACTCATTTCAAAAGTTGCTTCTTCATCATCAACGGTCAATGTAATTTGAGTATGGCCTTCACCGGTTGGAGCAGCTCCACCTTCTGAAGAAGTGGTGAACAATTCAAACTTGATGCTTTTCTCTGGCACATTGTGCTCTTTCAAGGTAGCAGAAACGGTGTTGATCATTTCCTCTGGGCCGCACAAATAGAATTTAGCAAACTCTTTTTCTTTGTGTTTGTTGTTTAAAACAAAGTTGACTACCGATTTGTCAATGCGTCCAAACAACTCACTTTCGTTGGTTTGGCTGTATATATAATGCACAAAGAAGCGTCCGACATATTGGTTGAGCAATTGTTGCAAATCGTCATGAAAAATGGTTTCGGCGGCTGACTTATTTCCGTAAACCAATACAAAAGTGCTTTGGGGTTCGCTCTCTAAAACCGATTTTAAAATGGAAAGCGCAGGCGTGATTCCGCTGCCGGCTACAAAAGCGGCATAGTTGCGTTGACGGTCGCTTTGGGGTTCGAATGTAAATTTTCCTTCGGGGGTTCCTACTTCCAAAACATCGCCAACTTTTAAAGTGGAATTGGCAAATTGCGAAAATAAACCGAATTTCACGGCTTTTACCGCAATGCGCAACTCACCACTTTTGGGTGCGGCGCAAATGGAATACGCTCGACGAATATCTTGTCCGTCTAGGGTTAATTTTAAATTCACATATTGACCTGCCACAAATTGGTAAGCGGATTGTAATTCAGAGGGAACTTGAAATGCAATAGAAACGGCTTGTGCGGTTTCGCGTTTGATTTCTTTGATGACAAGTTTATAAAAAGTGGACATTTTGTTATTTTTTGCCAAAGGTACGAAGAGAAACTGGGAAGACAAATGGATAACAATCAAAAGTAATGCGACGTCTTTCAATCCCGTTACTTCGCGGTAGGGATTGCAGTGGAAAGCCCGCAAGCGAGGAACGAGTGCGGACTTGAAACGGAAAGCCCGACGGCAGCCTGTGAAAAGAGAGTTGCAGAAAATTTGATCTGCCGGACCGCCCAAATTGTAACAAAACAAGTAACTTGTAAACTAATTCTGAAAAACCTAACTAACCATGATTCGTCGTTTTCTCTCTTTGGAATGGAAATCGTTTAGCCGTTCGGCCTCGTTCCAAACCAATTTAGCCTTAAAGATTTTGATGGGAATTGGAGCCCTTTACTTTATTGGGTGCTTTCTCATTATGGGTTTGGCGGTGTATCCTATTTTGAAAGAACAAGGATATAATCCGGTACAAACCATCAATCGTGCCTTGATTTATTATTTGGTTTTGGATTTATTCATCCGCTATTTTCTACAGAAAATGCCGGTAATGAATATTCGACCGATGATGATTTTGCCGATGAAGAAAAGTACGGTTGTTCATTTTTTATTGGGAAAAACCTTCTTTTCGTTTTTTAACATCTTGCATGCGTTTTTCTTTTTGCCGTTTACGATTATGATGTTGTACAAAGGCGAAGCACCGTTGTCGGCATTGAGTTGGTGGCTGGCGATGTGGGCGTTGATTTACGTCAATAACTTTGTAAATGTATTGATTAACAATAAAGATGCGGTTTTTTATCCCGTTGCGGCCTTGGTTTTAGGGTCGGCTGTAGCGCAATATTACGGGTATTTTGATTTGACCCAATGGACGGGACCTTTTTTTCAAGTCTTGTTTGATCAACCGTATTTGGTGGTGATTCCTTTGGCGGTTTTGGCGCTGTTGTATTGGGCAACGTTCCGCTTTTTCTATCATGAAATGCATTTGGATGAAAAATTGGCTTCGAAATCGGAAATTGCCAAAACCGAAGATTTCTCTTGGCTCAACCAATTTGGTACGTTAGGTACGTTTTTGAAAAACGACCTGCGCCTGTTGAAACGCAACAAACGTTCGCGCACAACGATCATTATGAGCGTGTTGTTTATTGCGTATGGATTATTGTTTTATACCAATTCGATAGAAGCCTACAAAGCACCCGCGTTTCAAATGTTTGCCGCCATCTTCTGTACGGGCGGATTCTTGTTCACCTTTGGGCAGTTTGTACCGAGTTGGGACAGCGCCTACTATCCGTTGATGATGAGTCAGAATATCCAATACCGTGATTATTTGATGTCAAAATGGTGGTTGATGGTGATTGCTACGTTTGTTTCTACGATTGTTGCTTCCTTCTATTTGTATTTTGGATGGGATGTGTATAAAATGATTTTGGTAGGTGCCGTATTCAATATGGGCTTCAACGCGCACTTGGTTTTATTGGGCGGGGCTTTTGTCAAAACGCCGATTGATCTAACAACGAGCAAGCAAGCTTTTGGCAACAAACAAGCGTTTAATGCCAAAACCATGTTGATTTCACTGCCCAAAATGTTGTTGCCCATGGCGTTGTATTCGATTGGGTATTACACGCATTCTTCCGATTTGGGCGTACTTTTAGTCTTGGCAGCCGGAATTTTAGGCTTCGCCTTCCGCGACAAAGTATTTACTAGAATTGAACGCATTTATAAAACCGAAAAGTACGCAACGATTGCGGCTTATAAACAAAAAGCATAACGATTAAACTTCTTACCTCATGATACAAGTTCAACAATTGACCAAGATGTACGCAAATGGCGTAAAAGTATTAGACATTACGAATTTAGATATCCCAAAAGGCCAAAGTTTTGGTTTGGTGGGAAATAACGGAGCGGGAAAAACCACGTTCTTCAGTTTGTTACTCGATTTGATTCAGCCGAGTTCGGGCTATGTGAAAAACAATGGTATTCAAGTGAATACGAGCGAAGCGTGGAAACCGACGACGGCTGCTTTCTTAGATGAAAGTTTTTTAATTGGGTATTTAACCGCGGAAGAATATTTTTATTTCATTGGCGAATTGCGTGGTCAGAATAAAGCGGATGTGGATGCTTTATTGGCGAAGCATGAAGATTTTTTCAATGGTGAAATTTTAAATAAGAAGAAATATTTACGCGATTTATCGAAAGGAAACCAAAAGAAAGTCGGCATCATTGCCACGTTAATTGGCAATCCGGAAGTAATCATTTTGGATGAACCTTTTGCCAATTTGGACCCGACAACGGTGAATCGATTGAAAAAAATCATCAAAGAATTGGCCGAAGACCCCAATGTAACCGTATTGGTGTCGAGTCACGACTTGGTGCATACCGTTGAGGTTTGTAACCGAATAGTCGCGTTGCATTTGGGCGAAGTGGTGAAAGACATTCAAACATCGCCAGAAACCTTAAAAGAATTGGAAGAATTTTTTGCCGTATAAATAATCAAAAGACGAATGGTTAACTACCCTGAAAGTGAAGGCTTTTGGGGTAGTTTTGTTTTAAAAATCAATCTAAATTTTTTCACTTTACAAAAAGAAGCGTATTTTTACCCGTTATATATACTAAAAGTGCCATTCTGCAGTTAGTTACAAAAACGTTTTTGCATTGAAAACCACAACCAAAAAATATATTGCTTTCTTCGGAATAGCAGCAATCTTAGTTGCTTGTTCAACGAAGAAAGATACTTTTTTACACCGACAAAATCACCGATTAAGTACCAAATACAATATCCTTCACAACGGGGGTAACTCGTTAAATCAAGGGATTGTTGATTTGCGTAATGATTATGTGGATAATTTTTGGGAAATCTTACCTGTTGAACGCATGCAAGTTACGGAAGATAAGATGCTTCCGGGTGAGACAAAAAATCCCAATTTTGATCGTGCTGAAACCAAAGCAACGAAAGCGATTCAGAAGCATTCCATGAATATTGATGGTCAAGAACGCAATCCGCAAATGGATGAAGCACACTTGATGTTGGGTATGGCTCGGTATTATGAACAGCGTTTTATTCCTGCTTTAGAAGCGTTTAACTATGTGTTGTACAAATATCCACAGAGTGATAAAATTAATTTGGTAAAAGTTTGGAGAGAGAAAACCAATATGCGTTTGGAAAACGACGAAATGGCGGTCAATAATCTTCGAAAATTACTTAAAGAAATAAAATTTAAAGATCAGGTATATGCTGATGCAAATGCTACTTTGGCTCAAGCTTTTATCAATTTAAAGGAAACGGATAGCGCTATTGCCAAATTGCGTTTAGCGATTACGTATACCAAATTGAATGAAGAAAAATCAAGGTACCGTTTTATTACAGGTCAGTTGTATGAAGATCGAGGGCAACAAGACAGTGCTTTTGTGATGTACCAACAGGTAATTGATATGAATCGCAAAGCGGCCCGTCAATATGTAATTCAGGCTCATGCCCGTCAAGCAAAACAATTTAATCCTAAAAACGGGGATACAATTGCCTTCCTTAAAAAATACCAAGAACTCATGGAGGATCGCGAAAACCGTGATTTTTTAGATGTGTTAAATCACCAAATGGGACTGTTTTACGACAAGCTTGGTCAATCGAATCGAGCTAAAAAGTTTTATAACAAGTCTTTGAAAGCTAAGTCTAAAGACAATTATTTAAAAGCTTCCAATTATCGAAATTTGGGAGAAATTTATTTCAATGATGCGCGATATGTAACTGCTGGAAAATATTACGATAGTACGTTGACGATGCTGAATCCGAGAACACGTGAATATCGTTTAATCTCCAAAAAGAAGGATAATCTCAAAGATGTAATAAAATTTGAGGGCATAGCACAGCGCAACGATAGTATTTTAAAGTTGACTGCAATGTCAGCTGATGAGCGAGAGACTTACTTCCAAAAACACATTGATTTACTCAAAAAACAAGAGGAGGAAATGAAGGTGATGATGGAAAAATTGGCCAAAGAAAAAGCAGCCATTGCCGCCAATGAGGATCAAGGAAAATCAGGTAGCAAATCGGCACAAGTTGATGGAGGCAAAAAGTCAATTGCTCCTGTGAATACCGCTACCGAAACAAGCACTTTTTATTTTTACAATACCACAACGGTTGAATTAGGAAAGATTGATTTTGTAAAAAAATGGGGAAAACGACCGTATACTGAAAATTGGCGATGGTCAAAAGGAACAACTAAAGGAGCAAATGCTACGAGTGATGATGCGGTTACTGAAGACAACACCAATGAAAAGGACGATACAAAAACAGTGAATCCGCAGCATACGACAGCATTTTACACAAAACAAATCCCAACAGACGCCAAGGTTATTGACAGTTTGGCTAAAGAACGCAATTTTGCCTACTATCAATTGGGTGTGATTTATAAGGAGAAGTTTAAAGAATATAAACGTTCTTCAGACAAATTTGAGCAATTACTCAAGAATAATCCGGAAGAACGATTGGTCTTGCCTAGTTTATACAACCTTTACAAGGTTTATGAACAAAATGATCCGGCCAAAGCACCTCCAATTAAAGAGCGTATCTTAAGGGAATATCCAGATTCGAGATATGCACAAATTCTTTCTGGAAAAGTATCGGATGATGCGATTGTGTCGACACCTGAAGCTACTTATGATGCCTTTTATAAAGAATTTGTTGCGGGAAAATACCGTGAGTTAGTCCCCAAAACTAATCAAGCTATTGAACAATTTACTGGAGAAGAAATGCTGCCTAAATTTGAATTGTTAAAGGCGCAATTACAAGGAAAGTTAGTTGGTTTAGCGGAATATAAAAAAGGGCTTAACTATGTTGCATTAACCTATCCCAACACTGAAGAAGGGAAAGCTACCGAATTATTTATTCAAAAGAAATTACCCTATTTGGAGTCGTTAAGTTTTAATTCAGAAGCGGTAACTTCATGGAAAATTATTTATCCTGTTGCTTTTCCAGAAACCGATGCCACAAAGAAATTGGTAGCCAAATTGGATAAGTTTGTAAAAGAGCGTACCATTGAAAAAATGACGCTTTCCTCAGACATTTATACCATGGGGGAAAATTTTATTGTGATCCATGGAATTAAAAAATTTGAGAATGCTCAAGGAATCGCTCAAGTCCTTAAGGAATTTAAAGACTATAAAATCAAAGAACCCTACTTTATTATTTCCAGCGAAAATTATAAAGTGGTTCAAATCATGAAGAATTTTGAAGCCTACGTTAGTGGAGATTGGTTGAATAAACCAGTTGTTCCTATTCAACGCAATTTAGAAATTGAAAAAGAACAACCGAAAGTAGTGGAACAAGGCAAAAATAAAGCTACAGTAACCAAAGATGAGATGTTTTCAGAAGACCCTACAGGTCCAGCATCTTCAACTACTCCAACAAGCAATGGAGCGCAAGGATCTTCAATAAAACCCAATGCTGCTGGTGCAGTAAAAGCAAAAGAGGCAGATGCAATTCCTGAAAATGCTTTACCGCCAGCTCCTGGATTTTCACCTAAAAAGTAACGCTTATGTTTGAGAAAAAAACGAAATCGTATACCGATCTTTTAGGCAAAACCAATAGAATTGTCGAAGGAACTACAATTCATGGGAATATTATTTCTCCAGCTGATTTTCGTTTGGACGGTCATTTAGTGGGGAATTTTGAAACTAAAGGAAAATTAGTGATCGGACCCGCAGGTAGTGTACAAGGTGATATCATTTGTAAAAACTGCGATATCGAAGGCCGTTTTGAAGGAAAGATTCAAGTAACAGAGTTGTTGAATTTAAAAACAAAAGCGGTCATCAAGGGTGAAGTGGTTTGCGGAAAATTAGCTGTCGAACCGGGAGCAGAATTTTCTGCGACCTGTGTCATGAAACCAAATGTAAAAAACCTTCAACCTAGCGATGCCGTCTCCGAAAAAACAGCCTAACCGCTGGCTGGCCCTGATAAACATTCCTATTCAAATGGGAATAATTATTTTTCTGTTTTCTTTATTAGGGCAATGGTTGGATGAAAAATACCCCAATTCAAATAATTGGTATACCAAAGGAATTACTGTGTTTGGAGTATTTGTGGCCATGTATAATGTACTTCGCCAAGTGAAAGAAATTGATAAAAATGAATCCTGAACTTCGCAAGACAATACTATACCTAGTGTGCTTATCTTTTATAGGATACAGTATAAATACAGCCTTGTATAAACTTCCTTTTGCTTATCCTACTATTGAGCTACAAATCCCTATTGAATACCTCTACATTATTTTTAGTCTTATATCAATAAGTATACTAGCTGTCGTGGTTATCATGAAGAAAAAGAGTTTTGATAATGTAGGCATGACCTTTCTTATTTTGACCAGTGTGAAAATGGGCGTAGCTTTTTTCATAGGAAAATCCATAATTAGCTCGGAAAATAACGCAATTGAGAAAATTAATTTTTACGGAATTTTTGCCTTTTTTCTTGTTATAGAGACTATTTTGACCATTCATTTGTTGAATAAAAAGGTTGAAAAGTGATTTTTTAACGAAAAATTCAAAAAACAATCGTAATCCTATTGTTATTTTTCTAAAAGATGTACCTTTGCACCAAATTTTGGAAACCTTAAAATTACGTTATTAAAAATGGTGATTTCTAGAAAACCAAGCCACTTACTAGTAGCTGCTTTATTGGCTTTTATGCCATTACTTTCTATCGCAAATGAAAATCATGGTGAAGCTACTTCAGCACATGCCACAGAAGCTGTCGCACCCGCTACTGAAGAAGGACATGGTGAAGCACATAATTCTGAACATGGGGCTGGAGATATCCGTAGTGAAATAAAAAGTCATATCAACCATCACGTGCTTGATTCTCATGATTTCACATTGTTTGCTGATGACAAAGAAGGAAAGCATTTTGGTTTTCCACTACCTGTAATTTTATGGGATGGAGAATTGCATATGTTTTCATCTGCAGAATTTCACCATGCAGAAAATGGAGTGGTTGAATCGAATGGTAAATATTACGTTTTAAGCCATCATGATGGGAAAATTTATCGTACAGATGCATCGGGTACGCTTACTGAAGATGAAAAATCTGGACACCCTACGAATGTACACCCAATAGATTTATCGATTACAAAAAGTGTACTTTTTATCATCATCACTGCAGTTTTGATGTTCTTCCTTTTCACGCGTTTGGCTAAATCATATGCTAAGAATGGCGGAATTCCAAAAGGAATGGTGCGCATTTTTGAACCGCTTGTTGTTTTTATTCGCGATGAAATTGCGATTCCAAATATTGGAGAGAAGAATTATAAGAAATACATGAGTTATTTATTGACTATCTTTTTCTTTATTTTATTCTTAAATTTATTTGGATTAACTCCACTAGGGGTAAATGTAACAGGTAATTTGACTATTACATTTTCATTAGCGATTTTAACGTTTTTAATTACAAACCTTACTGCAAATAAAAACTACTGGGGTCATATTTTTTGGATGCCAGGTGTACCTTATTTAATGCGTATTGTTTTGGCTCCTATTGAATTGTTAGGGGTATTCATTAAGCCTTTCTCATTAATGATTCGTTTGTATGCTAACATTTTTGCGGGTCACATTGTAATCATGAGCATTATTGGTTTAATGTTTATTTTCAAAAGCTGGATTGGTAGTCCATTATCGTTTGGATTGGCTTTTGTTTTATCCATTTTAGAAATATTAGTTGCCTTTTTACAGGCGTATATTTTCACGATGTTAACCGCACTTTATTTTGGTTCTGCGAATGAGGAGCACCACCATGAAGAGGCACATCACTAAAAAAGTATTTGTTTAATTTAATATACAAACATTATGACTATTCCAAACATTGTAGGTGCAGGTTTGATCGTAATCGGTGCTGGTTTAGGTATCGGTAAAATCGGTGGTTCTGCTATGGAAGCTATTGCGCGTCAGCCAGAAGCTTCAGGTAAAATCCAAACAGCGATGTTGATCGCTGCGGCACTTATTGAAGGTATTGGTTTCGCTGCTTTATTTGCTGCTTAATCAAAAAACAAACAACAACAGTTGTAACGGTTGGTTATAACTGTTGTTTCCTTATGTTTAACAGAAATTATTTAGATATATCTCATGGATAAATTAATTAATCAGTTTGAATTCGGTTTATTTTTCTGGCAGGTTCTCATTTTTGTAGGATTGATTCTGTTATTGAAAAAATTTGCATGGAAGCCTATTTTGGATGCTGTAAACGAGCGTGAAGAAGGAATCAAAAATGCATTACAGTCAGCAGAACAAGCACGTAAAGACATGGAGAATTTAAAGTCAGACAATGAAAAATTGTTGGCTGATGCTCGTGCAGAACGTGACGCTCTATTGAAAGAAGCTCGTGAAATCAAAGAAAAAATGATTAACGACGCAAAAGCAGATGCTCAAGCGCAAGGCGAAAAAATGATCGAGCAAGCAAAAGCAGCGATTGAAGGTGAAAAAAATGCCGCTATGGCTGAATTGAAAAACCAAGTTTCTTCACTTTCTTTAGAAATTGCTGAAAAATTGTTAAAAGACGAATTATCTAACAAAGAAGCTCAAGCTAAATTAGTTGAGAAAATGTTAGGTGACGCCAAATTAAACTAATCGAAGTATGTCAAGAGCAGCGATTCGTTACGCCAAAGCAATTTTAGAAATTGCCTCTGCATCTGGAAAAGCGGAAGCGGTTCATCACGATATGAAGTCGGTTGAAGCAGCTTTAGAAGAAAGCCATGAATTACAGGTTTTTTTAGCTAGTCCTGTGGTACGCTTAGAAGCAAAGAAAAATGCGTTAGATGAAATTTTTGCAAGTTCACAACCCGAAACAAAAAGTTTGTTTCAGTTGTTGTTTGCAAATAAACGATATGAAATCTTAGGTCAAATCGCCAAACAATACGGTCGTCTTTATGATGAAAGTATTGGTGTGGAAATTGCCAAAGTGACAACTGCGATTCCTATGACTCCTGAGTTAGAGTCAAAAATTATGGCTAAAATCGCTGAGATGTCTACCAAAAAAATTACTGTGGAGAACATCGTAGATCCATCAATCATTGGTGGATTTGTACTTCGCATCGGAGATATGCAATACAATGCCTCTGTTTCCAGCAGATTGAATGAATTGAAGAGAGAGTTTAGTAACTAATACATCATTAAAGATATATTACAATGGCAGAAATTAAAGCTGCTGAAATTTCAGCAATCCTTAAAAAACAACTAACCGGTTTTGAATCGGGTGCTTCTCTTGAAGAAGTAGGAACCGTATTGGAAGTAGGTGATGGTATCGCACGCGTATACGGTTTGTCAAATGCACAATACGGTGAGTTAGTGCAATTTGATAACGGTCTTGAAGCGATCGTATTGAACCTTGAGGAAGATAACGTTGGGGTGGTACTTTTAGGTCCGTCAACGGGTATCAAAGAAGGTTCAACTGTAAAAAGAACTCAACGTATTGCTTCTTTGAAAGTAGGAGAAGGAATCGTAGGTCGTGTAGTGGATACCTTAGGTAACCCTATCGATGGTAAAGGTCCAATCTCTGGGGAGTTGTATGAAATGCCATTAGAAAGAAAGGCGCCTGGAGTAATCTTCCGTCAGCCTGTAAATGAGCCGTTACAGACAGGTATCAAAGCGGTAGACGCGATGATTCCAGTAGGTAGAGGACAACGTGAGTTGGTTATCGGTGACCGTCAAACTGGTAAAACTACCGTTTGTATCGATACCATCTTAAATCAAAAAGAATTTTATGACGCAGGTCAACCTGTATATTGTATCTACGTTGCAGTAGGTCAAAAAGCTTCAACGGTAGCAGGTATTGCTAAAACCTTAGAAGAAAAAGGTGCTTTGGCGTATACTACAATCGTAGCCGCTAATGCTTCTGACCCTGCTCCAATGCAAGTATATGCTCCAATGGCAGGTGCTGCTATCGGTGAGTACTTCCGTGATACAGGTCGTCCCGCATTAATCGTATATGATGATTTGTCAAAACAAGCGGTAGCTTACCGTGAGGTGTCTTTGTTGTTAAGAAGACCACCGGGACGTGAAGCTTATCCTGGAGACGTTTTCTACTTACACTCTCGTTTGTTAGAAAGAGCGGCTAAGGTGATCGCGGATGACGATATCGCTAAAAACATGAACGATTTACCAGAATCGTTAAAATCAATCGTTAAAGGGGGCGGTTCATTAACGGCTTTACCAATTATCGAAACACAAGCTGGTGACGTTTCTGCGTATATCCCAACCAACGTAATTTCGATTACAGACGGACAGATTTTCTTGGAATCTGACTTGTTCAACTCTGGGGTTCGTCCAGCGATTAACGTAGGTATCTCTGTATCTCGTGTAGGAGGTAACGCACAAATCAAATCGATGAAAAAAGTATCAGGTACTTTAAAACTTGACCAAGCACAATACCGCGAATTAGAAGCGTTTGCTAAGTTTGGTTCTGATTTGGATGCTGCGACTTTGAACGTAATCGAAAAAGGTAAACGTAACGTAGAAATCTTGAAACAATCGGTAAATGATCCATTTACAGTTGAAAATCAAGTAGCTATCATCTATGCAGGTTCTAAAAACTTGTTGCGTAACGTTCCCGTAAACAAAGTGAAAGAATTCGAAAGAGACTTCTTAGAATACTTGAACAACAAACACCGTGATACCTTGAATGCTTTAAAAGCCGGTAAATTCGATGATACAATCACCGATGTATTGGAAAAAGCAGCTAAAGAAATCGC
This sequence comes from uncultured Flavobacterium sp., assembly GCA_964395965.1. Taxonomy (GTDB): domain Bacteria; phylum Bacteroidota; class Bacteroidia; order Flavobacteriales; family Flavobacteriaceae; genus Flavobacterium. The sequence goes on from CAYNDK010000003.1 coordinate 25,197, forward strand.
AGCAAAATACTAATTGATTATTTTAAATTTTGAATGATAAATTTTAAATGAGTCTTCATAATTTATCATTCAGAATTTATAATTTAAAATAGCAATAATGGCAAACTTAAAGGAAATTCGTAGCAGGATTAGTTCGGTACAATCGACGATGCAAATTACATCGGCGATGAAAATGGTATCTGCAGCTAAATTGAAAAAAGCGCAAGATGCAATTACGGCCATGCGTCCTTATGCCGAAAAATTAACGGAATTACTTCAAAACTTGAGTTCGACCATCGAAGGTGACTTGGGCGGAAGCTTTACCGAACAACGCGAAGTGAAGAAAGTACTTATCGTAGCTATTACTTCAAACCGTGGTTTGTGTGGAGCCTTCAATGCGAATGTTGTCAAACAAGTTCGCGCCCTTGAAGAAGTGTACAAAGGCAAAGAAGTAACGATTTATACCATTGGTAAAAAATCGGGTGATGCTTTCCGTAAAACCAATACCATTGCCGGCGAAAACACAGCAATTTTCGATAACCTAACATTTGATCATGCTGCTGAAATCGCTCAAGAATTAATGCACAAATTTGAGGCGGGTGAGTTTGATAAAATTGAATTAGTGTACAACCAATTCAAAAATGCGGCTACTCAAATTATTAAAACAGAACAATTCCTTCCGTTGGCTTCAGGTGAAACCGTACAATCTGCCAGTGCGGATTACATCTTCGAACCAACAAAAGAGGAAATTGTGTTGACATTAATTCCAAAATCATTAAAAACGCAATTGTACAAAGCCATTCGTGATTCCTTTGCTGCTGAGCACGGAGCACGTATGACGGCAATGCACAAAGCAACCGATAATGCAACTGAATTACGTAACCAGTTGAAATTAACGTACAATAAAGCCCGTCAGGCTGCCATTACCAACGAAATCCTTGAGATCGTTGGTGGAGCCGAAGCATTGAAAGGCTAATTATAATTCCAAAATAAAAAAAGAGTCGGCTCCAGTCGACTCTTTTTTTTTGCATGTTATTTATCGTTATTTTTGTTGAAAATTCAGAACCTTTGAGTCTTTACAAGAATCTCTTCAAACAAACACTGATATACGGAATGGCAACCGTTTTGCCACGTATCATTAGCTTTTTACTCAATCCACTTTATATCTACTATTTGAAAGATAAAAGTCAGATGGGTATTGTATCGGTTATTTTTTCGTATCTCGTTTTTTTTAATGTGTTTCTTTCCTATGGAATGGAAACGGCTTTTTTCCGTTTTTTCAACAAAGAAGAAGACAAAAGCAAAGTAATTTCAACAAGTACCATTTCCTTGTTTTGGTCCACTCTTGGATTTTTAGTCCTTGCTTTATTATTTCGAAATACGTTAGCTCATACAAGTGGCTTTGCAGTAGAATTCATCACTTATGCAATTTGGATTACGGCTTTTGATGCCTTGGCCATTATTCCCTTTTCAAAGCTTCGGGCTGAAAAAAAACCGATGAAATATGCGGCCATCAAGATTGGAAACGTAAGTCTGCAAATTGTCTTAAGTATATTTTTTCTGGCTTTTCTCCCCAATTTAGCCAAAAATAATCCCGATGGATTTTTAAATACAATCTATTTCCCTGACTTTCAGATTGGCTATATTTTTATTGCCAATTTAGCGGCAAGTTTGGCTACATTTTTAGTTTTACTACCCAATTATACCTCCATTTCTTGGAAATTTGATTACGCCCTTTGGAAACAAATGATGCGTTACGGCTACCCGGTATTGTTGGCCGGAATTGCATTTGCCATTAACGAACATTTTGATAAAATCTTGTTGGATTGGTTTCACGTACCCTTAGCGGATATCGGAGCCTATTCGGCATGTTATAAAATTGGGATGTTTATGGTGCTGTTTCGAACGGCTTATACTTTGGGGATCGAACCTTTCTTTTTCTCCCATGCGGGAAATGAAAATGCACCCCAAACGTATGCGACCATTACCAAGTATTTTGTGATTTTTGGTTCCTTTATTTCGTTGTTTGTTGTCGCTTTTATCGATTTGCTCAAACAACCTTTAGTGCCCAATGAAGCCTATTGGGTGGCCATTAAAGTCGTGCCGTTGATTGTTTTTGCCAATTTCTTTTTGGGGATTTACACCAATCTCTCCGTTTGGTATAAATTAATTGATAAGACCTTAATTGGCGCCTATATTTCTTTTGTGGGCGCATTTGTAACCTTGGCCCTGAATTATCTTTTAATTCCGAAATACAGCTATTACGGATCGGCCATTGCTACTATTGCAGCCTACGGAAGCATGATGATTATTTCCTATCATTTAGGAAAAAAGAAATACCCTATTCCGTATGATTTCAACCGTATTTTCAGTTATCTCGGACTCTCGGTTGGCTTTTCCGTATTGGCATTTTATGTGGATTATATTCGTGATAATTATCCCATCAAAGTACTTTTATTACTAGTATTTTTATCGTTTATTTATAAAAGTGAAAAGGAGACGCTAATGCGTATTCTTCGCAGAAAATAAAAACTATGCAAATTAAGATTATCAATACGTCTTCGCACGATTTACCGGCTTATGAAACACTAGCTTCGGCAGGAATGGACTTGCGTGCGCAACTGGATGAACCGGTGACGTTACAACCATTAGGTCGCGCCATCATCAAAACGGGTTTGTTTATTGAATTACCCGTTGGTTATGAAGCCCAAGTTCGTCCCCGTAGTGGATTGGCCGCCAAAAAAGGAATTACCGTGTTGAATTCGCCTGGAACAGTCGATGCCGATTACCGTGGCGAAATTGGTGTCATTTTAGTAAATTTATCCCAAGAACCTTTTGTGGTTGAAAATGGCGAACGTATTGCCCAATTGGTCATTGCTAAACACGAACGTGCCGAATGGATTGAAGTCACTGAGTTATCAGAAACTTCCCGCGGAGCAGGCGGATTTGGCAGTACCGGAGTGAAATAAATTAGAGGAAATAGAATAACACATTTTCAACAAATTTTTTGTTGGAACCCTAAAACCAAAACAACAATGAAGATTATCGTACCTATGGCCGGACGCGGATCACGCCTTCGCCCACATACGCTAACGGTACCGAAACCGTTAATCCCAATCGCTGGAAAACCCATCGTGCACCGTTTGGTGGAAGATATCGCGCAAGTCATCAATCAAAAAATTGACGAGATTGCCTTTATTATTCATAAAGATTTTGGCAAAAAAGTAGAAGAAGATTTGATTGCTATCGCAGAAAAACTAGGCGCTCGCGGTACCATTTGTTACCAAAACGAAGCCTTAGGAACGGCTCATGCGATTTTGTGTGCCAAAGAAAGCATGTCGGGACCGATCGTTGTCGCTTATGCCGATACCTTATTCCGTGCCGATTTTTCATTAGACACTTCAGCTGATGCAGTGATTTGGGTAAAACAAGTGGACGATCCAAGTGCTTTTGGGGTAGTACAATTGAATGATCAAAACCAAATTGTGGATTTTGTAGAAAAACCCAAAGAGTTTGTCTCGGATTTAGCGATTATCGGAATTTATTATTTCCAATCCGGGGAAACCTTACGCACCGAATTACAATACCTGCTCGATAATAACGTTGTAAAAGGCGGTGAGTACCAGTTGACCGACGCTTTGGAAAACATGAAGCAGAAAGGCATGAAATTTGTCCCTGGCAAGGTGGACGAGTGGATGGACTGTGGAAACAAAAACGTTACTGTTGAAACCAATTCGCGTATGCTGAATTTCTTGCACCAAGACGGTGTGGAAAATTTGGTGGCTGCCAATGTAAAATTGGAAAACAGTACGATCATTCCACCATGTCATATTGCTGAAGATGTCATTTTAGTGAATGCTACTGTGGGTCCAAATGTTTCGTTAGGAAAAGGAACGCACGTGATTGACAGTACCATTAAAAACAGCTTGGTTCAAACCCACGCGCATATTAAAAATGCACAGTTAGATAATGCGATGATAGGAAATCACGCGTCGTTTGATGGCAATTTTACAAGTATTAGTATCGGAGATTATTCCGTTTTAGAATAAAAAATGAAAAAGCGATTTCTTATTTATGGTTTCTTGGGACTGTTGGTTTCCCCTTCGCTTTGGGCGCAAGAGCCCGAGGATACAGCGTTGGCACCCGATGATTTCCAAAACCATTATTATGAATCGCTGAAACAAAAAGGGATTGAGAATTACGACAAAGCCCTTGATGAATTGAATCAATGTGAAAAAATTCAGCCCAACAATGCCGTTGTGTATTTTGAAAAAGGGAAGAATTATTATTTCATGAAACGCTATAATGAGGCGTTTGATCAATTCAAAAAAGTCACCGAAATGGATGACAAAAATCGTTGGGCATGGGCGGGCATGTATGATGTGTGTTATGATACCAAAGATTACAATCGCGCCATTGCTATCGTTCAGAAATTAATTGAGTTCAAAGCCGATTACAAAGAAGATTTGTGTTCGCTCTACATGTTGACCAAACAATACGATAAAGCATTGGATTTGATTAACGATTTGAATGCTACCGTTGGGAAATCGGATAAACGGGAATTGTATAAGGCACAAATTTTACAAGATGCCAAGTACCAAGGTCCGGAGAAAAATGATTTGGTGGATAAAATCAAAAAATTCCCCAAAGACGAATCCAACTACATCGCTTTGATTTACTTGTATTCGCAAAGCAATCAAGAAGAAAAAGCGTTGGAAGTCGCCCGCCAATTGGAAAAAGAAATCCCGAATTCGGAGTGGGCGCAAGTGAGCTTATTCAAGTATCATTTGAATGCGAATAATGGCGAACAAGCCGTTAAATCCATGAATATCGTTTTGGCTTCGGATAAAATTGATAAAAAAATCAAGCACCGTATGTTGAACGAGTTTTTGATTTTTACCAAAACCAATCCCCAATTTGATAAAGATTTGGACAAAGCCATCGGTTATTTTGATGGGGATAAAGAAGTCAATGTAGCCAAAGAAATCGGGAAGTTTTACCAAGCCAAAAAAGAGTGGGCAAAAGCCGTAAAATATTATGAAATGCACCAAAAATCGCACAGCGATGACATGGAAGGTATTTTATTATTATTGCAAGCCTACACCGAAAGTTTACAATTTGAAAAGTTAGGCCGTTTTTCAACCGAACTGATCGAATTGTTTCCTACACAGCCGCAATTGTATTATTACAACGGACTTGCTTTGAACCAACTTCGCCAATATAAATTGGCCAAAAGTACCTTAGAAGCGGGGCTGGATTTTATAGTAGATGATATCGTTTTGGAAATCAATTTTAATCTACAATTGGGAGAGGCCTGTGCAGGGTTGGGTGATACTAAAAAGAAGAATGAGTATTTTGAAAAAGCCAATCAGCTTTTAGAGAAAACGAAAAAGAAATAATGCGAATATCAAAAAGAATTCAATACGGACTTCTCATTGCTACTGCGACTATGGCTTTACATTCTTGTAAATCTAAAGCGCAAGTTGTAGCCGAGGGAACCGCATCAAATAATGAAATTCCGGCAATTCAGATTATTGATAAATATAATTTGAATTCGTTGAATTTTTCGACCCTTTCAATTAAAGCAGCAGCCAAATATCAAGATGACAGTCAGTCTCAAAATGTCATGGCTGAAATTCGGATGAAGAAAGATGAAAAAATCATGGTAATAATCCGTGTTTTAGGCATCACTGTAGCAAAAGCTTTAATCACTCCTGATGCAGTGAAGTATTACGACAAAATCGGGAATAAATATTTTGAAGGCGATTATTCTGCATTAAGTCAGTGGTTGGGAACTGATTTGGATTATCAGAAAGTGCAAAGTATTTTTTTAGGAAAAGCTATTGATGATTTGCAAAAAGGAAAATATAAAGTAGCTATTGTTGATAAATGGTACCGTTTGAAAAACCAGGACAATCCCGATTTGGATAAATCGTTCTATTTTGAAAGTGATAATTATTTGGTAAAAAAGCAAGAAATCAACCAACCTAGTTTACAACGTACTTTACAAGTCACTTATCCAGAATACCGCAAAACCGATGAAAAATTCCTTCCTTTGCAAATGGTTTTGGAAGCCCAATTAGAGTCGACAAAGACCTATATTGATGTGGAATATAAAAATGTAAACTTCAATGAGGATTTATCCTTTCCATATAATGTTCCTGAAGGATTTGAACGTATTGAATTAGAAAAAAAATAAACATGAAGCAGCCTATTATCACCTTTTTATTCTTGATGATTTCTTCATTGGGTATGGCGCAGCTAACTCAAGAGGAATTAGAACAGCGTAAAGCTAAAATTCAAGAAGAAATTATTGAAAAAGAGCGTATGCTTCAAGAAGTGCGTTCAAAGGAAAAATCGGTTTCAAAACTACTCGAATTGCAGAAGGAGAAAATTGGATTAAAGGAAAAATTAATTCATACCACAAACAAGCAAGCTCGCGTATTGAACGACAATATGTATTTGAATCAATTGGAAATCAATAAGCTCAAGAAGGATTTAGAAGTTTTAAAGAAAGATTATGCCGAAATGGTGCTTAAATCGTACAAAAGCCGTTCCCAGCATAGTCGAGCAATGTTTTTACTTTCATCTGAAAATTTCACCCAAGCGTACAAACGTTTGCAATACATGAAACAATATTCGAGTTATCGGAAAATGCAAGGGCAAGAGATTAAGGATAAAACGAGTAAATTAACCAACCATTACACTGAGTTAACCAAACAAAAAGAAGAAAAAGATAAGCTGTTAGCTGAACAACAAAAACAACGTGAAGATTTAGAAAAAGAGCGTCAAGAACAAGAGAAGATTGCAAATAGTCTTAAAAAGGATAAAAAGCAAATTGCAGCTGAAATTAAAAAGAAGCAGCAAGAATCACGTAAAATTGATGCCCAAATTCAAAAATTGATTCGCGAGGCAATTGCAGAGGCCAACCGAAAAGCTGCTGCTGCAAAAGCCAAAGCGAATCCTAAAACTACAACTGCTGCAGAAACCAAGAAAATTGAATCTTCTGCCAAAGTTGTTTTGACTCCTGAAGGAAAAATTATTTCGGATAATTTTAAAGCGAATAAAGGTAGATTGCCTTGGCCTGTTGAACGGGGAGTGATTTCTCTTGGTTATGGAGATCAGCCTCATCCGGTGTATAAATCAATTATGGTTCATAATAGTGGTGTGGATATTACAACCGACGCGAATGCCTCAGTACGTGCCGTTTTTAAGGGCGAGGTGTCACAAATACAGCGTATTGGGAATAAGTTTGCTGTGCTAGTTAAACATGGAGATTATTTTACTATCTATCACAATTTAGCTTCGGTATCGGTAAGTGAAGGGGATATGGTAAGTGCAAAACAAACCCTTGGAAAAGTCAAAGCTGATGCGGATGGAAAAGCAGTTGTGCGGTTTATGATTTCTCAAAACTCGACGTCTATCAACCCAACCTTATGGTTGAATCGATAAATTAAAAAAGCGTTCTTCGGAACGTTTTTTTTATGCCTTTTTTACGCACAAACGGCTTACGGATGTATGGCCCGAACCCTTGAACACATTAGGAATACAAATGCAATAGTAGTAAATTTATATCTACGTATTGACTGTACATTTTAGGGTAAAAAAAAAGCGCTCCGAAGAGCGCTTGAATTAGTTCTTTTTTAATAAAATCTTTTCTTGTGTAAACTGATAAGCTGCGTCCAAAAATTGAATCATTTTACTCCAATTGGCATTTGGCTCATAGTAGTTTTTATAATACTTTAAAGTTTTAATAATAAGTTGGTTTCCTTTAACTTCAGCTGTAGAAGTAAATCCACCCGTTTCGTTTTCTACTTTTTTATTTAATTTTTCTAATCCAGAAACGCTATAACCATCTGGGATTAAGAATGTAATTTCATTTTCGAATGAGCGTGGATAACTCATATAAATATTGTTTTTACGCTCGAGTTCTTTCTTGTCAATTTCAATTTGAGATGTTAGAAAGCGTCCAATTTCTAACAAATATTTATCTCCTGCTTTTTTGACGTATTCATTTTGAATCGTAAATGAATCCTCTACTTCCAAGGGAGTAGATTTTCCAAAGCGTCCCGTGTTTTTGATAGAAAATTCATAGTCTTCAATTTTCACATCAAATTCACCTTCTACGGTTGATTTAAGGGATTCCTTTTGTTTGTCCTTTTGCTTGTTAATCAAGGCCGTTAATTCATTACTGTATTGTTTACGTTGTTTTTCATTACGTACATAGTCCATTAATTTCATAGTGCCGTATTTGTCATAATCTTCATAGACGTAATCAAAAAATTGCAAACGATCATCTTGTTCTGATTCTTTTAAATGGCCTGTAAAACTTGTTTGACGTTTAACTTTATATCCAGTAAAATCAACCAATTCAACTTGAGCTTTTACTTTGGAAACATTATCAGTATGTGTGCTGCTTGGTAGCGTTACAGCGGTTACTTCAGTTACTTTTTTACCGTTTGAAACACCCAAAACATAGGCTTTAGAGTTTTCTATAGAAGCATCAACTTGTTCAGCACCAGAATAGGGAGAAAAATATTCGATATATACCGGGGTTGGAGTATTTACACGAATTAATTTACGTAAGTTTTGTTGGATCAGTAAGTCGTCAATTGAACCGTCATGACGGGGTGTAGCGATAATGATATCGTATCCAATTTCTTGTTTTTTCAAAAACTGCATAAAGTAGTTCACAAAAGGCAGCTCATCTCTAAAAAAGATAGGATTTACGCCGTAATAACTAAACGGATACATAATATTAGCCTCGTTTACAACAAAGGCTTCTAAATAGCGTGTAAAGAACTCATGGCGGCAGAAATAATAAACCGCACGAATTTTTTCTTCTTCCGACGCAAACGTTTTGTTTTTTAAGAAACGATTAATCGGACCCAAATCCCCTGAAGGGAAGAATTTTTTATTGTAGTATTCAAAAACATCTTCTTTCGAAACGGTTTTTTTAATATCGCGCTCTTTTTCTGAAAGGAATCCGTCAGCAAGCTTTTCAAATTTTCCAGAACGCGCAAAAATAACCTGGAATTTATAACATGGTAATTCGGCAAGAGGATAGAACCAACGAGGAAATTCATTTTTTGCTACATCTTTAGCAGTTAGTTCATAAAAACGCTCACTATTTTTACCTGTTGGGACTTCTTTTAATTCAGGTGCGCCATTATAGGTGTTGAAGTTGACAAAAAAGTCATTTTCCGTGCTTAACGTGATTTTTAAATCCATCGTTGGATAAACATCACCCAATGGCGTTTCAACCGCTTTGAAGGTATAGTCATATATCGATTTAAAGGGTTCAATCGAATAAAAGTAAAAGTCGATGATATCTCCAATTTCCAGATTTGGAATGGCTAATTTCTTCTCACCATTAACTTCTTTGGCTTCTTTGTCGGCGTCAATAAGAACTTCTTTCCCATCGGGTTTTACAATTTTCACTCCAATATAGTTTGTACCTCGTTGCCAAAATGACCCTAAAGCTTTATTAGAATAAAATTTATCGCGATAGGAGAATTCAGAAAATTCTTTTACTGCCGCTTGATCCAATAACTTGATGCGTTTACGGATCGAACTTTTATACGTTACATTTACACCATATTTATGGTAATTATAATGTTCTCGTTTGTGTAGGATTACGGCCGATTCATTCTTCCATTTATCAGGAATTGTAGTTGCCTTTTTATATTCATCATTAGCTCCCCAAATATAATCCCGAATTTCTTCAGGGGTTTGGGCTAAGGCAGAAATTGCTTGGAAGAGAAATAAGCTCAGGAAAATTTTAAATTTCATAGCGATTATTTAGTTAAGATAATTTGTGTGTTATAGGAATCCGCTATTTTTTTATTGAGCGCTCTCCAATTTTCAAACTCCGTTGTTTTTAAAGTTCCGTTTTTAAACAAAAATAGTTTCTTGTAATGAATGGTGTTATTTTCCAATAAATAAGTTAATTGAACTTCATAGTTGGATTCTTTTACAGCAATGTTTTCAGGTAGTTTTGTCACTTTATAACCGGCAGGAATTTTCAAGGTGATGTCCGATTCATATTGGGTTTTATAATCCATTTCATAGTCTGTTTTGCGGTCTTTCAACTGAAAATCTTTGTATTCATTCATAAAGTCCAAATCCACATAAATTTCATTGTCAAAAGAAGAAACTTTGTTATTGATGTCGATGGTATAATCAATGGATAACATTTGGTCGCGACTTTCTAAGTCAGAAGTTTTAACCTGATCAACTTTGATACTTTTATTTTGTCTGGAAAGAAAATTATCTAGAAGTTCTTTCTTTTTTGATGATTCAAAGTGGTTGTAAACATTTTGAAAATATTCGCGGCTTTCTCCAGAAAAACTGCGTTTGCAAGTACCTTTCATTTTTTCCTGCTCTAATTCGAGAGTTGCTTTAAAAAACTCTTTATTTTGAGCTGCAGCACCCATGGGAATTCGTTCCACTATACATTTTTCCCCATCTTCAATCATTACTTCTTTATTTTGAATCCGTTCGGCATATTCACCAAAAGCATTGTATTTTTCAGTTCCGTCTAAATAGTAATGTTTTCCTTTGTAAAAGAGAGTACAAATCATGTGATTGTCTACGCTCAAAGAAGGAGTAGAGTAGTCATAAGCGATATGTTTTGTACCAATCCAAGTGAGGCGTGCATCAAATCCTGCCAAAAGCAACATTTGTTTAATTAAGTTGGCCATACCTTTACAATCCCCGTACCGTTTTTGAAACACATTTTGTGCTTCATCGGGTTTGAATCCAGCAATCCCATCTTCAAAAGCGATGTAACGGATATTGTCTTGTACCCAATAAAAGATATTTTTTATTTTCTCTTCGTCTGTCTTAGCTTTTGCTGTGAGTTCGTTCACTTTTGGACGTAAAACTTCTGGGTCATTTTTCATTAATTTAACCAAGGAAGCGTACCATTTGTATAAATCTTCATGGGTTTTGAATAACGTCCCTTTTTTATTTCCTTTGGCATAACTCTTTGCCAAAACCATAATATGGGGATAGAGATATGAACGGCCTGGCGCATCAGACTCTTTATATACAGCGGGTGCGTTTTCAAGAGTAAACGATATGTGCGTTATATTGTCATCTTGAACGACTTCTTTTTTTATGTCAAATCCTTTAAAATTAAACTCTTTAAGTTCTACTTCGAGCCAACTCGGAATATGAAACGTAATGGTTTTTTTAAGAACGGGATATTCGTCTTGAAAATAAAACGTCGTGCAATACTTTATATCATTGTAGTTTTTAACCATTTCATAGTAGTAGGAATACCCTTGAACTGGAAAATCGATGGAAGTATATTTTACACGAGCATCGTGATAGAATAAATCGTCGTCTTTGTATTGTTCGTCACGAACTGGGAAAGCAGCTAGTTTTTCATTTCGGTATTTAATCCCTAATAATTCAATGTTGGATTCGCTATCATAAAATTCATATTTATGAATGTCCGCTCGGTGATTGATATTCATTAAGTGCTCTTGCGTTTCTAGTCGCACAGTCACTTTTTCTTCACGACTATTGAAGTCAAATTTTATGTCGTCAGCACTTTTTAAGACGGCAACATCATCTTTTGAATATTTTTCTCGGAGGGATTTAGCATTGGCTATTTCTTCGGGAGTAGGATCAATATTTTTTTGTGCAACCGAATGAAAAGCTATCAAGGCGCATACAGACAGAATTAGATTTTTCACGTTCGTTTCTTTTGTGGAAAAATACTAAATTCTAGGGAAATCGTAAAAATTAATTTTCAGTAAATAAAGCTTTTAATTCAGTCGCATCGTTCGCTTTCATTTTGCCTGCCAAAACTAAGCTTAACTGCTTACGACGAAGTGCTGCGGCAAAGCGTGCTTGTTCCTCTTCACTTTGTGGGTCAACTGCAGGAACCGGAACTGGATTACCCATTTCATCAACGGCTACAAAAGTGTAAATTGCTTCATTAGCTTTGGAACGAATCCCTGATTCGCGGTCTTCAATCCAAACATCCAAATAAATTTCCATAGAAGTTGTAAAGGCACGTGAAACTTTAGCTTCAATGGTAACTACACTTCCTAGCGGAATGGAACGGTTAAATGCAACGTGGTTTACTGAGGCAGTCACTACAATTCGTCGAGAATGACGGCGGGCAGCTATACTTGCCGCACGATCCATACGCGCCAATAATTCACCACCAAATAAATTATTTAATGGATTGGTTTCACTAGGCAAAACTAAATCGGTTAAAATGGTAAGTGAATCGGCAGGATGTTTTGGGCTCATGTTTTTTTTTGCAAAGGTAGTAATTCAACAAAAGTTTTGATACCGACAAAGCATAAAAAAATCCCAAATGAATTGGGATTAATCTTAATGTTCTTCAATCAAAACCCAAGCTTCAGGGTTGTGTGATTTTTGTATTTCTTGCATTTTTTGTTGTGCTTCTGAATAGCTGTTGAAACTACCATAAAACACTGGAAACAAACCATGCTTGTTGGCGCCTATTTTTCGAGCGGGATAGCCCAATTTTTTTAATTCATACAATACACGGTCAGCATTTTCTTCTTGACGAAAAGCACCTGCAACCACATGGTAGGGAAGTTTATCGCTTTTCACAGTCAAGGTTACAGCTGGTAAAGTTTCTGCCAACGGAGTATCCAATACAAAAGTGGCTTGTTGTATTTTTTGTTCTATTTTTTGTTGCACTTTGGTTTGAACAGCGAGTGTTTCTGCTTCAATTTTTTGCAAATAAAACTGATTGCCAAAATAACCGCCAGCGCCCAATAATCCTGCACTTAATACAAAAATAGCAGCATATTTAAGGAAAGGATTCGAACGTTGATTGGGTACTAATTGTAGTACATCCGTGTTTGATGTCGATTCCGTTTCTTCAATTTCGGGTAAGGTTTCGTCTGAAAGATGCGCCAAAAGCTCACGCTGAACACTTGGTGAAACGACCGAAGACAATCCAAATGATTCGGTCAAGTAATTGATTTGGTCAAAAGGAACAAAGACTAAATTTTTGTCGGTATTTAACGTAATATCACCAATGTTTTTTAATGAAATTCCGCCAAAATCTTGCAGCTTCATTTTCCATTCATGGACTGCATGTTCGATCCCAGTTACCGCAACTTCATAAGGTATTTTTTCTGAGACAGCGATATGATTGGCCAACAAACCATCATTGTTTTTTAGGTAGGCATTAAACGTGATTACTTTTTTCGGTGGGAAAAACGTATGTGTTGCCCCATTCCACTGCGCCGATTGGGTATCGGTCAAAAATGCACCAAATCCCGGAACCGTAACACATTGGTAACGATAGAGTAATTGTGAAATGTATTGTTCAATCTTCATGAGAGCAAATTTAAAGATTTCAGGGTGATGGCAAAATTTTATCAACAAACTTTGTTAACATTTTTCAAATCATTTTTATACATTTGAAATTCAATATTTTATTTATGCGCCATACCGATTTGATTACAACTTTAGCCCTGCTACAGGTGGAGGGCATTGGAGATATTTTAGCCAAAAAACTCATTCAACAATACGGATCTGCCGAAGAGGTTTTTCGATTAAAACCGCGCCAACTAGCAGCAATTGATGGACTTGGTCCGCAAACGGTAAAGAATTTTAAAGATCCTTCTCTATTCACAAAAGCTGAGGCCGAATTTCAATTCATTGAAAAACACAATATTCAAGTATTTTATTACCAAGATGCAAGTTATCCCGAACGGCTTAAACATTGTTATGACAGTCCCCTTTTACTGTATGGGTCGGGTGCTTTAGATTGGAACAAACGACACAGTATAAGTGTTGTGGGAACCCGTGAGATTACGGCTTATGGTGTTGATTTTACGCGAAAATTATTGGAAGATTTGGCTCCAATGAATCCCTTGATTGTTAGTGGTTTTGCTTATGGCGTTGATATACATGCGCACAAAGTCGCCATGGAGCTAGGGTTGCAAACGATTGGAGTTCTCGCTCACGGCCTTAATCAAATTTATCCTAAGTCACACAAAAAGTATGTGGGAAAAATGCTGGAGAACGGTGGCTTTTTAACTGAATTTCGAAGCGATTCCAATCCAGATAAAGAAAATTTTGTACGAAGAAACCGCATTGTTGCTGGGATGACAGAAGCAACTATTGTCATCGAAAGTGCAGAAAAAGGAGGTTCGTTGATTACGGCAAACTTGGCAAACGAATATAATCGGGAAGTGTTTGCGGTACCCGGCCGAATCACAGATAAATACAGCTTGGGTTGTAATGCATTAATCAAAACGCAACGGGCACACTTGTTGCAGGCAGCTTCCGACATTTTATACCATTTGAATTGGAATGTTCAATCAGTAACTTCACCCCAAAAAGGAATTCAAAAACAACTTTTCATCCAACTCGATTCGGAAGAGCAAATCGTGTATGATTATCTTTTAAAAAATGGAAAAGCACTCTTGGACGAAATAGCCCTAGAGTGCCAAATTCCTGTTTTTAAAGCCTCAACACTTTTGTTAAATATGGAATTAAAAGGTGTAATTCGACCCTTACCGGGCAAATTATTTGAAGCTATTTAATTATTTCAAACCAAGATCACCGTCAAAATTTTGATAATCATCACGGGTTTTAGGCTTAACAATGAGTAGATCCCACAGCTGATAGTTGATGGCTTTCAACTCTGTCATATTGCCTCGTTCCAATGCAGATTCACCCAACTCAACAAGTTTTTTAAACTTTTGGGCGTCTTTGTATTCGCTTTCATGAAGGAAACGATAGTAATAAAAACTATTCACAAAACGATCGTCTTGCTTCATGTAAATATTGTCATACAATTCGTCCAATTCTTTTGTCTTTTTACGAATCAAATATTTATTGTTTGACTGTAATATTTCCTTTTCGTTGCGCACGATTTTATCAAATTCCTCCCGTTGTTTTGGAGTAGCTACTTCCAAATAACTCTCAACGGCTTCGCGTGTGTTTTGGTATTCATTAATTTCTTCCAAGACATGTTTGTGACGCACCAAATCATCGTATTCTTGAATGGTAATTCGTTTCATTTCGTCCAATTGGTACTTACGATCGGTAGAACGATCTTCACCAACCTCCAAAGATTCATTATATAAAACGGATAAATGGTCTAAAATACGTTTTAATTTAGCCAAGTATTCATAGTTTTCTTCTTCTTCAAAATAGTCAATTTCATCATTAATATCGTCTATAATAGATTTGATTTCTGATGCTAATTTATCTACGGCAACATGACGTTGGTGGGGATTGAATACTTCGTTGATTTCTAAATCCAAGGCGCCAATGTAGACGCTAACCTCCAAATCACGGGATTCACTAATTTTGAAATTTAGTTCGATATCCATTCCTTTTATCAAATCCATTGGAAGATTTTTCCCAGTGATTTCAATATAACCAATGGTTAAATTACTGCCAATCATACCCCCGGCATTCCCTTCAACAATATTGATAATCAACTTGTCATCCGAATTTTTCAATATGTTTTTTGAAGTGGTTTTGTATAAAGTCTTCTTTAAGGGGAGGATATCATTTTTTTTGAAAATTCGTTCCATAAATGTCTTACCTGCTTCTTCATCTACTTCCAAGCAAATATCATTTGGCAACGGTTGCCCCATAATGTTATAGAGTCCGTTGGTAATGTGAATACTGCTGTTTTGATAGATCATAGATTGGTTGGAATCATATAAAAACAAGGTAAACACATTGGTTGTTTTTTCCAATAAAGGCACAAATTCAGTAATTTTTTGATTGATTTGTAAAACCCCCGTATCAAAACCCCCATCAGATCGAGTGATGCGGTAATAGCCTTGGAAAGGTGTTTTAAAAACGGCAGCAATTAGTTCTTCGGTATCTTTTGAATTGGGTTCAAAAATCACTTCAACCTCTGGTCCCTGTGTATTTTGAATTGCAGATTCAACGGTTTCTGTTTTTCGTTCCGATGCCTTTGAACCTGCATAATAGGCTGCTCCTACAACAACTGCAGTCGTAGGGTCAATTCCAGTATCTACTTTAATTCCACTTCGTAAAGCTAATTGCTCTCGAATATAGGGGATGTAGGTTGTTCCTCCAACCAAAATGATACGATCAATCGCGTCAAAACGCAAGCCGTTATCGGTGAGTAATCGTTCGGTTAAATGATAGGATTCATCAAATTTTGTGTGAAGAATTGATTCAAACTCAACGCGACTTACATCAATATCCGTAAATAAATCCCAAGGTTCAAAATCAATTTCAAAGGAGGCATTTTGTTTAATAGACAATTCCTTTTTGGCTTCTTCGGCTTTAAAAAGCAATTCGAAATAAAGCTTTTTACATTCGGCATCTTCCCCAGAAATCATTCGTTTCCAAAGATTTGTTTGTCCTGAAGCCGTTTCAATTTTAGGGCAAATAATTTTTTCTACAAATAAATTATCCAAATCAACCCCGCCTAAAAAGTTGTTGCCTTTATGATCTACTACTTTTAATTCACGGGCATCAATGCGTACTAAAGCCACGTCAAAGGTACCTCCGCCAAAATCATATACCAGCCATTTTTGCTCGTGCGAAACATCCAAATGCAATGAGTTGGAATAAGCTAAACATGCTGCAATAGGCTCTTGTAATAGGACCACTTCTTCAAATCCTGCTTGATAACCCGCCTTTTTGGTTGCATTGGTTTGAATGGTATCAAAAGAAGCAGGTATAGTAATCACGGTTGATTTCGGACTTTCAGGTTGGGTAAAATTTAAAAGTTCTTTCAAAACCATGGCCGATAATTCGACAGGAGAAAGTTCAGAATCCAAATCTTGAACGAAATAATGTGCGTCAGAACCCATTTTTCGTTTAAATGATGAAAACACATTTTCAGATTGTGTCAGCATCAATTCTCTAGCTTTGTCGCCAATTTGGATACGTCCTTTGCGAAAAGAAACAACAGAGGGTAGGGTATCTTTAAATCCTACAGGGTTTTTATATAAGGTAATTTTACCATTTTCATATTTGGCAATCGCAGAATTGGTAGTGCCTAAATCGATGCCGAAATTAATATTGGTCATATGCGGTTATTCTACAATTACTACTCCTTTTTGAATTAATACATATCCTTCTGCCTCAACACGGTAGATTACGGGTTTTAAGACTTTGGTTATTTTTTTGGCATTGGCATGCAGTAAATTTGCTTCAACCGAATTGTCGCGTTCATCATAATTCAGACCAATGGGATTAATCACTTTGTAACCCATTTCAGTGATTTCGTGATGAATTCGATTAAAATTACGTTCAAAAAGTTCGATTTGATGTTCTTGCGATTTTTTTTCAATTTCGAAGAGTTGATTAATTATGGCTTCCATAGTAACAATTTTGGAAGAGCAAGGTACAACTTATTGTTTTTTACTCGAAATCAATTCGCATAAATCCTATAAAATTCTATTTTTGTTTTCTACTAATACCAGCCTGAATGAATATCATTGGTTTATTTGAAAAGCTTCAATTGGATAAATCGCGTTTGCAGCAATTTACCCCAGACGAAATTATCCGAATTGAAAAACATATTAATGTCGAAAAACGGCTAAATCCCGATATAGATGTCAACGTAGCTTCACGATTGACGGAGGCATTACGTACCTATCCTGAAGCTTTTTATTTTATTACACAAAATAGAATTCTTTATAATTTTTTTGCTGGAACCCAATATTCTCGTGATCATTTTCATTTAGACGAAGTATCAATTGATCCCAGTCAAGTCCAACAGTTTATTGAACGCTACTTGATGGAGGATTTGTCCTTGTATATCGAGCAGAAAATTTCTGAAAATCAGTTTGAACCTTTGCGCGAAATAATGAGTGAATTCAACTATTTCCCTGAAGAACTCCTACTTCGAATTACGCGTAAAGCATTTCATAAAATTGATTTTGCAATGAATCAATATAGTAATCCTAATTATGATTTTGCTCGAATCAATTATATTAAAACCAGTGCTTTCTATCAGTTCTTGTCCTTTTTGAGTTCACCTGAAATGGATGAAAAAGTCAAAAACATTTTGAATCCAGTTGTTGATTCATACAACAGCAATAAGAATAGTAACGCATCGACCATTATGGTGGCAATGGCGAGTTACAAACCATTTGATGACGAATTAGAAGGTACTTTACAGAATAATCGAGATGTGGTTTTTGGTAATTCAGGGTCTAAAAAATCATCGGGCTTCTCCATTAACTGGAAGGTTTTTGCCATTATTTTAGTGATTTTATTACGTGTTGGTTCCGTAGCGTCTCGTTGTTCAGATTCCGATACCGTAAAAACATATGATAGCAATTCAGGAAGTAATTCTTCAACAAGCTCTGAAGAGCCTCCGATTATCGATCGCTATTATACCGACATGAAATATAAAATTGATAGTTTTTATGTTTTTTTAACTGAGTTTGATCCTAAACAAATTCGTCAAGTCGAACCCTTATCCAAAATTACTATTGGGAATAATCCCTTTACAACGTTTTATACCGATCATGTAACCAACAACTCAAACGAGCGGTTCCAAACAATTAGAAATAAAACTTCTTATGAAGTCGTGATATTGGAAAATGTCGTGGTTTTTGATAGTATAAAAATGCCCGCAAAGGCTTTTTATCTTGCGCCCAATACCACCATGCAAGTCAATACAAGCGATTACAATAAGCGTATTTATAATTTTTATGCCGGTCACGATTTGGCGTCTTTTCAAGATCCATCTAGGCATTATTTTATCGGAAATCATTCCAATGTTGAAAATCGTTTTTCAAAATTAGCACCTAATGCAAAGGAATTGATTCGTAAAGACTGTCGCACCGAAGGAACCATCGAATTACGAGAAGAGAAAGGAAAAATTGAAGTCTACAGTAAAGATGCAGTTCCAGTTGTTGAAGAGATACAAGAGGCTGAAAAATAAAAAAAGACCTGAAGTTAAATGCTTCAGGTCTTTTGTTTTATTCAAATCCTAGTTTGTGTCGAACGCGTTGTAAAACACCATCGGCAATAGCACCTGCTTTAGATGCACCTTTTGCCAAAAAGGCATCGACTTCGTCCAAATGGGACATGTAGTAATTGTATTTTTCGCGTTCCGTTTTAAATTTTTCTAGAATCAATTCAAACAGCGCTTGTTTCGCATGGCCATACCCGTAATTCCCGCCTTCATAGTTTTGACGCATCTGCGCAATTTGAGTCGCATCACCTAATAATTTATACAAGGCAAAAACTTTACACGTATCCGGATTTTTAGGTTCTTCCAAAGGTGTGCTGTCGGTTTCAATACTCATGATTTGCTTGCGTAAAGCCTTATCATCCAAGAAAATATTAATCAAATTCCCGCGGGACTTACTCATTTTCTGACCGTCTGTTCCCGGAATATATTGCGTTTCCTCACTGATGGTTGCCTCAGGTAATACAAAAGTTTCTCCCATTTGATGGTTAAATCGGGAAGCAACATCACGTGTAATTTCAATATGTTGTAATTGATCTTTCCCAACAGGTACAAATTCGGCATCATACAACAAGATGTCGGCCGCCATTAACATAGGATAAGTGAATAATCCGGCATTTACATCTTCCAAACGATCGGCTTTATCTTTAAATGAATGGGCCAATGTCAACCGTTGATAAGGAAAAAAACAACTTAAATACCACGACAATTCCGCTGTTTGCGGCACATCACTCTGACGGTAAAACACCACTTTGTCGGTATCCAAACCACAAGCAAGCCATACAGCAGCCGTACTATACGTGTTTCCTCGTAAAGTCTCACCGTCTTTGATTTGTGTCACCGAATGTAAATCGGCGATAAATAAAAACGTTTCATTGCCAGCTGTTTTTGACATTTCGATTGCAGGTAAAATAGCACCCAATAAATTACCCAAGTGGGGAGTGCCTGTACTTTGAACGCCTGTTAGTATTTTTGCCATAGTTTTTAAATTGAGGAGCAAATTTAAACTAAAATTGCTTTATTTTTGGGTCTATGCGCGCGTTAAAAATTATTTTTTGGGTGGTATGGCGGATCTGGTTTTATATTTTGGTAGCCGTACCCATTTTAGTGATGTTCCCTTTTCTGTTTCTTTCTATTTTGAAAGAACGTTGGTATCCGTATTTCTTTATTTTAGCCCGAATTTGGGCTAAGATTATTTTGTACGGCATGGGTTTTCGGTATACTGTTAACGCCTTACAAGAGCCTGAACCTGGTAAAAGCTACATGTTCATTGCCAATCACACCTCAATGACAGATATCATGCTGATGTTGGCAACTGTTCGCAATCCCTTTGTTTTTGTAGGCAAAAAGGAATTGGCCAAAATTCCACTTTTCGGTTTTTTCTATAAACGAACCAGTATTTTGGTTGATCGCGGAAATCAAAAAAGCCGATTCGAAGTTTATGAACGCGCACAACGGCGTTTAAATATGGGAATGAGTATCTGCATTTTTCCCGAAGGAGGTGTTCCCGATGAAAGTATCCTGCTTGACGAATTTAAAGACGGAGCCTTTCGTTTGGCTATCGAGCACCAAATTCCGATTGTTCCAATTACTTTCTTTGACAACAAAGAACGATTTTCTTACACTTTTTTGAGTGGTAGCCCCGGTAAAATGCGGGTTAAGATTCATCCTTTTATTCCAACACAAGGACTACCGCCAGAAGCAAAGAAAGAAATTAAAGACCAAGCTCGATGGTTAATTTTAAACGATTTAACGCAAAATAATTAGGGCGTTACCCCTCCATACTTCCGGGGTCAGGCTTTCCGTTGCAATCCGCTGCCTTCGTAAACTCCGGCACCGGGATTTCCACTGCAATCCTTAACGCAAAATAAAAAGAGTGTCCGGCCAAGACACTCTTTTTTCGTTACCAACCGCAGTAAAGTAACACCACTTAACTAAATTAATTCTAACCTAACGTTTTTAAAACGTATATGTAATTCCCGTATATAATCCCATCATGTACGGTTTAAAATTTCCAGCATCAGCGCGATAGGTGTTGATTTGGTATTTAAAAACAGGTTCCATGCGAGCTTGCCAATTCTTTAAAAAAGCATACCGCATACCCAATCCTAAATTACCACTAAAATGCACTGTATTTAAATTGGATGCTTCACCAATTAATAAGTTGAATTCATCCGATTTAAGGTAAACTTCATTTTGATTTAAAATGAATGTACTCACTCCGCCTACAAGTTGAAATCCAAATTTTTTACCTCCCAATTGGTAAGCAACTTCCATTGGAACTTCAAGATATCCCATGCGTTGATTTAGTGCTCCAGAATGTTTTTCTACCATTTTATTGTAAGTCTTTACATTGTTTAGACTTTCAATAATAATGTTGGATCCTAATGCATTCAATGACAAGTTTTGTATTCGGCTACTCACTCCTGGATTCACATAAAAGGCAATATCTTCGGTGTCATAGTCCATACGAACACTATTTATACCTGTTCGAAGCGTCCATTTACCATTTAAAGCATATCCAATTCCTACACCAAAGCTGTAGTTTTCAGCCGAGTATTGCTTCGTGTTTTCAGATAAAGAAGGGTCAAGCGGTGAACCCTTTGTGAGTGAACCGAAGTAAATAGGGGCAAAATTGGATGCCACTTGCCACCTATTTAATTTCTGTTCTTGCGTTGTTTTCTTTTCTTTTTCTTGTAGCAATTTCTCCAATTCATTGGTCGGTTTTTCGGCAACAGCGGTGCTGTCTTTAACCGGTATTAGGGGGTTGTTGGATACAATTTCTTGCGAACTTTTAGCAGTTCCAATAGTAGCGTTTTGTGCAGTTTTCTCTTCTGGTCTTAAATCAGCTACAGGCTCGTTTTTAGGTGAAGTCCATTGCGATGATTTGCCCGATTTCAGGGCTTTATCACTAGTATTTGTTGTAGCAACTACTTGAGAGGTCTTCCCTTTTTTGTCAGCCGAAACTGCCGTCGCTTCATTAACGGTAGTCACTTTTTGTATAGCATCCACATCGGAATTGGTTTGGGATGTTTTCGTATTTACTGCAACTGAGTTTTTACTTTTTGCTGTTGGTTCAACAACAGTAGATGCAATGGATTCAGAACCCGTTTCAGGTGCTGTTAATTGCGAATCTTGAAGATCGGGAGTAACGGTTGGTAAAGAATTCTTTTTCTCTTGATTTGAAGTACTTTCCGTAACACCGTTGTTGCCAGGTTGCATCGGATTTGTAGATGAGCCTGGATACAATTGAGTATTCAGCAATAATCCCAATACAAAGGATGCGGCAATTCCCGTGTAAAACCACCAAATAGGAATGACACGTTTCTTTTTCTTTTCTTGAAGCTTATCCTTAATGTCTGCCCATACAAACGCATCAGGAGCTACTTCAAAGTGCTCTAGCTTCTCATTAAAAAGCGATTTGATGTCTTGTTGTTTTTTCATTGGATGTTGGGCATTTTGGTACTGCCTGTATATGCTTCTATTTTTTGTTTTAAAATAACTTTTGCTCGAGACAGATTGGATTTTGAAGTCCCTACTGTAATGCCGAGCGCGTCTGCAATTTCTTGATGGCTGTAGTCTTCAAAAACATTTAAGTTGAAGACCAAACGATAACGCTCTGGAAGTTCTTGTATGATTTGAAACAAAAACTCGGGTGCGATTCCATCGTCGATTTCTACTTCGACCTCTTCTGGGAGTTGTTCGTCAACCACATTCAAGTAACTTTTCTTTCGAAATTGTTGTAGAATATGATTCACAAATACTCTATTTATCCAACCATCAAACGAACCTTTGTGTTCAAAT
>CAYNDK010000004.1:0-32826 GCA_964395965.1 uncultured Flavobacterium sp.
GTTTCGCTACGGTGCCGGCATGATGGTCTATGATCGCAATTGGCAGCCCGTTCGCTACATTGCTAGCCTACAGCCCAAAAGTAAAGACCCTGCCTACCGTGATATCCGGGCCGTTTATCCCTATAAAAATACGCTATGGGTGTGTACCGATGGCGGATTCTTTGTCTGTGATTCACAACTCAATCCCCTAAAGCAATACCGCCCTGATTTTCCCAACCACCAAAAAGTCGCTTTAGACAGAGCGTTTAAAATACTGCCCTATACAAATGATAAAATCATTTTATTAAATTCTTTTGGAGTCAGTATTTTTGATGTTGAACAAAAGAAATTCTGCACCCCTTTTGCCACAAACGATACCCAAACTTACCAACTCACCGACGCTTACCTCACCGATGGGGTTCGGGTTGGGGATCGCTGCTACCTCACTACAGAAAATGGGGTAATCGAATTGAATCTAAGCAACGGCCGTCACCGCAAACTCCCCATTCAATCGGCCAATCAACGCTTTACTTGTATTGAATACGCAAAAGGAAACCTCTATTTGGGCTCCCAATCGGGACTAATTGTTTGGCACTGTGCCTCCCAAAAACAACAGCACTATTTTCGAGAACATGGATTATCGAGTGATGCGCTTATCAATCTTAAATGGCTCCGTCCTGGTGTGTTGGCTATCGCTACGGGCAATGGACTTACCCTTTGGGAAATTGCGACCAACCGTTTTAAATCCATAACCCAAAAACAAGGCCTTCATGATAATTTACTTGAAGGCGCATTAGGCTGGGATACCCGAGGAAAATTAGTAGTGGGTACGATGGATCATTTAAACTTTATCGATCCAAAAATCCTCAATGCGCAAACAACCCCGCCATCCAGTTACCTGCTCGAAGTTCGAATCAACCAGTCGTTGTTCACTCACTGGGATCAAATGCAAAAGGGATGTATCGAACTCCCACACGATCAAAACACCCTCAATATTCGGTTTGCGTTACCTGAGTGGAATACACCAGGACAACATACCTATTATTATGCGTTAAATGGAAAATGGACTGCCCTAGAAAACGGCGCCTTACAACTCAATGCATTGGCTCCTGGCTCCTACCAACTGGAATTCTCCAGTGTGCCGCAATCCAGTGCTTCAAATGCGAAATTGTGTGTGATAATCGCTCCCCCATTTTATACGACCTGGTGGTTTGCAGCACTTGTAGTAGCAGCTATCGCAGCACTTTTTTATGGCGTATACCGCTACCGAATAGCCGCATTGAAGCAACAACAAGCGCTCGAACAAGCAGCCCGAGAGAGTGAAATGAAAATGCTTCGAGCACAAATGAATCCGCATTTTATTTTTAACACCTTAAATTCGATTAAAAGTTATATCATCCAAAATCACACCCACGAAGCGGCCGATTACCTCACTACTTTTTCCAAATTAATGCGGGCCATACTCGACCTTTCCAAAGTAGAAAAAGTGAGTCTTTCCAAAGAAATTCAGGCGTTGCAAATGTACCTCTCCCTTGAAGCGGTGCGACTCGAACACCGTTTTGATTATGCCGTATCCATTGATCCCGAAATCGACCAAACCTATTGTCAAGTGCCGCCTCTTTTTTTACAACCCTTTGTTGAAAATGCCATTTGGCACGGTATTCATCCCAAAAAAGACAAGGGAATGATTACAATAAGTTGTAAATTATTGTCGGATACCCAAATCGAAATATGCATTGAAGACGATGGCATTGGAAGAAAAAAAGCCCAAAGTCTCAAAAAAGAGCACCACCAATCCCACGGCATTGCGATTACCCAAGAACGCCTTACCTTAGCAAATCCCTTAAATACAATAACATACACCGACTTATACCATCCTGATGGTCAGGCAGCAGGTACACGAGTGACGTTACTAGTAACAATTGACTGATATGATACGAGTTTTACTTATAGACGATGAAAACCATTGCATAATTACACTAACACATGCATTACAAACCTTTCCCTCGATTGAAATTGTAGGGCAATGCACCGATAGTACAGTAGCAAAAGCCCTGATTGAAGAAGTACAACCCGACATTGTTTTTCTGGATATTGAAATGCCAGAGATGAATGGCTTTACCCTCTTGGAGCAATTTGAGACCCTTCCCTTTAAATTGGTATTTACCACTGCTTATGATCAGTATGCGTTAAAAGCCTTACGCATGAATGCATTGGATTATTTACTAAAACCCATCAGTGCCCAAGATCTTGAAGAGGTACTCGAAAAATACGAAGCATTAAACGTACAAGACCAACGCCATCAATTGCAAAATTTACAGCTTTTCCGTGAAGGGAAAATGAAAGACACGATGGCCTTATCGACACAAAATGGATTGCTCTTTGTCAAAATTGATGAAATCATGTACCTGGAAGCTAGCAGTTGCTATACCTACATCGTCATGCAAGACAAAACCAAGCATTTAGCGAGCAAAACACTTTCCGTTTTTGAAGAAGTACTTCAAGACAATTCACTATTTTTTAGAGCCCACAAATCGCATATTGTCAACTTAAAATTCATCAAACAATACATTCGAGGAGAAGGAGGCGATTTGATTATGCAAGATGGTCATTACATTGCTTTAAGTCGCAACCGCAAACAAGACTTTTTGAACTTATTTAAAAAAGTGTAAGAATTTCCGAAGGAGCCAATTCACATCTTTACCGTAAACTTACTCAAATACGCAGTTGGCTGATTTATAGTCAAAAAAAGGGATAGAGGACTGTATTTTCGTTTGAAAATCAGATCCATGAAATACCGTTACTTCTTACTATTATTTTGGCTATGTAGCCTTGCTATTGCCCAAACTAAGGCATCTGAAACACACCCAACGACTTTGGTACTGTATCGGCCTGAATGTCCCGTTTGTCAAAAATTCATAGCCGATTGGAACCAGCAAAGTGCACCAGGCTCCTTAACTTTGGTATCTACAACCTCAGCAGAAGGACAGCGTTGGGTACAACTATTTGCAATCCGTTCGGTTCCTACTTTTTTAGTCTTGGATGGTAAAAACCAATTGCTTCGCCAGCAAAAGGGATACCGCTCACTTGACCACTTAATGCAATTCCTGGGCTATCCAAAGCAACCGATTGAAGCACGAACTTCGGGTTTGCAAGTTCAAGCCAATTGCGGTGATGGCATTCTCGATCCGGGTGAAGCATGCGATGATGGTAATGGAAGTAATAACGATAATTGTTTGAATAATTGTGTTCTTAATTTTTGTGGCGATGGCTATGTAAATGCCGGTGTAGAAGCCTGTGACGATGGGAATACAAATAACAATGATGGTTGTGAGAGCGATTGTACACTTCCGCCTTCTTGTGGTAATGGCATTGTCGAAGCTGGTGAATCCTGTGATGATGGCAATAGCAGCAACACCGATAACTGCTTAAACAGTTGTGTTTTTAATTTTTGTGGAGATGGTTTTGTCAATGCCGGTGTAGAAGCCTGTGACGATGGGAATACAAACAACAATGATGGTTGTGAAAGTAATTGTACACTAACTCCTTCATGTGGTAACGGTGTTGTTGAAGCAGGAGAACAATGTGACGGAACACCGGGCTGTACCACGAGTTGTACATTATTACCTGTGGGTACGTATTTTATCGAACCCTCCTATGGGGTAAAGTATATTCCCCATTCCAATCCTTCCTTATTTACTTCTAACCGAAGTGTGAAAGTAAATCCGACCACCCTCGAACTCCAAATGACCAACAATCATTATTTTGATGCCAATACCTATTCCAATAGCGGAGTTTATAAAGCCAATTCGGATGGAACCATTACGTATGAATATTACTTTCAATCCCAATTTAACTTGAATAAAAATTATCCCCTTCCAATTGTTGGCGAGGATTTTGTCATGAATCTTTTGGGGGATGCCAACAATCCTAGCGGCATTGAAGTTCGAAGTTTGGCCAACCCAACGTTGTTACGTAAACGAATCATACCATCCGATGTAGGAGAAATGGATTTTGACATTTTTGCGGCAGCGCTACAATCGGATGGTAAAATTCTTTTGGCAGGACGTGCACTGACGTCGCAAGGACGTGCAATTGTTATCCGTTTGAATTCCGATTACTCCTTGGACACCTCTTTCAATTCGACAGGCTATTACAAATTGAATTATGGCACCGATTGTCAAGCTCGTGCCATTGCCCTTCAATCCAATGGTAAAATAGTCGTAGCAGGTCATCGTGTGGCTCCAGGCTCACAAGGGATACTGTTTCGTCTAACGGCTAGTGGCACTTTAGACACCACGTTTGCAACCAACGGACTCAAGACATTTTACTATGAATTGGAAACCCAAAACAACGCCTATGTTCTATCAACACAATCGGATGTGTACGACATGGTGATTGATACCAACGATTCCATTTATCTCTGTGGTGCTGCTAGTTTGGGAGGATTATGGAACAGTAGTACACTCCCTGCCCTAAATATTTTCACGGCCAATGGAGCCTTACAACATAAAATGTCCGACCTAGGAAACCCTACCAATACCTCTTTATTAGCCGTAACAGGAACAGCGTATACGTTATTTCGAAATCCTGCAACAGGAGAAATTTACGTGGGAGGATATTCCATAAATGGCGTAGATCGAGGACTGTATATTCAACGTTTTCAGCAAAATGGAGCTTTGGACAGTAACTTTATTTTCAAAACCAATGCGAATGCTCCTTACGCCCATTATAATTTAAGCAATGGAGAGGATACTGTATTTGATATGGAAATGCAAAATGATGGTAAAATTGTAGTGGTCGGAGAAAGTAATAAAAAAGGGTTCTATACCCGTATTTTAGATGTTACCTTGGGAGTTGAAACACCAATGATTCCAACATTAGAACCCGTACTTGTACCCAATCCAGTAGTTTCCTACTTAACACTACATTGGCAACAACCTCTTACCAATCCGTTAACGCTCACGCTTATTGATAATCTTGGTAGAACGGTGCGCACTACCCAAGTGCAACCTTCTTCCGATGCAACCACAACATTACAAGGATTGGAAGACTTACCGCGTGGGCTGTACCTGATTCGTGTAGAAAGTGAGCGCCAATTCCATACTCTGAAATTCCTCAAAAATTAGTAGAAAGTAAGTTAGTTAATGGGCAACTCCCTAGGTAGATTGGTTGTGGAGTTGCCATTTTAAAAAGTAAAAACGATGTATAAACAATTCTTTATTTACCTAGCGCTAAGTTGCATCAATTGGAGTCAAGCCCAACAACAGTGGTTTACTACCTATACCGATGCAAACGCCTTATTACAAGAGGCCAACACCTTGAGTCACCAATTTAAAAAAGAGGTCGCTCAATACAAAACGACCCCAGAATTTACTACAACGAACCTTTTAAATACAACGCCCTATTTGATTTATTATGACGGTGAAAAAAACACGGTAAACATTCCGTTGTGGAGTGAAGTTTTGCCCGAACTCAAAGCATTTACAACGGCAGTTACAGGAAGTGAAGCCGAGGGTGAACGCATGTTTGGCTTATTCTTTAACGGCTTTTACTTGATCCATGAATACGGTCATGCGTTTCAATATACCTATGACAAGGCAAACAGCGAAATGGGATATGCCAACGAAAAATTGGCCAATCAAATTGCTTTTTTGTATTGGAAAAAAATAGGGAAACAAAAGGAATTGGACGAATGTTATGCCTTAGCCAAAAAAATGTTTGCCCAATTAAAAAATCCAGTTCCTGAGGGAAAGACCACGGAGAGCTACTTCACCGAAAACTATATCATGGCTACACAAGATCCCTTTGTTTATGCCTATATGCAGTTTGGGCAGTTTATTGAAATCTATGAAGATCAAACCTTACCCAGTTTTGAGGAATTTATAAAATCAAAATTTCACGAGTAATAAGGTTTTCAGGTGATTTAAAGTGCCTCAAGCCAATGATAATGAAAGGGTAAAATGAATTCAAATAGTAGACGCAATTAATAAAATGATGATTATTCGAAACAAAAAAATAATAGGCTTAATCTCCATCACCGTTGGAATCTGCATTATTGGCTTTTTAGCGTATGTTTCAAAAGTCATGTTCACTGGGCAAAAAACAGAAGCTGTAGTTTCTGGCTTTGTAGTCCACCAAAATGGAGCAAAAAAAGTAGCGAACAATGCATCGCTCAAAAATCCATTTAAAGGAAGAAGTCCGTTTGTGCACTTTACTACCGAAAAAGGTCAAGCAATTGAGACCTACAGTAAAGTCCCTCAGTTATTTAATCTCACAGGCTATGGCATTGATGAAAAAGTAACGGTGCTTTACAACACTGAATATCCGCAGCAAATTTTCCTTTTGGACCGAAGAGAAATTCCTGGAATGTTATTGATGTTACTTTTCGGAGTGCTTTTGATGGCGATGGGTAAAAGCTTTTTGTGTGCTACCCATAAAAAATCATCGCTATGAACCGTCTCTTAAAACTCGTTTCTGGAGCACTGATGTTGCTACTCGTTTCTT
Organism: uncultured Flavobacterium sp.; assembly: GCA_964395965.1. GTDB lineage: Bacteria > Bacteroidota > Bacteroidia > Flavobacteriales > Flavobacteriaceae > Flavobacterium. The sequence goes on from CAYNDK010000004.1 coordinate 6,487, forward strand.
GTAATCAATCATTTTACAACAATGTAAACGATATGGGCGGTCAACCAGCAACACTCTACCTCCATAATGGAACCATCGTAAACGGCAAAGTAGCAATACGGAGTTTTGATGCATTTTCATCAGTACAAAAAATCACTTTTAGTGAAGGAAATACCAACCGTTATCAAGAATATTATCCTCCAGATATCAAGGGCATATATTTCAATGGAGCAAAGTATTCTTTGGAACAGATTGAAGCCATGGACATGTGGAACAAAAGGGCCTATCGATTTTTAAAAAACATAACACCCATTACGGGTAATCTAGAGCTATTTGAAGAGGAATACCAACAGAAAAATGCTTTTGAAACGGTAGAGAACGTAACGAAACTTTATATAAAACTTCCCTCAAGCACAGTGGTATACGACGCTCAATCGGAGCATTTTGTACCCAATTTCAATGAAAAAGTAAGTCGTTATTTATCCAATTGTCCAACCGTAGCAACTCGAATTTTAAACAAGGAAAAGGAATTCACTTATGCTTTTGTAAATCAAGGAGAATCCCAGCGAAAACAAGTGTGGATGAACATTGTTTTTGACTATAACCAATGTAAAAATGAAACCAAATGAAACCACTTAATTTTAAAACAGCACTAGGAATAGGGTTAATTCAATTAGCCTGCCTTAATGGATTTGCTCAATTGAGACCGATAGAAAAATTACCTCCCAAAAAAGAAATTGCCACACAAAGCAATTCAACGATTACCGATGTCGTAAAAGTAAGTATCCATTTTCCCAAAAAAGCTATTACGAGAGAACAATTAATTGATCTGATACGACCTGAAAATTCTGCCCTGCAAACATCCTCTGTTCCGTTGACAGCACAATCCAATTGTACCGCAAATGTAATTGACTCCGGTAATATGCTCTCAAATTGCTGGACAAGAAATACAAAAAGCATAGCCAAATCAGCCATAACTAGTGTATATAAACTACTAGAAAATAACGACCCTGAGTACTACACAATCGAAACCACTTTGGATTATCGAGGATTGGCACCCAGAACATCACTTATTTCTTTTTGGTTAGATAGAAATTATTTTCAGCGTATAAAAGCAGGTAATTGGAAAATTACTGACAAAACCCTATGTCGTGTAGATGTTCCCGAAAACCGATGGGCAGAATTTGCCTATCAACCGGGAGCAGGATACCGAGGGTTTGCCGTTCGCGGCTACTGTGGTGACACCAGTATCTGTTCGACCTTATCAAAAACAGAATCTGTTGATTTTTGGGTTGTAGCGCCTTAATCAGTGTATCAAAAAAGGAAGGGTATGAAACGGTTGGTTTTGATTTTTGCACTTTATACTTCACTGACTTCAGCGCAAAGCAGCTATAGCTTTATTTATGGATTTACATTGGATAAAAAAATAAATGCACAATCAATTACAGCTACTGTTTATTACAAGAATACACCCTTGGTAACGGTAGTAAAAATGAAAGGGGGAAAATTACAAAAAATAAAAAACGCCTTTTTGTATTTAGAAAAAACAACTACCGTTGATGGGTTGAAAAAAGTAGCTTGTAACCTACCTAAAAACACGTTTTACTGGTGGCTCACCGATGCTATGAATACAGCATTGACGGCACATCCCGAACGCTTTAAAATCAAAATCCAATCCAAAAACAGTCAAATAAACAGAACGTATCAATTGCCCCAAACCTTTGATTTAGTCGCTGAAAACACGATTCATTTGGATGTTAAAAAGAAAAGTAAACAGCAGTTTGAAAAGGAATTCAAGCAAAAAATTTGGCGACTTACTTTACCTAAAAAAGAAGCTATACAAAGCGAAAAAGACACCCTATTCGTGTACTCATCGCGTGAGAAAATTCCTGAAGGCCTAATCCTTCGATTTCCTGTAATTAAAACCACTCAGTTCTTTTCCCTACAAGAATTCACTTCTCAGGGAATGGTAGTTCAGAATAAATTATTTCTAAAAATGGAAGAAAAGATGACTACCAATCCCGATCAGTCAAAAGGAATCTATGTTGACTTTGATGGAAATCTATGTGCTACTTCCGGTGGTATTTTAGGAACAGGAAGCGGTGCGTGTGCTGGAGCAGGAACCACCAAACAAAGAACACTTTATAGGATTACCATACAAATCGAACCCTAATTTGAGAATAAATACACTACAACTTACAATTAAAAAACTAGCGAATATGAGATCACCTTTTATTAATTCAATACTGATGGTAGTTGTTTCTACCCTCACTTTTGCTCAAGTGAGAACCCCTTTACAATCGTCTTCGGGTAATAAAAATCAAATTGAAAAACAAATCATGGAGAAAGCACAATCCTTGAATCTTGGTGCTGTTCACGCTGAAAGTGCAACGATGCGTCCAACAGCTGGAGCGGGAGGCTATTTTTTACGGTTTGAAAAAGGATGGGTTTATTACAATCCAACGACCCAACAAGCCCATGCCATTTGGGGAGACATTATGTCGAAATGGGCTGAGACGGGATATGAAGTTGGCGAACTGGGTTTTCCCACTTCCGATGAAAAAAATAGCGACCGAAGTGGATGGAAACGTATGAGTACATTTGACAAAGGAGCCATTTATTGGACTGATGGAAAAACAGAAGTGGTTAAAAACAGTACGCGAACGAATGTGGCGCAACAAATCAAGAAATCGACCACCAGTTTGGCAAAGTCCAAAATAAGCCCCATAAAAATGAGTGGTGTTACTATTGATTTAATTAAAACTAAAAACACCGAAAATAGTTATTCTGGAAAAGTCACTCGCGTAGGAAAAGAAAAAGAAGAAGGCGATAAACTATGCAAAACGGAGTATAAGAAATTAAGTGTGACCAATATCAGTCAAGACATTCTAAATCCAGAAGACATTGCCGATTTACGTCTTGGAGGAATATATGATTACAACCAATTCGTCCAAGGAAATTACAATCTAATTGATGCTCCAAGAAATCCAATAACTATAAGTGTTGCCGGTCTAAAGTCGGTTACCGTTACAAATCCAACACCAGAAGCATTATTTGATGCCAATTCAGAAATTCTAAACCAACGTTTCACCTCACGCCCTGTGGGAGCTGGGCAATTATTGGAACAAAAAATTGTGAACAGTGCAACCGAGCTGAACATTGCAGCGGGGGTTTCAATCAAGTCGGGAATGTACAATGCCTCGGCCAAGTTCAATTACAATGAGAAATCAAAAAACAACAAATTTTTAATAACCTACACCTACCCTATTTTCACCATACAGAAAACCAGTGGAAATACGTATTTCAAAAATCCGACTTTAAATACCAATCCCAACTATATCATTTTAGACAAAATCACTTATGGGGTAAAGTTGTTGATCTTTTATGAATCGGAATTGTCTGAAAACGAAGTTAAAGCAGCATTCTCCGGATCGGCCTGGAAAGTGAACGCCAGTTTGGATGTGAATACAAAACGGAAGTTGGAAGAAACATCATTCAAAGTTTTTCTGTATGGCAGCAATGATGAAGTCCAAGTAATCAAAGGGTATGATCAACTTTTTACTGAAACCAATCGAATGCTACGTGATATTGTTGATGCCAAAAAAACGAGTCCGCTGGAACTCGGTGCTCCGGTAAGCTATTCACTTAAATTTTTAAATGGAGATACCGCTGCTACAAATTTAAATGCCAACGAAATTCCTTGTCAGATTTGCGTACCAAATGAAAACATTCCAATGAATCTAACCGTAAACCTCAACTGTGTTAAAACCTCAGATTATGGTTTCTATGGTTGGAATGATGCCGAAATTATCGACGAAAACGGAAACACCCTACAAGACAGCAAAAACTTTTTTGAATTTGGTCAAAAGGCCAATTCTGGTTCAACCTGTGGTCTTGTTGATGATAATGCACTCAACAATCCCTACAAATATGTGACATTCAATTCGATTACAAAAGAGAGTAGAGATCGAGGAACACTTCGCCTTTGGTTTTGGATTCACAATGGAGAACAAGGACATTACTGTCCCGTATTGGGAAGCAAACAGGAAAAAAATAAAACTAGAGGAGGAAATCATTATTACGTTGATTTCAAATTAAAAGACATTATGCTTCCGCAAAAAGACGGAAAGCCTGCTACAAGAGAGGTTACGGCTCAAGCCGATAGCGGTAAAAAAACAACCATCAAATTTAACTACAGCTTTCTCTGGAGAAACTAATTTATAGAAAACCAAATACTAAAAATGCTCAAGGGAATAGTAACAGTAGTGTTTAAACAACCAATTATTGGGAAAACAACAAAATGAATAACAGTTAAAAGGTTACAAATAAATAGACATTTAAAACGTATCAAAAGATGAAAAAAATTGTACTACTTATGGTCTTGAGTCCTTTCATTGCATTGGCGCAAATGGATGCAAAAAAAATGGAAGAATTTAAGAAACGGGTTCAAACCGTTAGAGAAGGCGTTGGTAATATAACGTTTACGTTTAACAAAATCACCTATACCGACAAAGCCATGATGGACAAACTTACCAAAAAAGGATTTGTCATCGCTTCACACATGATGTATGACGATACACCGGATACCAATTTCTCATTCGTCGTGCCTCAAAAAAAATCGGGCTCCTACAAATTAGATGGAAATCAAGCGGGAATCGTCCTTCTGAATAAAAAAACTTATGCATTTAAAGGAACCATAGTCTTAAAAATAGTTGGAAACAAAACTATGGGCACATTGGAAGGAGAGTTATATGAAATCCCAAAAGGAAAACCCAATCCTTCCACTCAATCTTCAGGTAAAGTAACGGGAAGCTTTAATAGTTAATAGCGAATTAGCTTGACGATTTACTGCATCAATTCTCACCCTTTTACATCAAACCCTTTTTAGTTAAACAGTTAATAATCTAAATCAAAAAAAATGAAAACATCTATTAAAATTTTTATGCTTCTTGCCATTGTCACCTTAGGTTTTAGTGCCTGTTCAAAAGACGATGAACCCACGGTAACCTACACTGAAGTGAATCCATTAAACGAATTTTTAACCAAAACAGGATTCAACCAATATGCGGTTGCTACCACCTATAATACACCTCGAGAGTATGGATTTATTTTTAGTCCAAAGAATAAAGGGGTCATCAAATCATTTGTATACAATACCCCAAAAGGAACGACAGCTGTACGTGTTACCTTGTGGGATGCCGACACCCAAACAGTATTGATTAGTACGGCACTGCAACCACTTGGAAGTTATGTACAAACAGAGTTGTCACTAGCAACGCCTTTCCAACTTACTGCTAACAAAAATTATGCGGTTACTGTAAACAGTGACTCATGGTACATTAGACAAACATCAGGTGTTGCAGTAGCGAATTATCCCGTAGAAACCGATGAAATAAACATTTTGGATTGTGGCTACAAAACAGGAACCGCACAAGTCTATCCCGACACTTTCTTGGGGAACACTTATTTTGGAGATATAAGTTTCAAGTTTCAAAGAAATTAACCCAATCAAAAAAGTAATCGGTATGAAAAAGAATTTAATGCTAGCGATACTATTGGCGTTGCCCATTTGTTTGACTGCTCAAGACAAAAAATCAGAAGATGATGCTCGGGTAAAAATTATGGCCAAAGCCGCTAAATTTAATTTGAAATCGGCTCGTCCTTCTGTTGATATTCAACGCTACTCCTCGAATAACGAAGGTAAGTTTGCCTATTTTTCAACGTTTTCAAATTTTACAGCAGCAGTATATTGTAAGCCAAATGCCCCAGAAGCCTTTGCAGTTTGGGGAGATATCTATAAGCAATACGATGCCATGTTATTGGGTAAAACGATAAAAAACAAAGAAGGTCGCTTAGAAAGTATTGATCAAAAATATTTTATCGGAGCTCCGCTTTCAGATGAATTTAAAACGCCAAACAAAGTAGGTGCAGGCCAACATTTTGAAGGAGGAAGTATTTATTGGAGCCCTAAGACAGGAGCCCATGAAGTACATGGTGCTATAAAAGATAAATGGGCTGCATTGGGATGGGAAAATTCATTTTTAGGGTTTCCCACTTCTGATGAAACAGCCACACCTGATGGTATTGGAAGGTATAATTTCTTTGAAGGCGGTGCCATTTATTTCCATCCAAATCTTGGCACTTTTGCGATACCCAAACTAATCATTGACGTTTGGAAAAAAGAAGGATGGGAAAAAGGAAAGTTAGGGTATCCTGTGGGGGACGAAATTGTGAAAAACAACAATTCTGTTCAGTATTTTGAATTTGGAGCGATTATTTCAACAAAAGCAGGGCCTTACAAAGTAATCTATAATTCGTTTCGAGAAAAAAATGGGGCCTATACGAAATGGCGAACTACAGGTGGTGTCGATTCATACTTGGGTGATCTAGTTACTCCAAATAAAAATTATCCCAAAGAATACCGGTCCTTTTTTGTCGAATTTAAAAATGGATTCATTTATGAAAATCCAAAACTCATTGTAAACAAACAAATTACAGCTTTTGTGATTTTGAAAGGACCTATTTTTGATTATTATGCCAAAAAAGGTTGGGAAGCAGGTACTTTGGGTTTCCCAATATCCGATGAAGCGAAGACCTCAGACGGGACAATCTATCAAAATTTTGAAAGAGGCACCATTTACTACTCCAAAACATTGGGAGCTTACGAAATGAAATAACTAAAGTTCAACCCCTGTTTATCCTTAATTAATAGAAATAACGGTATTCTATAAAGGATTACTACGTCATAAAACGAACCGACTTTGTGAATGCTAAAAATTTAAAATTTCTAATCATGAAGTGTCAAACAATAAAGGAAATACTCTGTATTGGTGGCTTTTTATTCGTAATAAATATGCATGCTCAAGTAGGCATCAACACGACTACACCCCATGCCCAACTGGAAATTAAATCCAGTGATACAAGTAATCCAGCAAACACAGACGGGATCTTAATTCCGAAAGTTGATGTATTTCCGGCAACAAATCCAACCGCCGACCAAGACGGTATGTTGGTTTATCTAACTACCGATGCGGGCGCCAATCTAAAAGGCTTTTACTATTGGGACAATGCTACGACCAGTTGGAAAGCCCTACAAAGTGACAAAGGTTGGAGTTTAACCGGAAATGCAGGAACTGATGTTGCAACGAACTTTATTGGCACAACAGATAATGTGGGGTTGAAGTTTAAAGTGAATAATGCTTCGGCTGGTTATATTGACCCCGTTTTGTATAATACATCATTTGGACAAGTTTCTGCAAATTCGATGACTACAGGAAATAGGAACATAGCATTTGGAACGCAAAGTTTATATAACAATTTGGACGGATATTACAATTCGGCTAACGGTTTTCAATCCATGTATTCCAATACCTCAGGTCACGACAATAGTGCATTCGGTTCCTCTACTTTAGTATTAAATACAACTGGTAGTAGAAATAGTGCTTTTGGTATGGGAGCTTTAAACAAAAACACCACCGCTAGTGATAATACAAGTGTGGGATATTTTTCAATGTTAAATAACTCAACGGGAAAAGAGAATGTTGCCGTTGGAGTTAATAGTTTATTTGCCAATGCTACCGGAGATTTTAATACCGCTATAGGATATTTTTCTTTACTGCTAAATAACACCGGGAAAGACAATACAAGCATTGGGCATTCGGCATTGGCTAGTAATGTTGCCGGCAACAATAATATTGCTATTGGTTCTGGTGCATTGTTAGGAAATATCGCGTCAAATAACGTAGCTGTTGGGAAAGATGCATTATACTACAACACTTCTGGATCCATTAACACGGCTATAGGAAACAACGCTTTGTTTTCTAATGATTCTGGGTATGGAAATGATGCCTTTGGATTTGAGAGTTTACAGAATAATACAATTGGTATTCATAATGCTGCATTTGGAATTTATACTTTAACGCATAACACCATTGGAAACTACAATGCCGCATTCGGAAAATCTGCATTAATGGCCAATATTGATGGGGATAATAATACTGCAATGGGTGTACTTAGCTTATCATCTAACACCTATGGGAATAACAATACCGCAACGGGATATGGTTGTCTGAATGATAATACGGAAGGGAATGAAAATTCAGCTTTTGGTAATAACGCTTTATATTCAAATAATACAGGTTCCAACAATATCGCTACAGGCTATCGAACATTATTTGCAAATACAACGGGGGAAAGAAATTGTGCAAATGGAAATTATGCCCTTACTTATAATAACGGAAACGGAAATGTAGCCAACGGGTATAGAGCAATCTATAAAAACACAACAGGCAATGGAAACGGTGGTTATGGTGAAGAAGCCAACCCTACCACTACAACAGGTTGGAATAATATAGGGATTGGTTTTCATTCCTTAGGACAAATTAATGGTTCAGGAAATCGGGTTTTAGGCAACGAAATTGGGTTTGATAATATTGGCATCGGATTATCTGCGGGTGACAGGAGTGGAAACAACATCAACGGTTGTTTGTTTTTGGGTGCTTTTGCGAATGTAACCTTCAACAACGTGAATCTGACCAACGCCACTGCTATTGGAAGATATGCTACTGTTTATCAAGACAACACAATTGTACTCGGAGCGATTAGTGGTGTGAATTCAGCAACCTCCAACACAAGGGTGGGCATCGGAACCTATACGCCTATTTGTCCCCTTCAAGTGGTGGGTTCAACCAATCAATTCGGCAGTTGGGCGTTTTATGCCCGTAGCGGGAGCACGACTACAACGGGCTTTGCAAATAGTACTTCGGGGAATTTTTCTATAATAGCGTCCGATAGAATTCAAGCTACCGAATTCAACGCTGTTTCAGATGCCCGAATTAAAAATATTCAAAATAGAATCGATACCGCTGAGGCCTTGGATAAAATCAATCAATTACAAGTTACTCAATACACGTACAAAGATTGGCTACAAAAAGGAACCGCACCCAAAACAGGTTTAATTGCGCAAGAAGTCGAGAAAATACTGCCTTCTGCCGTCAATCAAACCGCCAATTATATTCCGAACATTATGCAAATACCGTATGCCTTTTGTGTGGACACGTTGAAGAATACGATTTCAATTAATTTAGAAAAACCGATTTCACTCAAAAAAGGAGATAAAATCCGACTCTATAACCGTGCAACAGCTATAGAATCTGAAGTAAATATCATTGATGCCTATAATTTTGAATGTACAATTCCAACACAACTTAAAACCGATGATTTATTTGTCTATGGTACCGAAGTGTCCGATTTTCGATCGGTAGATTATGACCAACTTCACACGCTTTCGGTGGGAGCCATTCAACAATTGAGTAAAGAAAATAAAGCGTTGGAAGTCCGAATTCAACAATTGGAAACGCTGCAAACATCCATAGAGCAACGTATTGAGAAATTAGAAAAATTGGAACAACTCAAAACGTTAAGTGCATCAAAGTAAATCGTTATTTATGTAATTCATCTGATGCTAAAAAGTGAGAACGCTTGGAGAGTGAAAAGATTTTCCGACCTTTACCCCATGCAAATTAACCGAACAGCATTAGTAATTACCATCCTATTGTTTCTCACCGAAACCGCTATTGCGCTGTGGGTGCGCGATGCATTCATCCGTCCTTATTTGGGCGATGTCTTGGTGATCCTATTGATTTATTATTTTGTCAAAAGTTTTTTTCCATTGCCTACAGCTGTAGTGGCTACCGCTACCCTACTTTTTGCTTTTCTCATTGAATATTTGCAATACATGAATTGCATTTCTCTTTTAGGTTTAGAAAAAAATAAAATCGCACGAACAGTTTTGGGAGCTTCGTTTTCGTGGGAAGACATCGGTTGTTATGTCGCCGGATTCCTTTTGATTTTCCCGTTAGAAAACTACCGAAATAAAAAAAGCCACTCCGTATGAAGTGGCTTTTTTAGTTATATAGTCTGCTGCTTATATTCCAGCAACGGTTTTTAATTCATTGACAAAACGCACGGCCAAGGCATCGGCTTCCGCTTGCGTAGGCGCTTCGGTATAAATACGAATAATCGGCTCGGTATTCGATTTACGCAAATGAACCCACTCCGTTGGGAAATCAATTTTCACGCCATCAATCGTCGATATGTCCTCAGCGGCATATTGTTTAGCAATCGTAGCCATCACACCATCCACATCGATTTGTGGTGTCAATTCGATTTTATTCTTACTCATAAAATACTGCGGATAACTCGCACGCAGTTCGGCAACCGTACAATCCATCCCTGCCAAATGCGTCAAGAATAAGGCTACACCTACAAGTGAATCACGTCCATAATGCAACTCGGGATAAATGATACCGCCGTTTCCTTCACCACCAATGATGGCATTCGTGGCTTTCATTTTCTCCACCACATTCACTTCTCCAACAGCACTGGCTTCATACGAACCCTTGTGTTTTTCGGTAATGTCGCGCAAAGCACGTGACGAACTCATATTGGACACCGTATTGCCAGGGGTTTTACTCAATACATAATCGGCAACGGCTACCAAGGTATATTCTTCACCAAACATTTCACCGTCATTGGAAATAAAGGCCAAACGGTCAACATCCGGGTCAACTACGATTCCGAAATCAGCTTGTTCTTCTACAACCAACTTACAAATGTCGCCCAAATGTTCTTTCAATGGTTCGGGATTATGCGGGAAATGACCATCAGGGGTACAGTATAATTTGACCACCTCAACGCCCATTTGTTCCAACAACTTCGGAATGATAATACCGCCCGAAGAATTCACGCCATCCACGACTACTTTGAATTTGCGTTGGGCAACAGCTTCGGCATCAACCAAAGGCAATTCCAATACTTCATCAATATGAATATCCATGTAGGCGTCATTCACCGTGATTTCTCCCAAATCATCCACTTCTGAAAAATCAAAGGCTTCGGCTTCAGCAATTTCTAAGATTTTGGCACCGTCGGCACCGTTTAAAAATTCGCCTTTGGCATTCAATAACTTCAACGCATTCCATTGTTTAGGATTGTGCGAAGCGGTTAAGATGATACCGCCATCGGCTTGTTCAAGGGGAACAGCCACTTCCACGGTAGGCGTTGTTGAAAGTCCGAGATCGATCACATCAATCCCTAAACCAATTAGTGTATTTACAACCAGGTTATGAATCATCGGTCCCGAAATACGGGCATCGCGTCCAATTACTACTTTGAGTTTATCTTTTTGAATTTGTTGTTTGAGAAAGGTTCCATAGGCTGAGGCAAACTTTACAGCATCAACTGGAGTAAGGTTATCGCCTACTTTACCTCCGATCGTTCCTCGAATTCCGGAGATGGATTTTATTAAAGTCATGTGTTATCGCATTTACATTCGTGAGTCACAAAGATAGCGGTTCTCAAAAAAAAGGAGGATGCTGTTAAAAAAAAATTAAAAAAGTTAAAACCATACCCTTTTTTGTCTCGTATATGTTAAAAATCACCGTAAGAAAAATTACAGACTTTTTGTTAAATTTTAAAAAATACCTTACAGAAGTTTGAAATATTGTCAGTTTATCGGTGATTATAGTAAAAATTCAAAAATAGACTATCTAATTTTAACACATCAACCAAAACTAAAAAAACAAGATATGAAATAATAGTACGCTACCTCCGCCCCCCTAAAAAATCTATTACCCCAAACTTTTAACCTACGATATGAAAACAATTTTTCAGGGAATCCTTGTGGATTTTGCTGCGACGATTCCAACCCCCTTACGTTTAACTGCGCAAGGCACAGGTTCATTAACAAACCTTGTGGGCGCACACGATATTTATTTATTCCTAAAATTTTTCTTTCTCCCCGTGATTCTACTTTTTACTTCGGTTTTATTGCTTGTCATTGTCTACCGACGCTTTTCATTGGATCGAATTGATCGAAGAAAAAATGAGTTAGAAGACGCCATTGATAGCTTTTTAACCACGATGGTCTTTTCCGACTTTACGGAAGAAGAAATGAAAACCGAAATTGACCAATTCAAAAACACAGTTGTTAAAGGAAATGATAGCATTCTTTTATTCGTACTTAAAAAATTAGTGCACATCAAACAAAACATCCAGTATTTGGATACTGACAAAATCATTTTCATGTTTACAACATTCCGTTTTGATGTATACACCGATCAATTGATCAACAGTTCCAACGTTGAAAACAAGTCAGAAGGTTTTAGTTATTACCAAATTTTAGATTATAAAGAAAAGAGCGAACTCATTCGACCTTATTTGCAAAATGCCAACCCAAAACTTCGCGCCAATGCATTGCTTGCTATGATTTCATTGTCTGATAGCAACTTTGATATGTTGGACGATTATGCATATGCTATCTCTCGGGCCGATGAATTAAAAATATTAGATATTATTTACCAAAAAGGATATGAGCTCCCCACGAATATCCATCGCTGGTTACAAAGCACGAATGATTCCATTGTGCTGATTGCCTTAAAAATGATGATCCGTTATCAAACAAAACCATCATTAGAACAAATTAAGCAATTGTTGACCCATTCCAATCCATTAATCCAAAAAGAAATCATTGCTGTAATACGCAAAATGGAACTGGTAGAAGCCAACGATATAGTGATTGATTGTTACAAAAAAGAAACCAATGTGCGTATTAAAATCGCCTTGGTAAAAGCCCTTCAAAAAACGACCACAACAACCCACATGAGTTTAGCGCTTAAAATTCTCTTGTTGGAAACCGATGTGGACTTAAAATTTGAATGGGTGCATTGTCTATGTAAAATAGACCCCACATTTATGAATACCATTCGTTTGGAAGACGAACAGGAGCAACGCTTACTCCGCCAAATGGTCCTCCACCACACGAACCCGTATATCAATTAAGAATTTAGAATTTAGAGTTTAGAATTTAGAGTTTAGAGTTTAGAATTTCCTTATTGGAATTTGGGATTTAAACCATTTAAATTTTTTATAAAAACACAAAAACCAAACCATTGAAAACGCTTGAATCTATTGTACAAGGCATGGAAGGCTTCTTCGGAGTGTACTCGATCTTCTATATCCTTATTTACCTAACCCTCGGTATCATTTCTTTTGTAGAAATTCGGAAATACTATGCCGCGAGTAAGTTTTTGAATAAAGATATCGTAATCAAGTCCAATAACACGACAGGAGTTTCCATTATTGCCCCTGCATTCAACGAAGGAAAAACGATTGTTTCCAACGTAAAGTCGCTTTTATCACAGGAGTATCCCAAATATGAAGTGGTGATTGTCAACGACGGAAGCTCGGATGATACCCTTGAAAAATTAATTACCGAATTTGAATTAGTCAAAGTTGACTTTTTTTATCAAGAACGCATTAAAGCAGCTGCTGTTCGTGGCCATTACAAATCAACCAACCCAATCTACAACAAACTATTGGTGGTTGATAAAGTCAATGTTAAAAGTAAAGCGGATGCCGTAAATGTAGGAGTGAATTCAGCCAAACATTCCCTTTTTGTATGTACAGACGTAGATTGTATTTTACGTAAAGACGCTTTAGCGATGCTGGTAAAACCTTTCATTGAAAGTGAAACCAAAGTATTGGCGAGTGGTGCTGCAATTCGCATTTCCAATTCTTGTGAATTCAAGGAAGGAATGCTATACCGATCGCACTACCCCAAAAACTTCTTTGCCCGTTTCCAGGAATTGGAGTATATCCGATCGTTTCTATACGGACGCATGGCTTGGAGTCGTTTAAACGGCTTACTTCTCGTATCAGGTGCCTTGGGCATGTTTGATAAAAACACCGTGATTGAAGTTGGCGGCTACCGCGAAGATTCACTCGGTGAAGACATGGAATTGGTAACGCGCATGCGCGAAAGGATGCATGAAAAGAAAGAAAAATTTAAAATCACTTACATTCCAGAATCCTTGTGTTGGACCGAAGGTCCCTCAGATAAAACGATTTTTTTACGTCAACGTGTTCGTTGGGCTCGAGGTTTAGTTCAAAACCTTTGGATGCACCGAAAAATGGTATTTAGACCCAAGTATGGTATTACAGGAATGATGGCATTACCCTATTTCATTCTTTGTGAATTCTTGGTTCCTATACTCGAACTCATAGGTCTAGTATTTGTATTCTTGGATTTATTTTTCTTCGGATTAAACACGCAATTCTTATTGATTGTTTCTGCATCTGTGTATTTGTTCTACACCTTTGTTACCTTGATTTCCATTTACTTAGACCAACTCACTTACAAACAATATTCCAGTATCAAAGATATCTTTACACTTTTACTTATGGTGTTTTTCGAACCTTTTCTTTACCATCCCATTACAACGTATGCCTCCTTAAAAGGGTATTATTTCTTTATTACAAAAAAAGAGAAAAAATGGGGTGAAATGACCCGAACTGGATTTAACGAAAGTATTGCCCGATGAAACACTTTAGCCTCTTTATACTTCTTCTTTTTACTGTTGGTATTCAAGCCCAAAAGAAGATTAATGTTGACAGTTTATTAACCGTTACCAACCAAACGATTAATGAGCAAAAAGCCTATGCACAAGCATTAGAAATGGCACGTTTGGGGAAAAAACTTTCTCCTTCGTACTTGGATTTCCATATTGCCTTGGGGAGAACCCACCGTTTTTTGAATCAAAAAGATAGTGCAGCCTACTACTTTGATTATGTAATTGAAAAAAATCCACGGTACAAAGAAGCATTTTTGTATAAAACGCAATTGTGCTTGGAACAAAAAGACACCGCTTGTGCAGGTAGTACTTTGCGAAAAGGACTTGCGCTTCACCCCAATGACTTTAGCTTGGAGAAAATGAAAATTAGGTACTTGGAGCAACAAGGGGATGAATCCAAAACCTTGGAATATGTGCAACAATTGAGTGCCAAATATCCTGAAGACACAAAACTTAAAGCACAAATGCTTGACTTGCAACTGGTATCCAAATCCAATCGTATCAGTGTTTCCTATAATTACACGGGATTTAATCGTGCAGGGGTTGGACCTTGGAACTATTCAAGTGTAAGTTTTGTTCGGCAACGCCCTGGATTCAGTCTAATTGGTCGCTATAGTTATGCCAACCGGGTTGCCTATGGAAAGACCAAGAGTTCGGGTTCACTCTATGAACTCGATGCTTATGCACGACTCCTACCTTTTAGTTACTCCTATTTTAATATTGGGGCCGGAAATGAAAATTTTTTTCCAAAACTTCGCCTTAGCTATTCTGGATTTGTCAATTGGAAAGGTGGATGGGAAAGTGAACTTGGGATGCGGTATAATAAATCGACAAACAACGAAAGCTATTCAGGTATACTTGGTATGAGTAAATACATTGGTAATGGCTTTTTGAACCTTCGTACATTTTTTCGATGGAATCAAAAACCGTATCCTTCCTTCAACTTGAATTACCGCAATTATGGTGCAAACCGATTCAACTTTTGGGGTGCAACTATTGGCTTTGGTACTTCACCCGATGAGCGAGAAGTATTGCCCCAATTTTCTCAACGGGCTACCCTCAAATCCTATAAAGTAGGATTATCATACAGTAAAGTAATTTCCAACCAATGGATTATTAGTGCCAATACCGCATTTAATCGTCAGGAATATTTTAAAGATAATTACCAAAATGAATACAACTTGTCTGTACAAGTACAGTATCAACTCTAATACAATCATTCTCTCACACTCACAAAAACGCAATCTATGAAAAAAGTACTCATCATTGAAGACGACAAAATCATTAAAGGAATTATTGAATTCATTTTAAAGAAAGAAGGATTTCAAACTGAATTTGCCTTTGACGGATTAACCGGAATAGAAAAATTATCGACGTTTTCACCTGACTTGGTAATTACCGATGTTATGCTCCCTTATAAATCGGGCATCGAAATAATTCAAACTTCCAAACAATTGAATCCTGACGTACCTGTTATCGTGATTTCTGCTTTAGGAAAAGAAGATTCAACCGTTCAAGATGCTTTTAAACACGGTGCTAATGATATTCTAGCCAAACCCTTTAATCCGGGTGAACTGACACAAAAATTAAAAACCATTCTTCAATTAACATAAGTTATGGATGCAAAACTCTCCAAAATAACTGTAAGCAATACGCTCACCTTTCTTTATGTTGGGCTTTGTTTAGTTTTTCCCATGGGGTTATTGAGTTTAACAGTTGGTCCAAACCGATGGGTGGCCTATTTTGCAGCTGAGAACAATTGGACAGAAGAACTACAAAGTACGCTACAAAAAGTAGCCATCGTTAGCTTTTTATTGGTTGTTTTATGGGCAACATTAAAAGTAACGAAGTACCTCGATAATAAATTCAATTACAACCGTAAGGTCAAAGGAATTCTTTGGGGTTTACTTAGCGTGGGACTGATAACCTCAGTGTATATTTTTAGTTTTCAACCTGAAATTTTAACCACCATTAACGGAAGTCAATCGGTTGATAAAAGTGCTACAGCAGAATACCATTTTGGACCTTATCCCGATGCCGCTAAATTAGAGCAACTCAAAGCGGAAAAGTACGACGGTGTAATTTCGCTCTTGCACCCTTTGGTGGTCCCCGCCGAACCCATATTAATGGATAAAGAAAAAATCAATGCGGCGCATTCGAATATACAATTGATTTCTGTTCCTATGTTACCTTGGATTTCAAAGAATGATTCCTCGGTAGTGGTCATCCGAAAGTTAGCACGTGAACTCAAAGGAAAATATTATGTTCACTGCTATCTGGGTAAAGACCGTGCCAACGTATTTAAAAACCTTATTCGTAAAGAAACGGGGCATACAGTGAAAGGTGTAGCCCATTCAGAACGCCGTTTGGAATTGAAGAAAAAATTTGAACGGGGACCAATTATCCCATTAGAAAAAGAAGTGTATTTAACTCCTTGTCCCACCAATGAAGAAATGCTTTCCTATTTCTTAAATGGAAAAGTAAATAGTGTCGTTTCCTTATTGAATCCCGATGATGAAGGGGATGCGAAATTAGTAGAAACGGAACAATTACTCATGCAACGGTACAACCAATTCTTTGCCAACCATCCTATCCACCGAAAAATGACGGATCAAGAGATTTTGGCGAAAATAAAAATTATAAAAACATATAGAAAACCCATGGTGATTCATGCTTTTTTCTCAGACAATTCAACAGCCAAACGCTTCCGCGAATTGTATACAAAAGAGACATCACCTTAAACAATATTTACGATAGGTTTTTGTGAGGACCGAACACTACCAACTACTTTTAAGCGTAGTAGTGGGTAGCTGTTCGGTTTTTTTGTACGTTAAAAACATACTTTTTCCCGTTGAAAAACACACAAAATCAACAACTTTACGTTTATCGAGTTTTTCTACGCTACACCGATTTTTCAATGTAGTGATGAAGAGAACCTGTACTTTTGAAAATGAAATTCAGGCACGATTAAACTATCTTTTTCAGCCTGCTTGGTACAGAAATCTCAAAAACAAACTATAATTACCCTCGAAAGCCAATTTCCTCTCTGGATCTTGGCTTTTTTCTTATAACCCCTCTGATTTTTAACCTCCTAGCACCATTAAAAACATCGCTTAACAACAAATTATATCGCCTATTTACAACAATTTTACAAAAAATTAGCGTTTATCGAGTTTTTAGTTCTTAGAGCGATTTTATTTGAAATCACTAACGTAGTGCTTTAATTTTGAAAATGTTAAACCCTAATTAAAAATGGCCAACCTCGGTTTGTCTAAGCATTTACCTATGAAAAAAGTTCTCATAATAGAAGACGATAAAATGATCAAAACGATTTTACAGTTCATACTAAATCGTGAAGGATATCAAACCGATTTTGCCATTGAAGGTAAAGAAGGAATGGAAAAATTACGCTCCTTTAATCCCGATGCTGTAATTACTGACGTGATGCTTCCTTATCGATCAGGAATTGAAATTGTTTCCTTGAGTAAACAACTTAATCCCAACCGACCCGTATTTGTTGTTTCTACGTTGGGTAACGAATCCACAACTGTGGAACGCGCCATCGAACAAGGGGCAACTGAAGTACTTTCAAAGCCTTTTAATCCCGAAGATATTATTGAAAAATTACGTACCGCCTTTTTATTAGAAGCTGTTTAGTATGCAAACCTCAATGATAAAAATGGATCGAACCAACTACCATACCTATTTATTCGTGGGTTTATGTTGGTTACTTCCCATTACTTTTCTTTCCATGACAGTGGGTCCCGTGCAATGGGTTTTTCAATGGGCAGACACACACCATTGGAATCCCGAATACCGCACCTACAGTTTGTATTCTGTATTGGGACTTTTGATCCTCACAACAGTTTATCTAACCCAACACTCTGCGCGTTTTTTAATCAATGCACAGTACTATAATGCGCCCATTCACAAAGGAATGTGGATTTTCCTCACATTAAGTTCGATTGCCTCTGTAAGTTGGCTTATAATTAACCCCGAACGCTTTGCGGCCATAGGCCAAATGCTTGCCTATGCAAATCCCTGAAAGGGACTGTTGAAAACCTGTTCGTAAACTTTTACGTACATACAAAAGAAAAGCAAACGGTTTGGCGTTAAACGAATACGAGTTATATCGAGTTTTTATTCCGTATACCGATTAAATTTTAGAATTGATCAATCGCCATTTACATTTGGTTCATTAATTTAACTATTACTTTATATAAAGAATGCAATCACTTAACGTCATTTCCTTATTACAACAAATCACAACTACTACGGTTGGGAGCGTTGTATTACCCGTTGTGGCAGGATTGGCTGTTCTTTATGTCGGTATATTTTTAATTAAAAAAGGAAAAAAACAAAATCAAATTCTCGATACTCCCTCTCCTCAAGAAGTGATTAACAGCTTTATCCAATCTTTTTTTTCTGGTGAATGGGATAGTATTGAAACTCGTATAGAATTGGAATACTTTAAAACCAAAGTAATCCAAGGAAATGCTGCTGTTTTACGTGAATTCACTACCAAATTATTAGGCTCCAATTCCCCTTACATCCTACCCTCTCACCGTGAGAATTTGAATGTAATTTTACAAGAATTGGATATTTTTGCATTGATCAATCGCGATATTGCAGTGGGGACTATCCAACAACAAACCCAAGCAATCGCATTTGCCTTACATGCAAATAATACAAGTGCCATCCCCTATCTTGAAAAATTAGCAACCCAACAAACTGGTGAAGTTCGTTTACAAGCATTGACGGCGATTGTCCAACTCAGCGACTTTCAGCCTACCTTTTTTAAAACGTTTGCTGCACCTCTTACCGATGCTGAATACACGCATTTAGTTGCCTTGTATGCCGATAAAAAAGCATTGTTAGAAACCAACATTAACACTTGGTTGATTGCGTCACAACCTCAATTGGTCAAGTTTTGTTTATTACTTGCCAAGCATTACCAAATCACCGTTGATTCACGAACATTACAGTACTTAGGTTTTCACCAAGATAAAAAATTAGGTGCTCTTGCTATGGAAATATTGGATGGTTACCTCCACCAAGATAAAGCGACAGAAAACCTTTTACAATACCGTAAAACCACAATTTTACAACATAATAAGGGTGAAAACACACCCAGTTCCAATTCGAATTTGGCTATGGGATAATCCCTATTTGCTTCCCAGACTTAACAAAGGTTTGGGAATACCTTCTCAAAAAGTTGCTATCTTTACCCGAAGACAGCAACTTTTTTTATGAACTTCCTAGCCCATATTTATCTTTCTGGTGATCACGAATTGCTTAAAATAGGCAACTTTATGGCAGATAGTGTGCGAGGTTCTCACTATAAAACCTATCCTGAAGCCATCCAAAAAGGTATCTTGCTTCATCGTTTTATCGATAGCTTTACCGATAGTCATCCTATTTACCGCCAAAGTAAACACCGTTTACACGAAAAATATGGCCACTATTCGGGCGTCATCATGGATATTTTTTACGATCATTTTTTGGCTAAAAATTGGAACAAATACCACGTAACTCCCCTAGAAAGCTATGCGGAAGAATTCTATACCCTTCTCAAAGAAAAACACAGTTGGCTCACTGAACGGGCCCAACACATGGTTCCCTATATGATTGCCCGCAACTGGTTAGTGAGTTATGCATCGCTTGAAGGATTAGAAAAAATTCTTTTTCAAATGGACCGCCGTACCCAACAACGGGTGAGCATGCATGAAGCGATTGTTGAACTCCAAACCTACTACACCGAATTTGAAAATGAGTTTTTCGAGTTTTTTAAGGAATTAGAGGAGGGCTGTCAGCAAAAATTAATCGAACTCAATACCCTTTCCTAAATGACCGCAATCGAAGAATTACAAGAACTTTTAAGGCAACACCGCAAACCCGAGCAAGTAGAAGCCATGGAAAATTATATGAAAAATAATTTCCAGTTTTTAGGGTTAAAAACCGACAGTCGGCGCGGACTTTTTACCGAATGGTATAAAAAACATGAACAAGAAATAAAAGCGGATTTTAGATCAATAGCCCAACAGCTTTTCGAAATGCCTTACCGGGAATTCCACTATTGTGGTATGGAAGTATTGATTAAAGCCATTAAAAAAAACTACCGAAAAGAAGATATCGAGCTAATTGAATATTTTTTGGTGACGCATTCTTGGTGGGATACAGTAGACCCTATAGCCAAATACCTTTTGGGGGGCTATTTGCAAGCCTTTCCCGAAGAAATTCCAATGGTGATCGAACGTTTTTCTGCATCGGATAATTTATGGCTTAACCGCAGTGCCATTATTTTTCAATTGAGTTACAAAGCCAACACCGATTTTGATTTACTCAAAGCCGAATGTTACAAACACAAAGATTCCAAAGAATTTTTTATCCAAAAAGCCATCGGTTGGGCATTGCGTGATTACAGTCGGTTCAATCCTGAAGGGGTACGAACCTTTGTAGAGAACACCGATTTAAAACCTTTGAGCAAGCGGGAGGCCTTGCGTAACTTACCGTAATTCCATATTGCCCAAACGGTATTGATAGGTTTGCTGTTCGTGCGACCCAAATTGCTGGGGTTGCAATTGGAAAAAGACGGTTTGAGCAACCGTGTAATTCCGTGTGGCTTCATTTTGAACACAACGAACGGTATAGCCATTTTTCCAACTTTGGTAGGTCACCGAATTGTAGTTCATTTGTTCGGAAACCGTGAGTTGCATTGGTGCTGTTTGTGCCAATTTTTGAAGTAAGGTTTTTATGGGAATCAATGTAGGCGTAGTTGAAGTAACATCAACCACAAGCGTGGAATCATTCACAAACAAAGCCAAACAACTAGTTTCCATTTCGTTGCGAAGGGACGCTTCTAGCGAGGTTTGTGACAATTGTTGCAAGTAAAAAAACAACTCCTGAATTTTAAGATCCGAATTTTCTTGATAGGCGGCAAAAACAGGCGCGGCAAAAACCTGCTGCAAACTTTTTTGTCCACTAGTTTTCACAGACTCCGTAGCCGCTTGACTCCACAAGGAGCCCCCGCTCAAAATCATCCCTAAAAGAAGTAGCCTATACATGCTTATTCTTGTTTAATTCGTAGTTTTCGGATCGTACCATCCGGTTCATTTTCCAAGGCAACAATTTCCCATCGTTTGAGTACGGGTGTCGGAATCGTAAGTTTGCGCACAAATTCCATTTTATTGTAATATTCTGTTCCCAATCCGCCTTTCAACATCACCAACACCTCCAAATCGGGAGATAAAATCTTTTGCAATTGCTGCTTACGCTTTTGCCAATCTTGAATATCTGCTTTCAGAAAGGCTTTCACCATCATCGCATAATCATCGGGCTGCAATTGTACTACAGGCGGATTTTGTTTGGCATCCGATGGCGGTAATTGTACCACAGTGTCTTTGTAAAACGGACTCTTCACCAACACTTTCACGGGTTGGGTTGCGATTTTCGTCTGCAATTCGCGGGGCGTCATCGGTTGTCGTTTAGCCGAATCGGTTACTTCATACACCTGAACTTCGGCACTGTCAATTGGTTCTTTCGTATATTGGTTTTGCAAACGAACAGGGGCTGCTTTCGGTTCCGATTGCGAAAATCGATGATTATGCACTACACCAATTACCACCAGCACTAGTACCCCAAGGAGTAATTTCCAACTGCGACTAGACGATGGATTATTTGACTCCTTTTCTGTAGTAATTTCCGAAGCTGTAGAAGGAACAAAACAAAAGGCATCCCAACTCGCTACACCCACAAAACGGCACAATACATTAAGCATCGACTTGCGCGGCAACTTGTCATTGGATTCGGGTTTCAAATGGGTGTAAATCCATTTTTCACTCACCGTTTCTTTGCATTCCGATTCCAACAACGCAATCAAATTCAGAATATCTTGAGAGGAAAACGTTTTCCATGTCCCCTGAAAATACGGATAATGCACACGGTAGCGCTCGAGCACTCGTGTTTTCAATTCCTGAAAAGCTTGCATTTCGTTCATTCCGAAGTTTCAAAATTAGGGAGCGATGGGTCAAATTACGCAGCAAATCCACTGCAAATTCACTGTAAAAATAACCAAATTACTTTACAGTAAAGAGAAAGTTGATTTGCCAACGGTTGGAAACCCCACTAATTAATTTTGGCTCATCAAATTTTAAAAAATCAATATTCTATGAACACAAAAGTAATTTTAGCCACTGCATTAGGCACAACGTTTATGCTTTCGGCACAACATTCAGGAAATGCCAACTATAACGAAACTTCGGGCAATGCCAACTACCGCAACAACAATTACACAGTGAATCGGGTGAACACACTTCAAACGACTTCGAGTAGTGAAAACGAAATGGTAATTGTGATCAAAGGCATTTACAATGAAAAAGCCACCACTCAAGTCGCTACTTTTAGTGTCTTACAATTGGGAAAAACCGCCGAGGAAGCCACCAACCTGATGGACGAGCGCATCAACAATGTGATCAAAGAATTGGATGCCTACAGCAAAGACATTGTCGTAATGACCGACATGATTTCGTTTGTCCCCACGTATGAATATGCGGTAGAAAAGAAAATCTTTAATCCAAAAACCTACAATGAAAAACCGGCAGGATTTGAATTAAAAAAGAACCTCATTATCCGTTTTCGAACCAGTCGCGACATGGATAAAATTATGTCCATCTGTGGAAAAAATGAAATATATGACCTAGCCAAAGTGGATTATGTAACGGTAAATTTTGACCAAATTCGTTCCCAAATGCAGCGCAAAGCCTTGGAACAATTCAAAGAAATGACCGCGAATTATTCTTCTCTCATGAATATGGACCTCACCAAAAAAGAGAAAACCATTCAAGAAGGATTCAACGTGACCTATCCGATGGAAAGTTACCGCAATTATACGGCCTATTCGCAAGCGTCAGCCAACTTTGACCCGAAGAGTCAGGTGAACGACATCAAGAAAAACACCACCGAATATTACAATCCGGCCTTGATGAAAGACCACAATTTTGTGATTAATGGCGACGTGGCCGAACCTTCGATTCAGGCATTCTACGACTTAACTATTCGCATTAAATTAAAAGAAGACCAATTGCCGAAAAATACCATTATTCGCAACAACCGCTATTATATCGTTACCCCTGCAGGTGACATTAAATTGTTGAATTTATAATGAAAAGCATGAAAAAGAAGGCGGTATTAATGTTGCTTTTCCTATGCTCGCTAGATTATGGACAAGCTTCGGGTTCGAGTGAACTAAACCTTACCCTCCAATTCGATTGGAAATTTCCTGTCGAAAAAATCAAAGTCTATTCTTTTGAAAAAAAGGGAAATTATCTTGAAAAAATAAATTGTACAACTAATCATTTCACCAATTCGATCACCATACGTGGAAGTATTCATTACATCACAGGAGTAAACTTTCCTACACTCGTTTGCAGTTACGAGGACTTTGTGTACATCGACAACACTCCGATTGAAAAAAACAAGTTGTTTTACTTGGTCACTAACGGACTTCAATCGGTTGCAACTGACAAACCCTTCGTATTTACGGAGGATGTGGGGGTTATTGAAATTAAAAGAATACAAAAAGAAGGGAGCTTTGACCTAGTCGTTACCACTTATCCTGAGTTAATTTTTATGCCAATGTACCGAATTCCTTTTACCAATGCCACACTTCGATTGAAATAAAAAGAAACAAAAGGGAGCTTCGGTTCCCTTTTTTGTTCCCAAGGAAAAAGAGTACCTTTGCAACTGTAGTAAAAAAAGTATGAGTAAACGGAAAACCGCCTTTATAAAAGTTGGAGTACGCAAAGCAATGCGACGCCTGGAGACAGTATTCTTCATGGCAAAAGCCGTATTGTCTGAGCGAAACTTTATTTATTTATCGAGTGTCGCCGTAGCCATTTCCTGTGCCTTGGCAGTAATTGTATTGAAAAACTTTGCGCACAATGTCTTTCTTTTTGCCAACTACGTTAACCAATACTTAAAACTTCCCTACGCCAACAGTATTTTTCCGATTATCGGAATTCTACTCACGGTCATTGTCATTCGTAAATTCTTGGACGGATCGATTGAAAAAGGAAGTTCGCGCATCCTTTATGCCGTTGCTAAAAAAGGAGGAATACTCCCCCGCAAACAAATGTATGCGCAAATCGTAACGAGTTCGCTCACCGTTGGATTGGGTGGTTCTGCCGGATTGGAGAGTCCGATTACCATTACCGGTGCTGCCTTTGGATCAAATTACGCCCAGAAATACCGCTTGTCTCAAAAAGACCGAATTCTATTGTTGGCTTGTGGTGTAGCGGCCGGAATTGGCGCTGCCTTTAACGCCCCTATTGCTGGCGTTTTGTTTGCGATTGAAGTGGTATTGACCGACGTGAGTATTTCGGCCTTTATTCCGATTATGATTTCTGCGGCGACAGGGGCTTTGGTGTCTAACATTTTATTGAGTCAGGACATCTTACTTAGTTTCAAAGACATCAAGCCGTTTGACTACCATAACATTCCCTATTACATCCTACTCGGACTTGCCTCTGGTTTGGTATCGGTGTATCATGCTCGTAATTTTAGACGGGTCGAACATTTTTTCAACCGGTACAATCTCAATTCCTACCGCCGTGCATTGGTGGGAGCCTTTTTATTAGCTGTATTGATTTTCTTCTTTCCTACCCTTTTTGGAGAAGGTTATGAAAGTATCAAATCGTTGTCGACTGCCCATCCCGAAGTCCTCTTGGACAACACACTTTTAGCACCCTACAAATCCAAAGAGTGGATTGTACTGGGGTTTGTTGGACTTATCGTCTTTTTAAAGTCAACTGCCACGGGACTCACCTTAGGTTCGGGTGGAAATGGTGGTAATTTTGCACCTTCCTTGTTTGTGGGATCCTACCTGGGTTTTGTTGTTGCTAAAACAATGGACCTTACTGGAATCAATGATCATTTGCCCATTGCCAACTTTACCATGGTGGGCATGGCGGGTATCTTGAGTGGACTGTTTCATGCGCCACTGACCGCGATCTTCTTGATTGGGGAGATCACAGGCGGTTATGATTTGATGGTACCGTTAATGATGGTGTCTTCCATCAGTTTTGCCGTATCCCGTAAATTTGAAAAACATTCGATGGATGTTAAGGCATTGGCCGACAAAGGCGAGGTGTTTACCGGCGATAAAGACAAAAATGTACTGTTGAGTATTGACCTTTTATCCCATGTACATACCGAAACAACGACTTTTCAGTTGACCGATAGTGTTGAGCGTGTTT
This sequence comes from uncultured Flavobacterium sp., assembly GCA_964395965.1. Classification (GTDB taxonomy): domain Bacteria; phylum Bacteroidota; class Bacteroidia; order Flavobacteriales; family Flavobacteriaceae; genus Flavobacterium. Next base: position 32,129 of record CAYNDK010000004.1, read on the forward strand.
TGGATGCCCTACAACATTCCAACCAACCCCTGTTTGCCGTTTTGGACGACAAGCAAAAGGTGATTGGCGTTCTCGATATCCAACACTTAAAAACCTTTATTTTCAATCCCTATCGGGTAAAATTTGGAAGCATCGAAGAATGGATGCAACCCTTGCCTTTGATGGCCAACCACGACGATGGTATGGAACTCATCATGGAGAAAATGGATACCCAACACCAAACCACGTTAATCGTACTAAAATCGGGGAAATATCTGGGTCTAGTCCATAAATGTGAACTCTTAGAAACTTACCGTCAAACGCTGAAAGGCATGGTGATTGAGTAATAATGAGTAATGAATTATGGATTATGAGTTATAGAAAACATAGATCCTATGAATTATTGTTGAGTTCACCCCTACCCATTTCAAATTTTTAATCCATGAAATTAAACGTTTTTTTTATTTTCATTTTCGTAGTAGTAATCGCTAGCTGTTCTAAGAAAAATGATCGTATCGAAAACTGGCCTCGAGGTTATGAAAAAGAAAACCCATTTCATCCTGACACAATATTTGATGATGGTTCATTTGGTTTCGGTTTTCAATTTAGAATATCCTCAAAAATTGAATCTGTAAAACAAATAGCGAGAATTGATAATCATCAATTTTACTTAAAGTTTTTAGATGTAAATGCTCAGGAATTTGTTTTCTTGGATTTTA
>CAYNDK010000004.1:32836-38820 GCA_964395965.1 uncultured Flavobacterium sp.
AAAAGAATGAATTCAGGACGATAACTATAAAAAGTAAAGATTTTACTAAAAATTACAAATGTATTCTTGAGAATAAAATACACGTCAATAGTAACATCAATGTCAAAATATTTAGAATAAAAAAATTAATCGAGCTCAGTGATCTTTTTGGAGGTAAAAAATTAGATTTGATTGTATTGGCCACAAAGAATCATGGCATAATAGGAACCTATTTACAGGAGGGTAATACAATCATTTCGGCTCGAGGCGATATCTTAAAAGACTTGATAGACTACAATAAATATAACTTTGCTACATTATTATAAAACTGAGCAAAAGTCTAAAGCCGCGATGACTCGAAAGTATAAAGTTGGGGTTTGGCTTTCAAGAAAAACATATACCTTAGTGGTTATAAAAATTATCCGCTTACACAGGCATTGTTAGATTGCAAACTGTTCGTGGGAATTCCAAAACTACCCAAATAAATAAAAAATGATAGATCAACTTATACATCATATCAACTCAAGAATTGACAACCAACTTACCCAAAGCGACATAAATTTACTTTCAGAAGTATTTCATGCCAAGAAATTACGTAAACATCAGTATTTAATACAAAGTGGAGATGTTTGCAAGATTGCGGCCTTTGTGGTAAAAGGTGCATTAAAGAAGTATACAATTGACAATTCAGGGAAAGAAAATATCTTGGAACTCTACATTGAAAATTGGTGGGCTGGTGATAAAGAGAGTTTTATGATTGGGACGCCAACCCCTTACTATATTGATGCATATGAAGATACAGAATTGTTAATCCTATCGAAAGATGACTATACCAACAAACTCAGTAAAATGCATTTTATTCTAGAACTCAATAATGTCTTAACGGAACGACAGTCTTATCAATTAATGAAAAGATTGCACTCTTCTCAAACATTATCGGCGGAAGAAAAATTAGAACAACTACAAAACACCTATCCGGAATTTATTCAAAGATTTCCACAACATATTATTGCATCGTATTTGGGTATGACTAAAGAGACACTTAGTCGAATTAGGAAAAATTCTTTAAAAAAGTAAAATCAAAAAAAAACGTTGACCTAGGTCAACGTTTTTTTTTGATTTTTCGCATCGTTTAACACTGTCTGTTTAGAGCAATTTTGTAGATGTATTTAACAATAAAATTGAAATTATGGAAACTACAAAATTATTAAAAGGACTAAATATTGGATTGTGGATTGCTCAATCACTTATTGCTCTAACCTTAATCTGGGGGGCATCCGTTAAATTATTACAACCTTTAGATGAAACCGCAAAAATGTTACCATGGGCTTCAGATAATCCTGGATTAGTACTATTTACCGGTATAATAGATTTATTAGGAGGCTTAGGGATTCTTTTACCCGCGGTGTTTAGAATTCAACCTAAATTAACTGTATTTGCCGCTGTAGGTGTAATTGCACTAATGATTTTAGCAATAGTGTTTCATATATCAAGAGGAGAAACATCACTTATCGGAATGAATATCTTCTTTTTGCTTTTAGCTGTATTTGTGGCTTGGGGAAGAACTAAAAAAGTGCCAATTCTAGCAAAATAACGTATGAAAACTTACTTTACATCTATTCTATTCCTAGTCGTATGCTATTATTCAAACGCTCAGGAATTCCAAAATATAGATTCATTATTTGCCAAAGCAAAAAGTGAAAATAAGAAAGTGCTCTTATACTTTTCTGGCTCCGACTGGTGTGCTCCTTGTATTCGTTTTAAAAAGAATTTCATTGAGCAATCAAAATTTATAGCATTTACTTCATCTCATTTACTTGTATATAATGCTGATTTTCCAAGAAAAAAAAGTAATCAATTAGATAAACATATTGCTTCATTTAATGAAAAACTGGCTGACAAGTATAATAGTCAAGGAACTTTTCCAAAAATTATTTTGTTTGACTTCAATGGGAGAATTTTAAAAGAATGGGAGAAACTTCCAACAGAATCCTTAGAAGAATTTATCACTAGCTTACAATAAAATGTTGGTCAAACGTTCGCTAAAACTCATGGGGAATACCTTCGAATTTGCGGTAGCCTCCGATAATGAAGAAAAGACAAAGTCGCAAATTGAAATGGCTATAAATGAAGTTAAACGAATAGAAAAACTTTTAACAACATTTTCAGAAGAAAGCGTCACAAGCGAAATCAACCGAAAAGCGGGGATTGAAGAAGTGTCGGTTGACTCAGAAGTTTTTGAATTGATTTCACGATGTGTAACTATTTCCAATTTAACACAAGGTGCATTTGATATTACTTATGGAAGTTTTGACAAGCGGTTTTGGAATTTTGACACTCAAATGACGGAACTACCCTCTAAGGAAAATGCAGCCAATGCTGTCGCATTAATCAATTTCCGAAATATAATTTTAAACAAAGAAAAGCAAACCGTGTTCCTTGCCAAAAAAGGAATGCGTATAGGATTTGGCGGTATTGGAAAAGGGTATGCCGCAGATAAAGCCAAAAGAATAATGAAAAGTCATGGGGTGGAAAATGGATTTGTAAATGCAGCTGGAGATTTAAATGCTTGGGGCGTTCAAGAAAATGGTAAACCTTGGACAATTGGCATTGCTGATCCAAATCAAAAAAACAATTTGTTGTCATCACTTGCTTTGACAGACGCCGCGATCGCCACTTCTGGCAATTATGAAAAGTATGTAATTATAAATGGCAAAAAGTATTCGCATACCATTGACCCTAAAACTGGCTATCCAATAAGCGGTATCAAAAGTGTTAGTATTATAACTAAAAATGCAGAACTAGCCGATGCTCTTGCAACTCCTGTTACTGTAATGGGTGTAAAAGCCGGACTTTATTTAATAAACCAATTGCAAGGGGTTGAATGCATCATTATAGATGACTACGACCAAATTTATACCTCTAAAAACATAAAAATAAATAAATCATGAAATTAATCTTCTTTTTATCTATAATCATTTCACTCACAAGCTGTAGCGAGGTAAAAGAGTATCAAAAAGCAAAAATAAATGATGCTGAAATGTCATTAACTTCAAGACTTTCTGAAAAAAACGAATTGAATTTTCAACAATATCGCGAAGCTGCTTCGGGTGCCAATGGAGGCAAAACTGGTGGTGGTTGTGGTTGTAACTAACAAAAGTTTACAGTATGAATAGACCTAAAATTTCCGTTTTAGCTTTGTGTTTGTTACTAGCTTCCAAAACTAGTTTTGCGCAAAAAAATAGCATTGATTCTATAGCAAACACCAATTATAAATCCAGAAAATTAAAATTAGAAGAACAAAATTTTGTCACGGGTTATTACATTCAAGATGGTAATAATGCGGCAGTTACTGGTGGAATTGGAGACGAACATTTAACCGATGTGGCCACGACCTACAACTTAACTTGGGTAAAATACGATAAAAAGAATCGCAAGCACTCATTAGGTACTGAATTAGGTGTAGATGTATATTCATCCGCATCATCAGATAAAATTGATCCCAATACAGTTTCTTCTGCCTCCTCCAGTGATATTAGAATTTATCCCTCTATCAATTATTCCATTCAAAACGATGAAAAACGATACAGTATAGGTGCTGGTTATTCTTTTTCGAGAGAATATGATTACACATCACATGGAGTAAACCTTATGGCTAGCAAATGGAATAAAAATAGAAATAGTGAGTTAACCGCTAAAGCTTCTATATTCTTCGATCAAATCAGCGTTATACTACCCTTAGAATTGCGACCGGTTGGATACGGTTCAGGTGCCGAAAATGATCCTTTACCTATAGATGAAGCCAATCGTACTTCGTACAATTTTGGGTTAATGTTTTCACAAGTAATCACTAAAAACTTCCAAATAGCACTATTGTCCGATATTAGCTATCAAGAAGGACTTTTGGCTACACGATTTCACAGAGTGTTTTTTAATAATGGCAATGTGAAAGTTGAAAATTTACCAGGGACTAGATTAAAAATACCATTAGGAATTCGTGCAAATTATTACATAGGAGATAGAACAGTTTTAAGAAGTTTTTACCGTTATTATAGTGATAATTGGAATATTAATTCCCATACCATAAGTGCTGAAATAAGTTATAAAATTACTCCATTTATCTCATTAGCTCCTTTTTATAGATTCTATATGCAAACAGCCGCAGAACATTTCTCTGAATACGGTACGCACAATCCAAATGCTGAATTTTACACCAGTGATTTTGACTTGTCAAAGTTTAAAAGCAATATGTTTGGATTAAATCTAAGGTTTGCAGATTTAAATGGTAAGTTGTTGATCAAGAAGTTAAATGTAATTGATTTACGATACAGTTATTATGAGCGTAACAACGGATTTTTTGCGCACTCAATAACCTTAGGATTAAACTTTAAGTAACGCTTGATGAATCTTAAAAAAATTAGAAATTTCTCTGCTGATTCACAAGCAAATAGAAACTACTTAGTTGAACTGCTAGCTTTTATTCCGTTTACAGCAATGATTGCAAGTGGTTTACTGATGCTCGTTTATCATATTAGAGAAAATGAGTCGCTATCATGGTTAGGTCTCAATAAAAGCAACTGGTTGCTTATCCATAAAATAGCTTCTTGCTTAGCTTTATCAATGGTTATATGGCATTTGAAACAACATACGTATTGGATTAAAAATTTAGTTACATTAAAATTAAAAAGTAAATTCAAAAATGTTAATACTGCATTATTTATCCTATTTGCGCTTACAGTCATTACTGCGCTATTCTCTTGGCTAGTTTTTCCTGAAACTCTGATTAGTAATGGTTTAAAAGGTATTCACAGCAAAGTTGGATTTGCAACTATCATTCTGTTTTTCTTTCACATCAAAAATTATTTTTTCTGGTTAAAAAAAATGACACTAAAATTTATAACCTATAAATCATAAGCCAATGGAACGCAAACATTTCATAAAAGGCATAGTAGGAACAACTCTTTTATTATCTATGGACAGCATATCAATATTTGCAAATGCGATTGCAATGGAAAACAATAACAATACCTCTAACCAAGATGAAATTGCATCCTTTGGAGCCGTTCATCTTAACAATACTTCTATTGAAAAAGCTATTGATTTTTGGACAAAGGTGATTGGTTTGAAATTGAGAAAAAAAGCTGAATTAGTAGCTGAATTTGGAACCGAAGAAAGAACACTCGTTGTAGTGCATCAAACCGCTTTAAATTCTTTTCAAGAAGGCTATAGTGGTTTATATCATTTTGCCATTCATTTTCCTAACAAAGTGGCATTTGCAAAAGCAATTTATCGCCTAAATCAAAATAAGTATCCATTTTCACCTGTTGACCACACCATGACACAATCACTTTATTTGACAGATTACGACAACATAATGGTTGAACTTGCTTTGGAAACTCCTGAACGATTTAAAAAAGTAATTACTGAAGGTGGACTTTTTATGGAGGACAGTGACGGAACAATAAGAGGAGCCTCTGCACCACTTGATACCGAAGAATTACTCAAAATTTTAGAAGATAAAGATTTGAAAAAAAATGAGGTAGAAGAATTAAAAATTGGTCACATTCACTTTTATGCAAAAGATGTAAATGAAAATAATACGTTTTACAAAAAATTAGGGTTTAGTCAATTCAATTATTTTCCACAATATAAATTTGCTGACCTTGGGGCTGGTGGACCCTATAAGCATCGAATTGCAATGAATTCTTGGCATGGAAATAATAGACCTCTAGCTCCCTTAAGTAATGCAGGACTAAAATTCTACCATATAATTTTTAGTTCAAAAGAACAATTTAATTCGTCAGTTCAATTCATCGACCAAGTGGAAGAAAAAGAAGGTACTTTTTGGACCAAAGACGCCTCTGGAGTAGTCATAAAGTTAACCTACAACGATTAATTGCAAATTGAAATATGTAATGAAAAAAAAATATATATTCCTAATCTTGATGCATTTTATTATTCAAATCAATTGTAAGGCAAATGATAAAGACTCGGTTATGAAATTT
>CAYNDK010000005.1:0-38793 GCA_964395965.1 uncultured Flavobacterium sp.
ACCAGTTCACTTCGGTTTCTGCCAAATAAGTGAGACGGTATTTCAACAACAAACGTGCTTTTTCATCTTCAGAAAATGCGTTCCATTCGTTGGCTGAAAAAACAAACACATCGTCATCACAAGCTACATTGACGGCAGCATTTCCTTCTTTTTCAAAAATTGCCACCAAATTGGCGATAGGCAATGCTTGATTCGCATCATAACAATAGTAGGATTCAAATAACTGAATGAAAATCCACTGCGTCCATTTGTAATACTCCGGATTGGAGGTGCGCACTTCGCGATCCCAATCGAAGGAAAATCCGATTTTGTCCAACTGTTCGCGATAACGTGCAATATTTTCACGGGTTGTTTTCTCTGGATGTTGACCTGTTTGAATCGCATATTGCTCAGCAGGTAATCCGAAAGAATCATAGCCTTGCGGATGCAACACATTGAAACCTTGGTGGCGTTTGTAACGAGCGACAATATCCGAGGCGATGTAGCCTAGCGGATGTCCAACGTGCAATCCCGCTCCTGAGGGATAGGGGAACATATCCAACACATAATATTTGGGTTTTTCGGAGGAATTGGAGGCGGCAAACGTGTGGTTATCGGCCCAATATTTTTGCCATCTGGCTTCAATTTGTTCGTGAAAATATTTCATGATGCGTTATAAAATAAACGTTGTCCCTGAAATCCTTGACAAATCAAAGATTTACAGGCGATTTTTAAAATTAAGCGCAAATTTACACGATAATTGTAAGAAGCGAAAACTTTGTGCGTTATTAAGGGTAAAATGATTTTCTTTTTTATTTTTACAGCGTAAAACAAACTCTATGGCATCTTCTTTCGATAAGTATCAAAAACGCAGATTGATTTCTTCCTATTTTTCGGTGGTTTTGAGTGTATTCTTAGTGTTATTCCTTTTGGGAGCATTAGGATTATTCATCATCAATTCAAAGCGTTTATCTGACAACTTCAAGGAAGATATAGTGATGACGGTTTTCTTTAAAAACGAAGCCAATGACACTGTTTTCAAAGCGTTTGAAGAAGAAATCAAAGCGGGGAAATATGCGAAAGATTTTAAATTTGTCCCCAAAGAAGAAGCAGCCAAAACACACAAGGAAATTGTAGGTGAAGATTTCATGCAGTTTTTAGGAATGAATCCTTTGCAAAACTCTTATGATATTCATTTAAAAGCAGAATATGTCACGAATCCAGGTTTTTCAAATATGGAGCGTTCCATTCGTAAAAATACTTTTGTTGCAGATGTGGTCTATGACAAGCAGTTAATCACATTGGTTAATGACAATATCAAAAAAATTAGTTTTTGGGTTTTAATTATCACAGGAGTATTCATGGTTATTTCTGTATTACTAATTAATAGCTCAATGCGTTTATCCATCTATGCCAATCGTTTTATCATTAAAACCATGCAAATGGTGGGCGCAACCAAGTCATTTATTCGTCGTCCCTTCCTTTTACGCAGTATGTTATTGGGATTAATCGGAGGTGTTTTGGCGGTAATCACTTTGGTAGCGGTACTGGTAAATATTGAAACTGCTTACCCAGGCTTGGATGTTTTTAATCAAATTGAACTTACTATTTTGGTTTTAGCAGCCGTTTTAGGAATGGGTATTTTAATCACTTGGATAAGCACCTATTTTGCAACACAACGTTTTTTAAACTTACGAACTGACGATTTATACTAAAAAGGAATTACAATGAGTAACAACGAACAAAAACCAGATTTCCTTTTTGGAAAAGAGAATTACAAATTTTTAATCATTGGATTGGCTGTTATTGCCCTCGGATTTATACTAATGTCGGGAAGCAGCAATTCTAATCCTGCTGTTTGGAATGCCGACATCATGAGTTTCCGTCGTATTCGACTGGCGCCAACAGTAGTATTAATTGGCTTTGGTATAACCATCTATGCTATTTTTCGCAAAGGAAAAGGCGAAGCATAATTTGCAATTTCACTTCAATTAATCTCCATGGATTTACTTCAAGCCTTATGGATTGCCATAGTAGAAGGTCTAACTGAATATTTGCCGGTTTCTTCTACAGCACACATGATTTTCACGAGTTCTTTTTTTGGTATTCAAGAAGACGACTTTGTCAAACTTTTTCAAGTAGCCATTCAATTTGGGGCTATACTCGCAGTGGTTGTTTTGTATTGGCGAAAATTTTTCGATTTTAAACGTATAAATTTCTACTTCAAATTGGCGATTGCTGTCGTTCCTGCTTTGGTTTTAGGAAAATTGTTTGACGATAAAATTGACGCCGTTCTAGGCAATCCCATTCCGATTGCGATTGTATTAATCGTGGGCGGATTCATTCTGTTGTTTATCGACTCTCGATTCCAAAGTCCAACGATTACATCAGAAGAAGACATTACAGTAAAAAAAGGATTTTTTATTGGGCTATGGCAATGTTTAGCTATGATGCCAGGAACAAGTCGTTCTGCTGCCTCAATAATTGGTGGCATGCAACAAGGATTAACGCGAGCTGCAGCAGCAGAATTTTCATTTTTCTTAGCCGTACCAACGATGTTAGCCGTTACTACTTATTCGATATTCTTAAAAACTTATGACCAGTCAGGGCTAAAGGGTTATGAATTATTAACGCAACACAGTGATAATTTAAAGCTCTTTTTAATAGGGAATGTCGTTGCCTTCTTAGTTGCTATTCTTGCTATCAAATTTTTTATTGGTATCATCAAAAAATACGGCTTTAAACCTTGGGGGTATTACCGTATTATCGCCGGAACTGCTCTATTGTTGTACTTTACTTTTGGAAAATAATGGGTTTATCTGCTGAGGATTACAAAGAGGGACAAATCATTTTGATTGACAAACCGTTAACCTGGAGTTCATTTCAAGCGGTAAATAAGATTAAATACGCCTTGAAACGCAAGTACCAATTTTCAAAAACCTTCAAGATTGGGCATGCAGGAACACTCGATCCACTAGCCACAGGATTACTAATTATTTGCACGGGTAAATTCACGAAAAAAATTACCGAAATTCAAAGTCAGGCGAAAGAATACACGGGAACTATAACGGTTGGTGCAACGACGCCTTCTTATGATTTGGAAACTGAAGTTGATGCAACTTTCCCAATCGATCATATTACAGAAGCACTCATTCTCGAAACAACCAAAAGCTTTACGGGTGATATCATGCAAAAACCTCCCGTATTTTCAGCTTTGAAAAAAGATGGAAAACGGTTGTACGAACATGCACGAGCGGGTGAAGAAATAGAAATAGAAGCCCGAAAAACCACCATTTACGAATTTGAAATCACTCGTGTTGCATTACCCGAAATTGATTTTCGCGTAGCATGTAGCAAAGGAACTTACATTCGCTCTTTAGCGTATGACTTTGGAAAAGCGCTGCATTCGGGAGGTTATCTATCCGCTTTACGCCGAACAAAAATTGGTAATTTTGAAGCTAGTAATGGTGTATCCCCTAATGCTTTTGAAGTGGGATTAAACGATTAATTTGATTCTGACAATTTCTTCAAAACAGCCTCTTCTGCAAGACTTAACAAGCGAATGTTATTCTTTTTCCAAAAGTGTTCAGTGTATTTGTTTCCATTTTTATACAGACTTTTTTGGTCGTATTTAGGATTTAAAACAAATTCACCTTCCTTATAATCTAAAACGGTTAAATCACTTACAAATTCAAAGTTGTTATCAACTTTACTGCCCATTTTTAGATACATACTGAACTTTTTCATGTTGTACACCAACATATAACGGCTTCCTTTCATTCGAAAAGTTGCTTTAGCATGGAAACCATTCAGTTTAACCTTTGCAATTAAAATATTACGCATTTTAGAATATTGAAGATGATCAGGCGATAATTTAAAATCGTATTCCAAAACCAGATTGTTTTTGGTATCCAAAATGACTTTCCCTTCATACAATAGGTCTTCTACCTCTTTTTTAGGTTGAATCTCAATAACGGTAACTTGCTGACCCTCATCATCTGACTGGGCTGAATACACAAAATCATAATCTTTGGATTTGATAATTTTCTCTAAAAAATCAAAACGATAGGGACTTTTAAATGCATCATTTAAATCAAAGGGACTAGTAATATCGGTAGCCGTTACTTTTTCTGGATTATCATCATACAAACGTTTCACTCGAGATTGCTTAACCGAAACATCCGACTTTCCATTGGATTTACGAATGAAAAAATCCACCATTCCGTCGGCAAACATGGTATAATTTTGATCCACTTTTACAAATTCACGATAATAGGTATTAAGCAATAAGGATTTTGACAATTCTTTCTTTGAACTCGCGATTGCCCCAGCTAAAACGACTTTGGCGGGTTTTTGATTAATGAGTACTTCATCTAGATTGAAGGTTTTGGGCTGAAGTACGATTTTCAATTCGGTTTGTCCTGAAACAATCGCTACCGTTTGCTCATCATAAATTACATGGGAAAAGGCAATTTTTGTTGCGTTCTCAGGTAAACGTAATTGAAACCGACCGTCTTCATTGGAAAGTGTACCTAAGTTCGTACCAGGAACACCAATCGAAACATAATCAATAGGAGCTTGGGTTTTGGCGTCGACAACTATTCCTGTCAGAACAACTTCTTGCCCGAATACAGTCATACCATTAAAACAAACAAACAACAAGGCTAAGATCCAATTTCGCAACATAATTTATCGTATTTATACTACCAAAGTAACTAAACTTTAGTGTATAAAAAATAAAAAGGAGCTTAAAATTAGCTCCTTTTTTACAAGTAAATTGACTATCAAATGCTTACAAAACAACCGCTGTTTTCATTAGTGCTAAGATTTCATTTTGTATGCTAATTCCTTTATCGTTTAAATACCATTTTTGCAAAGCTGTTTTCGCCGTATCATCAACAACACCATGTGTTGCTTTATAATCTAAAATCAGTTGCTTCGCTTCATTTGGGCGCGGACCAAAGTCGGCCAACACCTCACCCGATTCTTCATCGACCATGATCAGTTTAGGAATCGAACGCGTACCATTCGTTAGAAATAAATCCATTACCCCTGGATGTTCATCACGCAACAATATACGGAGTGTAATGGCTGGAGTCATTTCCGCCATTTTGGCGATTACAGGTAAAACTTGAGCCGCATCGCCACACCAAGTTTCAGAAAGCACTACCCAAAGTTGTGGTTTACTCCATTGTTTTAATTCGTGTTGGACGTCTTCAGTCAATTGCTGGGTTTTATCCAACCGATGCATACGCGCTTCATTTAAATGGGTATAATGAATATGATCCGGTGTAAGTTCGCCCGTAGACTTACCTTCTAATGCATAAGATTGCATCATTTCACGGTATTCCGAATACGAATAACTGTTTTTTAAACTGTCTTGAATAATCGTTTTCATGGGTTTAGTTAATTTGTTTGTGCAAAGGTAGTTCTTTTAGTACATTTGGTTAGTAACCTATATTACACGCCTATGACTATTCATCAAGCGCAACGAATTGGCTATGTACTCTCAGGGGGAGGCACAAAAGGTTTAGCCCATGCTGGAGCCATTCAATTTTTGGAAGAACAAGGCATTCGTCCAACTTTAATTTCGGGCACAAGTGCAGGATCGATTGTGGGTTCGCTCTATTCTTGGGGCAAAAGACCTGAGGAAATTCTTGACTTTTTCAAATCCATTTATTTTTTTCATTGGACTCATTTTACATTAAAAAAACCCGGGCTCATTGATTCCAATTCTTTTAAAAAATATTTTGAAGCCGAATTTGGACCTGCAACAATTGGTGAATTTCCTATTCCGTTGCGCATTACAGCAACCGATATGATTAAAGGGGAGTTGAAAATATTTGAATCTCATGTTCCAGCTGCCGACGCAATTTTAGCCTCATCAGCATTCCCGGGTGTAATTTCTCCACACACTGTAGAAGGAAATATCTACAGTGATGGCGGCATTCTTAATCATTTCCCTGCCGACATTGTGGCTGACGATTGCGATTACATTGTGGGAATATACGTTAGTCCGATAGAAAAAATAGAGACCCATCAATTGCGTTCCATCAAAGCAGTAACTACTCGAGCTTTTGACCTATTGTATGCCCACACTCACATGCAAAAATTTGGAAATTGCCAAATGATCATTGAACCCGAAGCGTTGTGTAATTACAGCACCTTTGAAACCAATAAAATGAAAATGGACGAGATCTTCCAACTGGGCTACGACGAAGCCAAAAAAAAGTACTGGGAAAGCGTTGGATAAATTTAAATCCATCACTTTTTCATCGCAAGAATATCTCTATATTTGCAAGGCAAAATTGGAAACAACCTAACTAATCTATGAAATACAATCGAATTCTTCTGAAATTAAGCGGTGAAGCTTTAATGGGTGATCGCCAGTATGGAATTGACCCGAAACGTCTAGCTGAGTACGCTAATGAAATTAAACAAGTTCACGACCAAGGGGTACAAATCGCCATTGTTATTGGAGGTGGAAATATTTTCAGAGGAGTTGCAGGAGCAAGCAATGGCATGGACCGTGTGCAAGGCGATTATATGGGCATGTTAGCCACTGTAATAAACGGAATGGCCTTACAAGGAGCATTGGAAGACAAGGGGATGCAAACTCGTTTACAAACTGCATTAAAAATCGAATCAATTGCAGAACCGTATATAAAGAGAAGAGCGGTGCGCCATTTAGAAAAAGGACGTATTGTAATTTTTGGAGCGGGCACTGGAAACCCTTATTTTACAACAGATACGGCTGCGGTACTTCGTGGTGTTGAAGTGGATGCTGATGTAATTTTAAAAGGGACACGTGTCGATGGTGTTTACACAGCCGATCCAGAAAAAGACAAAAACGCAGTAAAATTTGATTACATTTCATTTGAAGATGTATTGAAAAAAGGACTCAACGTAATGGACACAACTGCTTTTACATTAAGTCAAGAAAATAAATTACCCATCGTAGTCTTTGACATGAATAAAGAAGGAAATCTTTTGAAAATTTGTCAAGGGGCTAATGTAGGTACTGTTGTAAATATATAACTGATTGCAAAACAAATAAACTCATGGAAGAGATTGAATTGATTCTAGAAGAAGCAAAAGATGCGATGAATGCATCGGTTGGACACCTTGAAAAATCGTTTTTAAATATTCGTGCGGGTAAAGCTTCACCACAAATGTTGGGGAGCGTTTTCGTTGATTACTATGGTTCAATGACTCCACTTTCTCAAGTAGCCAATATCAGTGTACCGGATGCTCGTACGTTGACGATTCAACCGTATGAGAAAAGTATGTTGACTCCAATTGAAAAAGCTATTTTAATGGCAAACATTGGATTTAACCCCATGAACAACGGTGATGTTATCATCATTAGTGTTCCGCCACTTACAGAAGAACGCCGTCGCGATTTGGTAAAACAAGCAAAAAACGAGGCAGAAGATGCGAAAATTGGAATTCGTAATCACCGTAAGGATGCCAATACAGAAATCAAAAAATTAGAAAAAGAAGGCGTTTCAGAAGATCTTTGCAAAAAAGCTGAAGACGATGTTCAAAAGTTGACAGACAATTTTATCAAAAAAATTGACGAGCATTTTGTGATCAAAGAGGCTGAAATCATGAAAGTCTGATTCTTCGTTAACAACTATAGAAAAAATCCGTCAAACGAAAACGTGCGACGGATTTTTTTATTTCTACATTTGTATTTATTCCAACCAATTTGAAAATCATGAGAGTATTTTGGGCATTGGGGTTATTATTCGTAACTCAATTCCTTTGGGCACAAAAAACAATGCAAGGTCAAGTTATCGATTATGACACGACCATTCCTATTGCCTTTGCTAAAATCTCCTACAACAATAAAGTGATTTATTCCAACTGGGAAGGAAAATTTGCTTTAGAAATCAAAGATGAAGGGAAACCAATTTTAGTTACTTACAAAGGTTATCACGACAAAAGCCATTATCTATCAGTGGGTGCAAAAACCATTTTAATCAAGATGGTATCGGATAACAGTCGGGCAGATTTAGAAATCTACACAGATAATAAAACCAATCTTGTTGTAAAAAAAGTAGTTGAAAACCGCTCCAAAAATCAACCTGAAAAAGTTTTAACCACTTATGAATACAAAAACTACGAACATCTTTTAGTTACTGCAACACCCGACTCTATTTCCTCAAAAATTGACACGACTATAAAAAAACGTTGGTTTCGACGACCCAAAATCGAATTGGACTCGTCGAATTATAAGTTTAAAAAATTAGTTGAGAAACAACATATTTATCAAACGGAGAAAGTTAACCTCATCCAAAACAATAAATACGGCACAAAAGAAACCGTATTAGCTTCGCGAATGGCTGGTTTTAAAAAACCACTCTATGAATATTTGGGTTTAAACCTGGTGTCCTATTCTTTGTATGAAAATCGATTAGACATATTGGAAGTCTCTGTGCAAAATCCGATTTCACCATTGGGAAGAAAATTATATGTCTTTAAAATGATCGATACGGTAAAAATACAAGACCGCACCGTTTACCGAGTATATTTTCAACCCAAAAAACTCAACTCCAACAAACTCCGTGGCTTACTGTATATTGACGCTGAAAATTTCGCGATAGCAAAAGCCTTTTTCCGTGTGTATGGAGTAGTAAACATCAATGCGACGTTTACTTTTAATTATTTAAAAAAATACCAAATCTGGTTTCCTGAGAAACGAAAATTCACTGTTGTAAAAGGAAACAACTCTGAGGATTTAAAAATATTTGGCGGTACAATAAAATTCAATTCGAGCATTGAGGGCATTGGGCAAAATGCATCAGACCGGATGTACTTAAAACTGGAATCAAAACCGTATGATGTCAAAATCAATGAAAATGTAATTATCAAACAGCCCGCAATTCGCATTGAAGTTCCAGAATCCAGTATGAGTAAACCTGAAAAATATTGGCGCCCCTTTCAACGCGATTCCATTGACCGAAGAAAAGCAGCTACCTATACCAATATTGACAGTCTCTCTGCAGCAGAAAATATCGAACATAAAATCTTTCTTGGTCGAAAAATCTTTAATGGCTATTTGCCTTTTGGTCCGCTGGATATTGATTTACGAACGTTGGTTAAATATAATAATTACGAAGGGTTCCGTTTTGGGATTGGCGGAACAACCAACAATCGTTTCTCAGAAAAGTACCGAATAGGAGCCTATGTGGCGTATGGATTAAAAGATGAAGGCTTTAAATACCAAGTCGCTCCTTCTGTCCAATTAGACAAAGAAACCACCACATGGATTTCGGGGTCTTATACCGACGATGTTGCTGAAATTGGTCAAATCCAATTTGCTACACAAGCCCGTCGCTTTAAAATTTATGATCCACGTCCTATTAACATTTCAACGTTTTATAACCATAAAACTGGGGCAGCATTTATCGAAAGTAAATTTTTCCCTAAAACCGAGGCTTTTGTGGGAGTAGCTCGAAGTGAAGTTCAGCCCTTATTTGAATATGGATACGTAAAAAACAATCAATTGATTACACAATACAATTTGACTACAGCCCAAATTGCAGTGCAATGGAACCCTTTTAGTTCGTATATGCAAACGTCTACGGGTCGCATTGAAATTGACAAACGGTACCCAAAATTTGCATTTCAATTCACACAAGCTTTTGACCACTTATTGGGTGCTGATTTTAATTACTCCAAAATTGATTTTAGAATCAATCATGAAATCAAATACTTATCGGGACATGAAACTTCGTTTATTTTACAAAGTGGTTTAGTCTTTGGCGAAGCACCTTTAACTCACTTGTATAGTATTGCTCCAAATAATCTGAATAAAGATGCGCTTTTGAAACGAATTACCATCGCCGGGAAGAATAGTTTTGAAACGATGTTTTTCAATGAATTTTTCTCAAGTCGGTATGTGAGTTTACAAGCACGACATACGTTTAACAAAGTTAAAATTGCTTATAAAATTAAACCTCAAATTTCAGTTGTCACGCGAATGGCCTTTGGAACCATGGAACACCGTGAAAACCATGTAGGTTTTGCTTATAAAACTTTAGAAGACGGGTATTTTGAAAGCGGTATCGAATTTAACCAAATCTACAAAGGATTAGGCTTTACCTTCTTCACCCGATATGGCGCTTACGGTTTGCCTAAATTTGAAGATAATCTTTCATTAAAATTAAGTTACATCCTAGATTTAGGATTTTAAGGTTTTATAATTAAAGTTGAAGGCACCGTACTTAACCACAAGGTTTGTGCATCCACAACCTGTTTCCAACTCTCCAAAGAAATCATCATTAAATCTTGTTGAGCCATAAACCCTGCTTTCATTTCGGATTCTGAAATTATGGCTACGTTATTTGGAAAAGTCTGTTGCAAACCTGTAACTGCTTTTTCAATCACAAAATTGGTGTTAATATGATTATTGGTATCCAACAATGTAATTTTGGATTGACTGTTTACGATTAGTTTTTGTGCATAATCCAACAGAAAAACATCCTCTGCTGCTACTAGTGGTAAAAAAACTTCATTGACCTGATTCAATTCTTTATCGACCAAAATTCCTAACGGTTTTTTGCTTTTGGAAATTATCAAACGTGTTCGGTCATCAAAAGGGGAATTGTCAAATAGCCCCTCTTTCCCCGTAAATTTATCCAGCAACCGATCGGGATTGATGATACGCGTAGTAAAACCAAGTACTTTACCCAATAATGAACCTTCGAAAATAGACTTCCCTAAACCAACTAAAACCAAATCAAAATTTCCTTCCGTCGCAATTTCTGAAATATCATTTTCGATATCAACGGTTGACTTGAGTATAGGAGTTATTTCTTGATTTAATTCTTTTGATTCAGCGACAATGGGTGCAAAAGTTTCTTGCTCATACTCTTCCAAATTATAGGAATGTATTTCATCACTTAACGACAGATGCAATGCTGTGATATTGGCATTCTCTTTTTGTTTTTTGACAAAACTATGAGCCAAACGCAACAAGGATTTTCCTTTTTCATTATTTCCAAAAGAAATCAAGATTTTAAACTTTCCGTCACCTACACTTTCCTTTGGTAAAATAGCTTCTTTTCGTTTAAAAATAAAATTGATTATATCGATAGCTGGACCGGTCATAAAAGTAGTAACTAAAGCCATTATCACCATCATAGTGAAGACTTCTGGAGATAAAACACCCAAATCAAAACCGATATTTAACACGACAAGTTCCATCAAGCCTCGCGTATTCATTAAAGCTCCAATGGTTAAACTGTCTCGCCAATTTTGTCCCACAAATTTGGCTGCCAAAGCTGAGCCAACAAATTTTCCTGCAACCGCTACTAAAATAATATAGCCTGTTATTCGTAGTAGTTCAGGATCGTTTATTAAACCAATTTGCGTTCGTAGCCCTGTAAAAACAAAGAACAAAGGCAACAATAAAATCAAGGCTACATCTTCAACTTTTTCAATAAATATATTTCTAAACTTAGTACTATCAGGCATTATGGCACCCGTCATAAAAGCACCAAAAAGTGCGTGTATCCCAATAATTTCTGTCATGTATGCCGAAACTATTAGTGTCAACAAAAAGATGGCAACAACTGGTTTGCTCAAATCACTGCGATTGGCATACAAGTCACCTACTTTTTTTAGAAACGGCTTAACGATAAACAACATCATCAATACATACAATGTAGCACAACCGATGACATAGAGTGAACTCATGAATGTTCCCGCTTTGACTATGGCAATGACTGCCGCAAGCAAACACCAAGCCGTAATATCATCGGCGGCAGCACAAGTGATTACGATGGTTCCCAAACGTGTTTTGTGAATTCCTCGTTCTTGAACAATACGCGCCAAAACAGGGAAAGCAGTGATACTCATTGCTATTCCCATAAATAAACTGAATGCTAAAAATTCAACGCCTGCAGGTGCAAATTTGTGGTAGATAAAATAAGACAAGCCAATCCCTAGGGCAAAAGGAAAAACAATACTAGCATGACTGATTACAACGGCATCGTTTGCTTTATTTTTTAATACTTTCAAGTCCAATTCCATTCCGATTACAAACATGAAAAGTATTAAACCGATCTGACTCAAAAACTGTAAATTTCCAAGAGATTCAGTAGGAAAGAGTAGCGCCGAGTATTCAGGAAAATACATTCCAACAACCGATGGCCCAAGAAAAATACCCGCAATAATTTCACCTATAACTGTGGGCTGCCCAATTTTTCGAAAAATCCAACCAAAGAAACGCGCAACAATAATTATGGTAATAATTTGGAGTAATAAAATCGCTAAAGGATGTTTTAGATTGTGAATCATCGAGTCCAAAAACTGATTGAACAAGGTGTCCTTTGAAGAATTAGACACGATTCTACGACCAATTTCAAGCCCCTTCCCTTTGGATACAATCCAAAACATTAAAGCTGTGAATCCGCCTGTAACCCCTAAATAAAAAAGCGCATTCTTAATATTTTTCATCCTTTAATTGAACTAGTATTGGCAGTACAAATATGGGAAATTCTTCATCAATAATAGTAAATTGGATGCTATAATTCCAATAAATTAAAAGCCGATTATTTTAAGAAACTTTTCCGACAAAAGATTCAAGTCTTACTCTTTTGATTTCAGCGGTTTTCACTACCTTTGCGCACCTTTTTGAGCCTATGAAAAAATTACTCGGAATAGGATTTTGGGAATTCATTGCCCGGATCATCCTACGCAATCGTTTGGCCTTTATTGCAGCAATCGCACTTATAACAGTGGGATTGGCTTTGCAGTGGAAAAATATTCGTTTTTCAAATACTGAGGCTAATTTAATTCCAGCAGATGATCAAGTAAACGTTGACTATAATCAATTTTTGAAGGTTTTTGGAGAAGAAGGCAACTTAGTGGTAATTGGCACTAAAGATCCTAAACTTTTTACACCAAAAATTTTTAAGGCCTATGCTGATTTAATGCACAACTTGGCAAAAGACCCAGAGGTTGGCCTTGTGCTTTCTGTTGATAATTTAAAAGTTCTACATAAAAACGACACTTTAAAAACATTCGAACTGGTCCCATTTGTGGATACTACAAAAATCGCTGATGCTAATTATTTGCAGTACGTTCGTAAAGATCTACTAAACAAACTTCCGTTTTACAGTGGATTGCTGTACAACAAACACAAAACAGCGGTTCGGTCTGCCATTTACCTCAAAAAAGAACTTGTCAACACCAAAGCAAGAAAAGAATATATCTTGGGCCGCTTTTCAGATAAAATCAAAAAGTTTGAAAACACCTATGGCATAGATTTGAGGGTTTCGGGAATGCCCTACATTCGCTCCTACAACTCCAAAACCATCACTGACGAAATTGGATTGTTCATTGGTGCGGCGTTACTAATCACTTCCCTTATTTTCTTTTTCTTTTTCCGTTCGTTCCGTGCAACTTTAATCTCGATGATTATTGTGATTATTGGAGTGATGTGGTCTTTCGGAATTATGGGTGGAATGGGATATGAAATCACGGTATTGACCGCATTAGTCCCTACCTTAATGATTGTAATTGGGATTCCAAATTGTATCTTTTTTATCAATAAATACCACCAAGAATACCACAAGCATGCCAATAAAGCCAAAGCCTTACAACGGGTAATTACCAAAACCGGGACCGCCACGTTGATGACCAATATTACCACAGCAGTTGGTTTTGCCACGTTTATTGCTACGAACAACGTATTATTGCAAGAATTTGGGGTACTGACGACCATCAACATCATAGCCGTTTATGTGTTGAGTTTGTTGTTGATTCCAATTTTCTTCAGTTATATTCCGGCACCGATTCCAAGACATTTGGGTCACCTTGAACGCGAATATTTAACTGGATTTTTTGTTTGGATTGTCAATACCGTTAAAAACAATCGCTTAGGCGTTTATATTGTTTCTTTGATCTTATTGATTTTTGGAATTATTGGTATTTATGAAATAAAAATTTCGGGAAGTATCATTGAAGATATGCCGAAGAAAACCGACTTCTTCACTGACATTCGCTTTTTTGAAAATGAGTTTGATGGCGTAATGCCTTTGGAAATCATGATCGACACCAAAAAGAAGAATGGAGCCTTAAAGTCGACCAACCTACGTCGCATGGAAGAATTGGAAGAAACCATCACGGATATTCCTGATTTATCCCAACCCTTATCCATCGTAAGTGTGGCCAAATATGCCAAACAGGCGTATTATAACGGCAATCCTGAATTCTATCAACTCCCTACATCGCAAGAGGAATTGTTTATTGCCACCTACATCAAGAACACTGCTAAAGGTAAAAACGAAAATATTTTCAAGAGTTATCTAAGTGATGACAAATCCATTGCGCGAATTACCACGTTTATCAAAGATGAAAACGGTGAAAAAATGCCTTGGATCGAACAGCAAATTCGTCAAAAGGCCGACAAACTTTTCCCCAAAGAACGCTACAATGTGGTCATCACGGGACGTTCTTCGGTATTTCAAAAAGGAACCAATTATTTGTTAGATAACTTATTATCCTCCTTGTTATTTGCTTTTTTCATTACCGGCGGATTAGTTGCCATCATGTTCCGTTCCTTTAAAATGGTGTTGGTTTCAATTATTCCCAACCTACTTCCTTTATTGATGACAGCAGGATTAATGGGCTTCCTCGGCATTCCGTTAAAACCTTCTACCCTTTTGGTTTTTGGAATTGCGTTTGGAATGTCGGTCGACGACACCTTGCGCTTCTTAGCCCAGTACCGATTGGAATTGTCGCGAAACGACTGGAAAATTAAAAAGTCGGTTTTTGCGACCTTTGACGATGCGGGAATCAGTATGTTTTACACTTCCATCGTATTGTTCTTCGGTTTCTCGGTATTCATGTTGTCGAGTTTTGGCGGTACCGTGGCTTTAGGAGGATTAGTGGCCATTACCTTGTGTTTCGGAATGTTATCGAATTTGGTTTTATTACCATCTTTGGTACTTTCGCTCAATAAATCACTCGCTAATAAACAAGAATTTATAGAACCCACCATTGACATTTTGGAGCATACCGATGAAGAATTGGATGCGCTGGAAAAAAACGAGAATTAAATTATATTTGCAGTAGCAGAAAATCAAGATAAAATCATGAAATATTCTAAGATTAAAGCCTTACTTGAAAGTGAAAAAGGCGGTATGGAAGTAGCAACCCGCGGTTGGGTAAGAACATTTCGTAACAAGCAATTTATCGCGTTGAACGACGGTTCGACCATCCACAATATTCAATGTGTTGTTGATTTTGAAAACACACCTGAAGCTACCTTAAAACGCATTACTACCTCAGCTGCATTGGACATCCAAGGTACTTTGGTAGAAAGTCAAGGTTCGGGACAGAAATACGAAATCCAAGTAACCAAACTGGAAATTTTAGGCGATTCGGATGCGGAAAAATATCCGATACAACCGAAAAAACACTCCTTAGAATTTTTACGTGAAAATGCGCATTTACGTGTGCGAACCAATGCTTTTGGAGCGATTATGCGTGTGCGTTCTGTTTTGGCCTATGCCGTACACAAATATTTCAATGAAAAAGGATTTTTCTACTTCAATGCGCCCATTATTACGGGAAGTGATGCCGAAGGTGCAGGTGAAATGTTCCGAGTATCGGCTTTACCCTTTGATGGCACACCACGAACAGAAGACGGCAAAGTGAATTTTAAAGAAGATTTCTTTGGTCGTGAAACCAACCTTACGGTTTCGGGTCAATTAGAAGCGGAAACCTATGCGATGGCATTGGGTCAGGTCTATACTTTTGGTCCAACATTCCGTGCTGAGAATTCGAATACCTCACGTCACTTGGCGGAATTTTGGATGATCGAACCCGAAGTGGCCTTCAACGATTTGAACGACAACATGGATTTGGCCGAGGATTTCATTCGTTATGTAATTAAATATACGATGGAAAACTGTGCGGATGACTTGAAATTCTTGGAGCAACGCTTGATTGATGAAGAGAAAAACAAACCACAAGCGGAACGCAGCGAGATGAGTTTGTTGGAGAAGTTGAATTTCGTTTTGGAAAACAACTTCAAACGCGTTTCTTATACGGAGGCGATTGACATTTTGAAAAATTCGAAACCGAATAAAAATAAAAAGTTCCAATACATTATCGAAGAATGGGGTGCAGATTTACAAAGTGAGCACGAACGTTATTTGGTAGAAAAACACTTCAAATCACCGGTAATTTTGTTTGATTATCCGGCAAAAATAAAAGCGTTCTACATGCGTTTGAATGAAGACGGACAAACAGTACGCGCTATGGACATTTTATTCCCAGGCATTGGCGAAATCGTAGGTGGATCACAACGAGAGGAACGTTTGGATGTTTTGGTTGAAAAAATGAACGCTTTGGGCATTCCTGAAGAAGAATTGTGGTGGTATTTAGACACCCGACGTTTCGGAACCGCTATCCACTCGGGCTTCGGATTAGGATTTGAGCGTTTGGTATTGTTTGTAACCGGAATGACTAACATCCGTGACGTAATCCCATTCCCAAGAACTCCACAAAATGCAGAATTTTAAAAACCTAAATATGAAAACGAAACTGACATACTTCTTTTTTCTACTAGGATTAACTCTTTCAGCTCAAGAAATTACTATTGATGATGAAAAAGTAATGCTGAATGGAAAACAAATTTTAAAAAGTGAAAAAATAAATGTTTCGGAATATACCTTTTATTCCGTTGCAACTGATGACGAAGTTATTTCATTTCGTTTTCACAATAATGAGTCGCCAAAGTACTTGGACGACGATTATTTCATTTTAACATTTGTAAACCAAAAAGTTCGAATAGAATCCATGAATAAGCAACGTGTTTTTGCAGGACTCGGAATGAATTCACGCAAGAATATGGAGAAGTTATTAAATTGGTTATTAAAAGAGAAAGTTATTGATGCTGAGGGCACTATTAATGCTGAAAAACTTCAGAATTTTGCCACCAAATACAATGAAAACATCACTAACAGAACCGTGCGTTATTAATTGAAGTTCCCTTTTTACATTTGAAATTACACGAGTATGTTAAAACAAAACCTTCAATTCAAAATTTCCCAAAAACTGTCGCCGCAGCAGATTCAGTTGATGAAACTGATTCAGTTGCCAACTCAGGCTTTTGAACAACGTCTCAAAGAAGAGTTGGTCGAAAATCCAGCCCTTGAAGGCAGTACGGAACAGGAAGAATTGTATGATAATGATGATTTTAACAACAGTGATGATTTTGATGACGACTATGGAAATGAATCTATCGATGCGGATGACATCAATATTGATGAATACTTAAGTGATGATGAAATTCCAGATTATAAGTTAGCCGCCAACAATTACAGTGATGACGATGATGATCGAGAATCGCCATTAGCTGCGGCTGTTAGTTTTCACCAAGATTTGATAAATCAATTGCAGACCTTCATTATTTCAGATGAAGAGCGTGAAATTGCTGAATTCTTGGTGGGAAGTATAGATGATGATGGTTATTTACGTCGAAGTATTCAAGATATGGTAGACGACATGGCATTTACGCAAGGAATTTATACAGATGAAAAAACGGTAGAACGTATTTTAAAATGTATTATTCATGAATTGGAGCCATCTGGAGTTGGAGCGCGTGATTTGCAAGAATGTTTATTGCTCCAATTAAAACATAAAACACCTACGGAAACTGTAGAATTAGCAACACGAATTATTGAAGAGCAATTTGACGGATTCACACGTAAACATTATGAAAAATTGCTTGCCAAATACAACATTACTCAAGAGCAACTCAAGAAAACCATTTCAGAAATAGAAAAACTTAATCCAAAACCAGGAGGAAGTTTTTCTGGCAATACGCGCGTTACAGACAACATTGTTCCTGATTTCACAATTCGTGTTGTTGACGGGGAATTGGAACTGACGTTAAACGGAAGAAATGCACCAAGTCTACATGTTTCAAGAGATTATCAAGACATGTTGCGCACCTATAAAGATTCCAAAGAAAAATCAAACGCGCAAAGAGATGCAGTTCAATTTATCAAACAAAAATTGGATTCTGCGCGGTGGTTTATCGATGCAATTAAACAACGACAAGAAACGCTTTTTGTGACGATGAATGCAATCATGCACTTTCAATACGATTACTTCTTAGAAGGTGATGAGTTGAAAATAAAACCCATGATTTTAAAAGATATTGCAGATATGGTGGGCTTAGACATTTCTACCATTTCTCGGGTCGCCAATAGCAAATATGTTGAAACACCTTATGGCACAAAACTCATTAAAGAATTTTTCTCTGAGGCCATGAAAAACGATCAAGGAGAAGATGTTTCGACTTTGGAAATTAAAAAAATATTAAAAACTGTTATTGAGGAGGAAGACAAAAGCAAGCCCCTTCCTGATGATCAATTATCGGATATATTAAAAGAAAAAGGCTACTTAATTGCACGTCGTACAATTGCAAAATACCGCGAACAATTAGATATTCCTGTTGCCCGTTTGCGTAAAAAAATCTAGAGAAACAGTTTTATTTGTGGAACAATGAAAAAAGTACTTCCCTTTTTTTCGTACCTCTTCCACCCCATTTTCATACCGATTTTGGGAACTCTTTTTTATATTCTTTACAGTGAAAAATTTTACACACAAGAACAATATTACTTGTTACTGTTTCAAGTAATTATCATTACGTTTTTTCTTCCCTTATCTTTTTTCTATTTATTGCGAACGTTTGGCAAAGTCGATACAATAATGATGGCTGATGTCCAACAACGAAAGATACCGCTATTAATGCAAATGGTACTCACGTATGTTTTGCTGCAAAAAAGTATCACTATAGAACGTTTTCCTGAGCTGTTTTTCTTTTTTACAGCTGGTTTTGTAAGTACTTTTCTTGTATTTATTTTGATTTATTTTCGTTTTAAAGCAAGTATACATATGGTTGCTATAAGTGCTTTAAACTTTTTTGTTATTGGCTTAAGTATTCACTACCAAATCAACATAATTTACACCATTGCATCGCTATTTGTGTTAAGTGGTACAATTGCCTCCTCTCGCTTGTACATGCGAGCGCATACGCAAGAAGAATTAGTGGTTGGTTATTTGAGTGGTTGCATACCGCAACTCGCTGTGTGGTATTTTTGGTTATAAAATATAAAATTGCAAACCAATATTTAACGTATGAGGAGCTAAGGAACGTCCATCAATAGTGGCCGTTTTTTTATATAACGAATTCAAACCATAGTACGCATAAAAATTCCAAGTATTCCAACCGGCAGTTATATAACAACCATAATTGAATGATTCTAAATCGGAATTATTACGATAACGAATACGCTGAACATCATTGACAAAACGATAACTGTCTGCAAGTAGGTAACTAACTTTGAATCCCGTATAGATGCGCCAAAATTTGTGGCTATCTAAGGTTGAGGCCCGCCACCTGAATTCAATAGGTACTTCTATGAAATGTTGCGTAAGCTTATTTTTTTGATAGTAAGTGTCTGAAGAAATGAATTCATAAGTAAATGCCGAACTCGATCCAGGTTCACTGGGATATTGATAAATGTTGTGGTTATACACCGCTAAACTATATCCTAATCCGATTGCTACAGCATAGGTTCGCGCCTTGTTCACTGGCATATCCCTTAAAAACCCAACAGATATACCTGGAGAAAATTTCTTTTGTGACAATCCTTTCAAGCGATTGGCACTATTATAGGTAAAAGTAAAATAAAATTGATCTTCCCGATATAAGGAATCAACGACTTTGATATCGGGCTCAGGTTTTTCCTCCTCTTGGGCATTAATTTGAAAAACACCACAGAAAAAAACTGCTAGACAGTAAAAAAACGTATTCCTATTCAAGCGTCTTATTTTTATTATACAAAACTAACCAATTATTCGAATTGAAACTTTGTATTCTAGACGAAAATCAACTACAGTTTTTTGTTTTAGAAAAAAATAAGAACACTTTTTGTAATTGAGTTATCGTTTCTGGTTAAGGATTACTAAAGTGATCTCTATTTGGGATTACTGCCATGATCCCTCGAACGGGATTACTTACGTGATCTCCATTGGGGATTACTTACGTGATCCCTATTGGGATTACTTACGTGATCCCCAATTGGGGATTCCGGCACAAACCAAGGGCAGTGCTTCGCACTATGCCCTTTTTGCATCCTACAACCCTTCAAAAGCTAAGGGATTATTTACGTAATTCCTCGTAACGGGATTACTTACGTGATCCCCATTGGGGATTCCAGCACAAACCAAGGGCAGTGCTTCGCACTATGCCCTTTTTGCATCCTACAACCTTTCAAAAGCAAAGCTTTTGGGGTTTTCGGATGCAAAAAGGGCAGGCCACCGGCCTGCCCTTGTCTTGCAGAGAGGAAGGGATTCGAACCCTCGATGCAGTTACCCACATACAAACTTTCCAGGCTTGCTCCTTCAACCACTCGGACACCTCTCTATTTTGGACTGCAAAAGTGGAATATTTTCTGGAATTATCAAAATGTTTTAGGAAATCATTTCCCCACGAATAGGGGTTTCAAAAATAGTTTTAAAAACTTTGGGAGCGACTTGTTGACCGAGCAAATACATCAATTTGGTTACTGCCGCTTCAGTGGTAATATCTTTTCCTGAAATCACTCCAATTTTCTTCAACAATGTACTGGTTTCATATTGACCCATATTCACACTTCCGCCAGAACATTGGGTAACGTTTACTATGTGTAAGCCTTTTTTTACCGCTTTCTTCAAAATTTGAATAAACCAATCCTCTGTGGGGGCATTTCCAGAACCATACGTCTCTAATACGATACCTCGCAAATTGGGAATAGCAATTAACGAATCCAAAACCGATTCATTAATCCCAGGAAACATTTTTATAATCACTACATGAGAATCCAACGCTTTGTGAACAGTAAATGCTTTTTTGGTCGTTGGCAACAACCAATTTGTATTTACATTCAAATGCACTCCTGATTCAGCCAACGGCATATAATTGGGCGAAGTAAATGCATTAAAATGTTCGGCATTTATTTTTGTTGTGCGATTACCTCGATAGAGTTTATATTCAAAATACAAACATACTTCTTGTATAACAGGTTTTCCTTTTTGTTGCAAAGAAGCTATTTGAACTGCCGTAATTAAATTTTCTTTCGCATCGGTACGCAAGTCACCGATTGGCAACTGTGACCCGGTAAATACAACAGGCTTACTCAAATTTTCAAGCATAAAACTTAATGCAGAAGCGGAATAAGACATTGTATCTGACCCATGTAAAACAACAAAACCGTCATAGGCTTCGTAATGGGTTTCAATTATTGTTGCAATTTCTACCCATCGTTCAGGATTCATATTCGAAGAATCAATGGGTTGTTCAAATGATATTGTTTCAATCTGACAATCCAATTGTTTGATTTCGGGAATTTTTTGAAGTAATTTTTTAAAATTAAACGCTTTAAGTGCACCCGTTTTAAAATCTTTCATCATCCCGATGGTACCCCCCGTGTATAGTAAAAGAATTTTAGGTTGGATTTGCATGGCGATACTTCGTTTGATTGATTACCGGATTGGCATACATTGAAAGAAAACTTTCCCGCATCATTTCATTGTGGACATCAATCCGCATTTCTAAACGACGCTCAAACAATGACTTTTCTGCTTCAGTATACATAGCGGCATAGGTAGTCGTTTGATGTAACAAATCATAAGCGATATAATTGGTTGGCCATAATTTGTAGGATTGTAAAATCGAATCATCAATAACTTGTGCCAAAGCTTGAATTTGTTTATTTGTATTATCATTCTCTGCGCAGATTTGATCA
The DNA here is from genome assembly GCA_964395965.1 of uncultured Flavobacterium sp. GTDB lineage: Bacteria > Bacteroidota > Bacteroidia > Flavobacteriales > Flavobacteriaceae > Flavobacterium. Next base: position 21,801 of record CAYNDK010000005.1, read on the forward strand.
ATCTCTTCATCCAAAACTTTACCCACGTGGAGATGAATACGTTTTTTTTGACCGATGATGCCACTTAACAAAGTGATGAAATCTTCATTTTTTTCTTTAATATATATCTCCTCTTTCGCCTCTGCCATCAATTGAGGCATCTTTAAAGCATCGGTTGGGTCATATTCGTAGGAAATCGATACGGGAACTATCTTGATTCGCTTAAAATAGTTCATGATATTTTTCTCATCCGCACCCATCGCCAACATTTTCAAGACACCACTGTGCGTAGCATCATTGCCATCTTTGGTGCGTCCTTCACGTTGGGCAATCCAAACGGAACGGTTCTCACGCAACAATAATTGTGCGATATACTCCGACATAAGTTTTGAACTTTCCAATAATTCACGCGGTGGCAGTCCACGTTGTACCAAAAAATTTCGATTCAACTTAGACAGCGTTTTTAGAAAATCTTTCTTAACCAAATTATCGCCTATGGCTGAAGCCGTCATCACCAAACCGTGATCAAAAAGACAAACATTCAAAATAGAAGTATCCAAGATAATATCACGATGATTGGAAATAAAAAGGTAAGAGGTATTCGGCTCTAACTTTTCAAATCCTGAGGTGGTTAAGCCATCGGAACTTTTTTCCAACACTTTCTGTACCGCTTGATACGCAAAATTAATTTGAAAATCACGGATAGAATGAGTGCGTTTTAATTGCGCTTTCCAAACTTCTTCATCCACTTGGGGATAGGCAAAATTCATTAATGCTTTCATCATCGGATGGTTGGAAACCGCCAGAAGCGCTGCATTAACTTCCGCATCGTAAAACGGACGAATGGCATCGAACTTTTGCATATTATTTTGTTTGATTAGGAAAACAAATGAACGAAAAAATTATGACTTTATCTTTAATTACGTGTTATATTCCGAAGATATTTTTGGAATTTAATGTGGTTTTTGCAGCAATTTCCGCTACGGAACAACCATAAATTTCAGCCAATTTTTGAGCGACTAAAAGTGTGTAACTACTCTCGTTGCGCATGCCTCGATGGGGCACAGGTGCTAAATACGGTGCATCCGTTTCCAAAACAATATGTTCGATATCAATTTGATTTAAAAACTGATCAATCTTACCGTTTTTAAACGTGGCTACTCCCCCAATTCCCAATTTCATTCCCAACCCAATAGCTCGTTGCGCTTGATCAAAATCGCCTGTAAAACAATGGAAAATTCCGAAAAGCTCAGAGGAAGCTTCGCTTTCTAACACGTCAAAGACCTCATCAAAAGCTTCACGGCAATGAATATTGATGGGCAATTTTCGTGCTTTGGCCCAGCGAATCTGTTGGCGAAAAGCCTCTTGTTGAATCGCCAAGGTTGTTTTATCCCAGTATAAATCGATTCCTATTTCGCCCACCGCATAATAGGTATGTGAATTCAACTGACTTTCTACCCAGGCCAACTCTTTTTCAAACGTTTCGGGTTTGACATAACACGGATGCAAGCCCATCATCAAAAAGACATTGTGGGGATATTGCGCCTCTAAATCCAACATTTTTTGGGTATACGAAGAATCGATTGACGGTACAAACAAGCGCTGAACCCCAGCTTCAAAAGCCCGTTGCATCATCGCATCGCGCTCGGCTCCAAATTCTTCAGAATACAAATGGGTATGGGTATCGGTTAAAATCATAGTACGGTATTTCGGGCACAAAGGTACAAAGGAATCCTTTTTTCATTCCAGAAATTTCAATTACCTTGCTAGTCCTTTTTAATATGTTATGGAACAACTGCCCGCCTTTCTGCAACAAGCGCACTACAAAAGCATTCCTTTCTCAGTGAGTAAAACCCAACATTTGGTACTGCAAGCTAAAGTTAACGGTGTCAAAGGCCGATTTATCCTAGATACAGGCGCGAGTAATAGTTGTCTCGGATTTGAAAGTGTAGCCAAATTCCAATTGGAAACCCAACATTCGGCTACTAAAGCTGCAGGAGCGGGCGCCACGGGTATGTTCACCGAACAATCCTTGGATAATCTTTTGCAAATCGGGCGCTGGAAACAGCCTAATTTTCCCTTTGTGGTTTTCGATCTAACCCATGTGAATACCGCCTTGGCCCAATACAAGGTAAAAGCCGTTGATGGCATTATCGGTGCCGATGTGCTTTTATTGGGAAATGCTATTATAGATTACGCGAATTGTCGCTTACATTTGCGTTGAATTTCTTTTCTTGCGTAAGGTCACATACGATATCACCGTACTCACCATCATCAATACACCGCCCAATATAAATGGCGCTCCTGCAAATTGGAACGGCGCTTCTTTATGGGTGAAAAAGTAAAAGAGTGAGGTCATCATGGGCGGACCCACAATGGCGGAGGCACTCATCAAACTCGAGAGCGTACCTTGGATTTCGCCTTGTTCATTGGCAGGAACCTTTCCTGAAATCACTGACTGCATGGCCGGACCCGCGATTCCGCCTAAACAATACGGAATTAAAAACACAAAAAGCATCCAACTCTCAGTTGCAAACGCAAACAAAAACATACCGAGTGTGTACAACGCCATCCCCAAATAAATACTTTTCTCATTGCCTAACTTGGGGTTTATCCAACGAATTAAGCCGCCTTGCACCAATCCCACTAACAATCCGATAACGCCCAACGAAATACCGATCATGCGTTCCTTCCATCCAAATTGATACATCGTGAAAAAGCTCCAATTGCTATGCACCGCATGCGAAGCCACATACAATAAAAACATGGAAATTACCAACGGAATCAAGACAGGATATTTTCGTAAATTTAAAAAGGCGCCTATCGGATTTGCGCGTTTTAAACTAAAGGCCCGACGATTTTCAGGTGCTAAAGATTCTGGTAAAATGAACAAACCGTATAAGAAATTGAGCAAACACAACACCGCAGCCGCATAAAACGGCACCCGCGCTCCGTAAGCTCCGAGCAATCCGCCCAAAACTGGACCAATAATAAAGCCCAAGCCAAATGCGGCGCCAATCATTCCAAAGTTTTTTGCGCGATTTTCTGGCGTGCTCACATCGGCAATATAGGCCGAGGCCGTTGTAATACTCGCGCCCGTGAGTCCGGCAATAATTCGCCCAATAAACAACCACGTAATTGTAGGTGCAAAAGCCAACAACACATAATCCATCGAAAACGCCAAAAGCGACAATAGAATGATGGGGCGGCGTCCAAATTTATCGCTTAAATTCCCCACCAAAGGCGCACACACAAACTGGGTAATGGCATAGGCAAACGTGAGCCAACCTCCAATTTTTGACGCTTCACTCACATCGCCGTGAATCAATTCTTGGATTAATTTCGGGATCACCGGAATAATAATTCCCCAACCCGTAATATCGATAAGCATCGTGATAAAAATAAATCCGATCGCCGCTGATTTTGTATTTTGTTTCATACCTACATTTGAATTACAAAGAAACAAAAAAAGGAAGCTATTTTATTCATTCAAAAAATAGTACCTTTTTTAATGCAAAAACCCCAACGTTTTACTATTGGGGTTTTTTGGGTATTCGTGTTTTGCTTACACTTTAATTATATTCCTATTATGCTTGTTTTTGCAGCTCATTTTGCCAAGAGAATGCATAATCCAAACTAGCATCAGGCAAACAATCTTGGACAAATTCTAGCACCGTTTTTCGATCATCTTCACTTGCTTCAAACAAAGCTGGAAAAGCTTCTATTTCTTCTTTGAACATACTTGTTTTAACGCCTTTACCTTCATAAGCATATTTGTAATTGTGCATTAAATAACGTGTTTGCTCTTTGATATATATTTGACCAATAAGTTCTGAATCTATGTAATCAGATGAATTAAATACATTCCCTAATTCATTATGACTATAAAAATGTATTTTTTCTCCATCAAATTGCACCACCATTTTCATTTGATTACTCTTTAGATAAATAATGATCCTATAAACCAAAACGATGGTTACCCAAAGAAACAAAACACCTAATGCTGCTAACCACCAATGAAAATCGGATTTCAAAAGTTGTAATCCAAAAATTAACAGGCAGAACACACCACAGAAAGAAGCTAGTAGATAGACTTTAAACTTACCTCTTCTTTTGTGTAATTCTATTTCTAATTTTTTCATCTTGACATGCTTTAAAAATGACCTGTAGCAATAAAGAAAAACAACCATCCGATTCCTCCTATGACTAAGCGAATAACAATTTTCTTAACTAATGCTTTTGCAAATCCCTTGCCTTCTTCCAAATAAGTATCGGTATGTTCATTAGAGGTTCCAACCTTTTTTGAAAGCGAAGTTCCTGCTACTGCACTTAAAGAAATTAAGTAAAGTACCGCTGACCATGCCGCATTGGCAAAACCATAAACCATTAGAATCACACCTATAATTGCAAGTACATCCATGTTTAAAAAATTAGATTAGGAGATGTTGTTTAGAAATAAATTTAACTTGTTAAGACTTAAAACATTTACAACTAATTTCTCGCATTGTTCCTATACCTTCGCCTAAGAGATACAATTCATCTTGGTATTTTGTTCCATCAAAATCTTGTGCAAAGCTATATTCATCATAACTACACTTGCCATTTTTTGTTTTCCCAACTGTTACATTGATGGTGCGACGCAATGGAATTCCTGTATATTCATTTTTCACAATATACCAACGTGAGGATGTGATGCGAACTTCTTTTGGAGTATCTCCTTTAAATCTATTTTTATAGGCTGCAAAAATTTTTGCTTCTAGTGCCTTGTCAGTCATTTTGGCCAAAGGCAAACACGCTTGTGGATCGTTTCGGTCAATGGGATTATTTTTAACAATCATATCAATTTCACCAACTGCGATGGGTTTGTATTTAAATTCAGATCCAAATCCAGCAGTTTTATAGGGTACTAATTCAATACGCAATTTGTGTGTTCCTGGAGTCAACAAATCTTGTTTCCGTTTTAAGTCGGTAAACAAGGTTTCACCAAAAAATAATTCTTCTGTTCCATCATTTAAATCTGCGCGATGGGTTGGCAATCCCGTCATGTCCGATTCATTAAAATTGGAAGCATAACTGGTGTTTGTTACCAATTGTCCATCCAAATACAAGAAGAAAAGCACCTTTGTTTGGTAACTAAAAGAGTTCCTATTTTCATTGATTTCCCTCGGTTTAATTCCGCTTTGTTCCAACTGCAACAACATGCTATTTGCAGGTGAATTTGCCATAAATGCTCGCATGGTTAATTTATCTCCAAAAGTGTATGTCTTGATGTACTTATCTTCAGGAAGCGTTCGTTCAAACTCTTCGCTTGAAAAACAAACTTGACCAATATGGTTTTGGTATTGTGGAAAATCAAGTTTCTCTTCAGGATACAATTCGACTTTGCTTTTATCTTTAAACAATTTACCCAATTGAGCTTGTCCTGAAAATCCAGCGGCAAGCAGGGCCAAAAAAACTATTTTTTTCATGATATCTTTTTTAAATTTGAGATTGGAGCGTTTTGTGATTTATTTTTTTTGAATTTTAATTGTTTTCACGGCACTTTCTGTTTCCACCTTGACCAAGTAAATCCCTGGTATTAAATCAGATAGTTCAACTTGTGCTTCTTGACTTGAAAAAGTCTGTGAAAACAATTCTTGCCCCATTAATGAATACAATGTCACTTGTTTTAATTGTTCTTCAGAAACAATATACAGTTGATTTTGAACTGGATTTGGGTACAATTTTAAGGTTGGTGTTACAAAACTTTCATTTGCCAACACAGACGTGTTCGAATAAACTTTCCAGTATTTTTGATTGCCATTTAAAAAAACATCGGCGCTTGAAGTGGCTTCATTTTCAGAATCAATAAAATCGACTTTGCCATCGCCGTCAAAATCCATCACACGGTGGAAACTGGCCGAAACATAGTATTCTTCTGTATCAGAAACAATGGGGATATTCCATTGCACCGAAGTAGCATTAAATCCTGCACCATTATTTAAATAGACTTTCCAATATTTTTGGTTCCCACTTAAAAATACGTCTGCACTGGAAGAGTTTTGATTTTCAGAATCCACAAAATCAGGTTTGCCATCGCCGTTCATATCCATTGTTGTGTGGAAATTGTATGAAACATAATAATCACTATCATCGGATACAATCGGAATATTCCATTGCGTGGCTGTTGCACTAAAACCGGTTCCGGTATTTAAATAGACCTTCCAGTATTTTTGATTTCCATTTAAAAAGACATCGGCACCTGACGAATTTTGGTTTTCAGAATCCACATAATCCGGTTTGCCATCGCCATTCATATCGATGATTTGATGGTAGGAATAGGAAACGATAAAATCATAATCATCGGATACAATAGGAATATTCCATTGAGTGGCCGATGCACTAAAACCCGAACCCGTATTCAAATAGACTTTCCAATATTTTTGATTGCCATTTAAAAACGTATCCGAACCTGATGTCGCTTCATTTTCTGAATCCACAAAATCGGGTTTACCATCACCATTCATATCGACTAATTGATGGTAATCACTTGAAACCATATAGTCGCTGTTATCGGATACAATAGGGATGTTCCATTGGGTTGCTGTTGCACTGAATCCCGAACCTGTATTCAAATAGACTTTCCAGTATTTTTGATTACCATTTAAAAAGACATCCGAACCTGACGTCGCTTCATTTTCTGAATCCACAAAATCGGGTTTCCCATCACCGTTCATATCAATCACTTGATGGTAACTACTCGACACATAATATTCTTCATTATCAGAAACTATCGGAATATTCCACTGCGTTGACGTTGCGCTAAATCCCGACCCATTTCCTAAATAGACCCTCCAATATTTTTGATTTCCACTCAAAAACACATCTGGTGCTGAGGAATTTTGATTTTCTGAATCAATAAAATCGATTTTTCCATCCCCGTTAATATCAAAAACTTGGTGCAAACTACTCGACACATAATAGTCTTCCGAATCGGAAACTATCGGAATATTCCAAGGATTGGACGTACTACTAAATTGAGCTTGTATTGAAGACATAGCTCCCAAAACAAGGATAAGTCCTGTACTAATAATTTTCTTCATGAGGGGGCTTATTTTTTGATAATTTTTAAAGTACTTACGTGACTACCGCTTACTACTTTTACGAAATAAACATCAGCAAACAGTGATTCAACATTGATTTCTACGGCATTAGATTCAAAGTTTTGTTGCAACACTTCTTGCCCCATCAAATTGTAAATCACGACTTTTTGAATATTTTCACTTGCTGTGACATGAAGAATTGCCTGCACTGGATTGGGATAAGCATTTAGAATTGCCTCGTCTTCAAAATCAGTAACTGCCAACGTACTTGTAAAACAATTTAACGCTTTTGGTGTGCTGGAACTCGAACTCGTTCCGTCTCCCATTTCGCCATTGATATTAACACCCCATGTCCAAATAGAGTTGTCTAAACGGGTAGCCGACATATGGTGGAAACCACCTGCGACTAAATTCCAATTGGTTGCGGTTCCAACTTGTACAGGCACATATTGATTGGCAGAACCCACAAACCCGAGTTGGCCATAATCGTATAGTCCCCACGTCCATAACGTTCCGTCGGTGCGAGTTGCCACCGAATGTGCATACCCTCCGTCAAAATTCTTCCAATTAGTTGCTGTACCAATTTGAACTGGTATTAATTGATTGGAAAAAGAATTCGTTCCTAATCGTCCACTTAATGCGTAGCCCCAACTCCACAATGTACCATTTGTTTTTCGAGCTAAACTGTGTAACTCACCTGTAGCAACCATATTCCAGTTGGTGTCTGTTCCTATTTGTACGGGTTCATCTTGATTGGTGGTAGTTCCATCACCCAATTGTCCGTAATAGTTGTAGCCCCAACCCCAAAGTGTTCCGTTAGTTTTTATAGCAATTGTATGTTCTCTACCACAAGACACCATGGACCAGTTGGTTTGGGTACCAATTTGTTCCGGAATATTTTTATTAAAATAAGTTCCATCCCCTTGTTGGTTGTAGTTATTGCGACCCCAACCCCAAAGCGTTCCATTCGATTTAATAGCCATGGAATAAAATTCACCCGCTGCTAAAGAAGCCCAGTTATTTGCGGTGCCAATTTGTACCGGTTGATTTCGAAATACAACTGTACTTCCATCACCTAATTGTCCATAATTGTTATAACCCCAAGCCCACAGTGTATTATCGGTTTTTAAGGCAATCACATGGGAATCTCCTGCAACAACTGTTTTCCAATTGCCTGCTGTACCAATTTGTACTGGTGTAGACTTGTCAACATTCGTTCCATCGCCCAATTGACCGTAATCATTTCGTCCCCAAGCCCATAACGTATTATCGGTTTTAATGGCTACAGCAAAAGAAAGACCTTGCGCTACTGATTTCCAACACATCGCTGGAACAAAAATAGAGGTTGGACACACCATGTTTTTCGGTGTTGTAATATTGGAAAAACTCAAGTTGCTAATTCCTGAGCGACCTGTTCCGTTACTTCCCCAAGACCACAATTCACCAGTGGTTTTCAATGCAAATGAATTTTCATAAGCTGCATTGACTACTTGCCAATTGGTATCTGTTCCTATTTGAAGTGGCGTAGTTTGCTCTGTTGTTGTACCATTCCCAATTTGGTTATAACTATTATTCCCCCAAGCCCAAAGTGTTCCATTTGATTTAATCGCTAAGGTATGTAAAGAGCCTCCTGAAATACTTTGCCAGTTGTTTGCCGTACCAATTTGTGTAGGTGTGGTGCGGTTGGTCGTTGTTCCGTCGCCAATTTGACTGTTCGTATTTCTACCCCAAGCCCATAAAGTCCCATCGGTTTTTAAAGCAACATTGTGATCTCCTTCGGTTGAAATTTTTGACCAAGTGGTAAGCGTTCCTATTTGTACGGGAGTCGAACGATTGGTCGTTGTACCGTCACCTATTTGACCATAGTTATTTCGGCCCCAAGCCCAAATGGTTCCGTTGGTTTTGATGGCAATGGTGTGATCAGAACCGGCATAGACTTTGGCCCAATTGGTAGCAGTTCCAATTTGCACCGGACTGTTACGACTCGTTGTGGTTCCATCGCCAAGTTGGCCCGAACCATTATATCCCCAAGCCCAAAGTGTCCCGTTGGATTTTATGGCTAAAACATGGCCGTAACCCACACTGATGGATTGCCAGTTGGTCGCTGTACCCACTTGTACAAAAGAAGCGCGAACGGTATTCGTCCCATCGCCCAATTGACCATCATAATTATCTCCGCAAGCCCAAATTGTTCCATCTGCTTTTAAAGCGAGTGTAAAATCAAAGCCAGTATCGACACTCAACCAGTTGGTAGCCGTACCGATTTGTGTTGGATCGTATTTATTCACTCCAGTTCCATCGCCCAACTGACCGTAGTCATTCGCGCCCCAGCCCCAAAGTGTTCCGTTACTGCCAATCGCAAAGGTGTGTTCATTTCCCCCTGAAACGGATTGCCAACATTGCTGTCCGAAGAGAGCAATACTAAATTGTAGAAGTAAGAAAGTAGTAATTTTTTTCATGTTTTTCATTTATTGGTTCTATTAGGTGAACCTTGTTTTAATTTAATTGGTCTTTAGTATTTATGATTTTATTATTGATTTAAAATGCTGTTCTTACATGAAAAACAGCATAAAATTAAGCGGTTAAAATGGGGTTTATTGGACCGATGAAGTAACGTTGGTAAACAATCTATTTCCGTTTGTTACTAATGAAAAAACGTTTCAAACCTTTTTTAAAATGCCTCTAAGTAGGTTAGAAATTCTTCTTTTTTTCGCACAGATAAAGGAACTACGGCTTTATTTTTCATCACAATGGTGTTCCCTCCTTCTGTTTTTACAAAATGATCAAAATAAGCCATATTGATTAAATGCGATTTGTGGGTGCGAAAAAAGCTATGCGGTTTTAATAGCATTTCATATTCTTTTAAATGGGTTGAAACGACCAAATTGGGTGCGTTAATAAAATAAAACGTAGTGTAGTTTTTATCTGATTCACAGTGAACGATATCTTGAATACTCACCGAATAAATCTTATCCATAGTTTTCAAGACCAACTTCTGCATGTTTTGTGGACGCTCTAAATTGGCAAATAAGTTGTGTAGTTTAACATCAAAAACTTCTTTCGAAAGAGCGGCTTCTGCCTTCTTTACTGCTTCTATCAAGTCGCTAGTATTGAGGGGCTTTAGCAAGTAATCAATGGCTGAAAAACGAAATGCTCGAATTGCAAAATCCTCATACCCTGTTATAAAAATGACCTTAAATGTAAATGGCATGAGTTGTTGTAATAAATCGAAACCCGTGCCATCTGGCATTTCTACATCCAAAAAAATTAAATCGGGTAGAAGTTGGCGAATGAGTTGTATACCCGTATTTACCCCATCTGCTTGACCAATAATATTGATGGACGGACAGTTGGCCTGAATTAAGGCTATATTTTTTTTACGAATAGTTTCTACATCATCGATGATTATTGCTCGCAACATACTTCTTTAACTTTCAATAATATAAGGGATTTCAAAACTTACTTTTGCGCCAACAACATTGGTTTCATGATCCAAAATATTGTCTGCATGCACCACAAATTGATTGTTTTTGGTATAACTCACCAAACGTTCTTTAGTAATAGTCATGGCAAGAGATTTATGATTGGACACTTTTTGTGAGGTATCAAATCCTTTTCCGTTATCGGTGACTTCAAAAAACAACTTTTCTCCTTGTAGAAAAAAATGAATATTGATTTTTCCATTCCTTGAAGAAGAGCTCAACCCATGTTTTATAGCATTTTCAATAAAAGGTTGTGTTAACATCGGAGGGAGAAAAATGGATTCTTGATCAATGGTTTCTTCGACAACTAAACGGTATTCAAACTTATTATCATACAACAACTGCTGAATGGCTAAATAGTTTAATGTCATTTCTATTTCTTCTTCCAATGAAATGTAATTCTCATTTGAGTTTTCTAGAATCTGCCGTGTAAGTTTGGAGAACTTCGTCAAATAATCAATAGCCTCGTCGTCTTTATCTTCATAAATCAACCCTTGAATATTATCAATAGAATTAAAGATAAAATGCGGATTCATTTGAGTGACCATCAATTTTTGTTTAATTTGATCTTTTTCCAAAACAGAGATCGCTTGCTTTTGTTTGGTCGTTCTGTAGTAGAAATAACCCGAAATCAACAACAATACAACTAAACTTGAAAGTACTAGCAACCCTGTATTTCGTAATGCCTTTTCCTTTTCAGCGGCTATTTTTAATTGCAACGCTTTCTTTTCAAAACCATATTTCAACTCTTGCTGTGCCATCGCATTGCGTGCGACTTCCATTTTACTTGAGTCTAGTAATCGCGTGTTTAGCAAATGCATATCCAAAGCCTTCTTATAATTTTTTGTATTTGTGCTAAGGGTATACAACAAACCAGAAACAGCCGTTAACATCTCAAATTGTTTGTATTCTTTACTTAAAGCAAATGCTTTATCAGCATAGGATTCTGCTTTAACATAGTCTTTTTGAGCAAGATATAATTCGGCTAAACTTTTATAATTGCCAATAAACATCAAGGGTTGGAAAGGTGCTTTAAGATTTGCAAGTAAAATTTGCTCCGCTTCACCATACTTTTTTTGTTCAATCTTTATTGAAGCAATCATTCCCATCACCATATTAGTAGTGACCACATCTCCAATTTTTTCGGCTAAGGCAATAGATTGATTAAAATAGTTAATCGCTTGTTGACTATTTTTTAAAGCAGCAAAACATTTCCCGATATTGGCAAAAATGTAGCTCTGCTCATGTAAGTCTTGTGCAGTAGGTTGCTTCAACTTAGCATAATAGGTGTTTGCTTTTTGATAGTAATGAATCGATTGAGTATACTTTTTTTGTTTTAAGTACACTTGTCCTAAATAGGTTTGCACATAGGAAACTCCGCTGGCGCTATTCTCTTCTTTTGCTTGTTCAAAATAACGTAACGGTTGAAAAAAACATTCCAATGCTTTTTCATAATCCTGAATATCTGAATACAACGTTCCTTTGGTAACTATAGAAAAATTCATCAGCTCATACGATTTGCTTCGTTTATAGAAGACGATACTTTTGTTAATAGCAACAAAGGCACTTCGGTAATCTCGTTTTCGCTGTGCGCCAATTGCTGATGACGCATAAACTTCACCTAAATAATCGGCATAGAGTTTCTGTTGGTCAGGATGAGCTGCATTAGATTTAAAATTCTTAAGTGCCATTTTTTCCATCATCCCATTCAGGTAGTAATAATTGGGATCTTCCAAGGTATACTGGCTACCCATGATGGTAGAAAGGGCCCTTAATTTAGTACTATCGTGCAATTTTGGATTGGTAAAAGCACGTTTTAAGGAATCGATCGTTGCATCTTGCGCATGTGAAGTCAGCGCAAATGACATAAATATTCCTATTATAAAAAATCGTTGAATTATGGACAGCATTCGTTACTTTAGAGTTAGTTTGATTGACGCGATAACCAACTGATTTACTTAATATCCAAAGCCCCTTAATGAGGCTTTGGATAATAAAAAATGAAAGACTTCTTAAATCGTATCATTCCTCCCAAAAGGGACTTTATTCAACGTATCGAAACGAAGCATTGAGAAAATCGACCTTTTCCAAACTAACTAATTCAAACAAAGAATTGCTTAATGCCGGCTTTTACTTTTCATGTTTGTGCTTACTATTCAAGTGTTCAATTCTTGTTTATTTTTTGGCAGATAATGGTTGATTTATGGTGGATGTTTAGAGAGAGTAAATCAATAGAATCAAGAGCGTTCAACAATACAGAACAAACTGCAATCCTATTAAATAACCAAAATCACTATGATGATGGATTGCGGACAAGCCCTGTATTTAGATTGTAAATCTAACGCCAAGACCTGATTTGCACAATTTAAGTGTAGGGTAATTTATAAATAATAGCAGACAAAATAATTTATAATGCATTAATTGTCAAATACTTGACTCTTGTTTTTGCAAATTCTCTATGTAATAGTTTGGCGAGAGTCCTGTTTGCTTTTTAAACACCCTAACAAAGGTATTTGCATCTTTATAGCCAACCTCTTCTGCAATTGCTTGTAAGGTGAAATTTCGAAATTGTTGCGATTCTTGCAGCTTTCGAAGTACATAATCAATGCGTAATTCTTGAGTATAATCCGAGAATGATTTTAACCGAATATGATTAAAATATTGCGATAGATAAGACGTATTTGTATTCAATTTTTTGGCTACAAAGGCCAACTTAAAATCCGATTTTAAATAGGCTTCTTTTGCTTCCAATCGCAGTAACCCATTTTGAATTTTATCAATCAATTCTGCATCTAGAAATTTTGAAAGCAACTGCGGATTTTCACTCAAATCAACAGGTACTTCTGTGATTGTTTGTTGCTTGGTTTCTTTCAAGCGTTGAATAATAGCCAGAAATCGTTGGTGTTTTTCCTTTTGTTTTTTGTAGTAAAAATAAAAACTGAACAAGAGCCCTAAAAATAAAACCGACAATCCGAGTAGAATCCATTTTAAATGATTTCGTGCCGTGAGTATTGCATCTGACTCAGATTGTATTGATTTGATATCATAATTGTGAAGAAAATCAACCGATTTGTTTTTAATCGCATTTAACTCGTCAATAAGTTTGAGGCTCTTTTGAGCATACTCATAGGCTAGATTTAACTTGTTTTGGCGACTGTAACTTTGAGAAAGAATCGAATATGCAATCAGTAAATTCTCTTTTGAAACTTGGGTGATTTGATAATTTTTGATGAACGCTTTAGCATAATAAACCGCTGAATCTGTATTTTGTTCATGAAGGTAACAATCTGCCATTCCCAAGTCAAAAATTTGGACCGTACGTAAATTTGTGGCTATTTGCGGATAGTCATTTCTCTTTTGATAATAGGCCAATGCTGACGCATAATCTCCCTTCAAAGCAGCACTTTTAGCTTTATGCATGTATAACAAAGCTTGTGTAAAATCTGTTTGAAAATGGTCTTTAAACATTAAAGAAGCCGCACGGTTAAAATAAACGTCTGCCGAATCTAGAAACTTTTTTTGAGGATCTTTCAAATAATACTTTTGATAGGCTTCTCCTATTTCATTGTTTTTATCCGCAAACAGTTTGTCATTCATTGCTTTTTTTTCAGCGACACCTAATTTCAAATGTTTGGAATTATGCAAATCCAGCTTTAACAATTCGATTCCCTCTGCATAATTGCCCATTGCAATCTTAATAATTCCAAACTGTTGTTGGTAACGATCACTAGGAATTTTCTGTTTATAGGCTTGTAATAAATCCAAGGCTTGATTATACTCCCCAAGATTTTTATAGATATAAAACAATTTATTTACGCACATTCCCATTAAATCTTGATACCCTTTCTGTTGGTTCAAAACCGGATTTTGATCAATTTCTACCAATAATTTCTGTAATAAAATTTTGGATTTAGCGTATTGATTTTCAGCATAAAACGAACAAGCAACATAATAATCACCACAATCGCTAGCTAATCCTTTTTTGGATTGTTTCAATTTGAGCGCTTCCGCATAAGCTTGTTTGGGCGAAGTTAAAAGCAGTTGTTGTATTTTTCGAATCTGGATAATTTCCGTCTTTGTTAACTCCTGTGCTGAGGCAGCAATGGAAAAAGAGAGCAAGCACAAAATAAAAGTATAATACTGGATTGTTCGCACCAGTAAGGGCAATTTCATGAAGGTTATTGTTGAAAGAAAAGAGGGCATCTGAATTTTCATAAGGACGAAATCGTTCTAAAATGAAGTCCAAAAATACGGATTTACCATTAATAGCATTCAAAAAAAGTCCCCATAAAAAAATCCCAAACCTTTTGAGTTTGGGATAAATAAATTTAAATCTTTAGTAATTTATTGTTTTATCACTTTCAGGGTCTGAACCGTATTTACAGTTTTTAACTTCATCATATAGGTTCCTTTTGGTAATTGTGACACATCAAGTGTTGTTTCGGTTGCATTGATAGATTTTGTCAACACTTCTTGACCCAGTAAATTATAGACAACTAATGCTACTATCTCCTGTTCACCCGAAATTGTTACCATTGCATTCGTTGGATTAGGATACACTTTTATTTCACTTCCTAAGACTACATTATCACTAAGACCTAAACTAGTTGTCGGACAGTTGATTGGGATAGGCGCACTGCGCTGTGATGTGGTTCCATCACCCAATTGACCTAAATTATTGCGCCCCCAAACATACATTGTTCCATCGGTCTTGATGGCAGATGTTGTTGAAACACCTGCATCAATACTTAACCAATTGGTAGCTGTCCCAATTTGTATGGGTGTACTACTGCTGACGTTTGTACCATTGCCCAATTGCGTATAATTATTCAATCCCCAAGCCCAAATAGTTCCGTTTGTTTTTTTACCCACTGCATGTCCACCTCCAACACCAAGCTGTTGCCAATCATTGGCAGTTCCAATTTGCACGGGTGTAGTTCTATTGGTAATCGTTCCGTCACCTAATTGACTATACTGATTATCTCCCCATGCCCAAAGTGTACCATTTGTTTTAAGAGCAAACGAACTTCCATTTCCTGCATATACTTTTGACCAGTTGGTTGCGGTACCAATTTGTATAGGTGTATTACTATCACTCAAAGTTCCGTTACCCAACTGACCTTTATTGTTGTAACCCCAAGCCCAAAGTGTACCGTTTGACTTAACTGCTAATGTATAATCATAACCTGCAGAAACACTTATCCAAGTATCTGTTCCCAATTGAGTGGGTTCGAAGTAATTTAAACTTGTACTTAATCCGAGTTGTCCATAGCCATTTGACCCCCAAGTCCAAAGCGTTCCATTGGTTTTTATCGCCGCAGTATGTCCCGTACCCGCCGAAACCGATTGCCAATTGTTAGCAGTTCCCACACGGACAGGTGATAATACTGAGCTTGGAGATGTTGAATTAATGTTTCCAATATTTTGTCCCCAACCCCAAAGTGACCCATCACTTTTGATAGCCATACCTGTAAATGCTGTTTCGGAAACACTTTGCCAGGTAGTTTCATTTCCAATTTGCACGGGATAATTGCGGCTGGTATTGGTTCCATCACCAATTGAACCGTTTACACTTGAACCCCAAGCCCAAAGTGAACCGTCCGATTTTATGGCTGCGGCTCCCAAAGCTGCACAACTCAATTGGGAAAAACAAGTTGCTGGTGCAGTAGCAAAAAATCCTCCATACACCCAATCAGTTTGGGTAGTACCACATACTGAAGCTACCCACCAATAATAATCGGCATTGGGTAACAAACCTGTTAAATTTGCTGAAGTAGAAACGGTATTTCCATTAATTCCGCCAATTGTTGGGGCAGTATTATATAAATACACATAACTTGTGGGCGCTGGTGTTGCAGCTGTCCAATTCAAAGTGGCTGTAGTGGAAGTAATATTTGTTGTTGAAAAATTTGTTGGAGGATTACACGTAGTAGAACTTGGCGTCATTTTTACCAAACCTAATTGTAATGTTCCTGCCCAAATCACTCCTGAGGATTGAGTTCTGAGTGCGCTAAAGTAATTGTCAGGCAACCCCGAATTTGACGTGTTATAGGTAACACAGTTAGTGAAATTTTGAATCCCATTTCCGTTAAAAGCAATCCATGTTTTATTGCTACTGTCTACGTCTAACGCATTCAATTGATAGCCCGCCAAGCATGAATTGTTTGTGTAATAATTGCTAAAAAGTGTTCCATCTACAGTATAGGTCATAAAACTATCAAAACCTGCGATGTAAATAAGATCCCCTGAAGTTTTTAATAATTTATCTGTGCCTTGAGCCGTAAAGTTAAAATCAGTACCATTAAACTTATATAAGTTTCCATTGTTGGTTACCCAAATACCATTCGTATAATCGATCTCGATGGAGTTAATAGACGTCAACGCATTGTACGTTGTCCAAGTAGAACCATTGAATCGTGTGAGTCCAGAAGTTGTTACTACCCATAAATT
>CAYNDK010000006.1:0-38257 GCA_964395965.1 uncultured Flavobacterium sp.
GACCGCGTTGTACAAAATGGGTATCAATCACGACATCGTCAATCAATCCCAATCCCGAAGTAATTTTGACTTCCCCTTTCAACAAGGCTTCGCTGCTACTTCCTTGGTAAATCATATTGTTGGAAGCTGCCGCTGCACCCGCTGATGTACCTGCATAAATAAAGTGCTCGTTACGGTATTTATCCAATAACAAATCGTGAAACGGTGTACCTCCCAAAATAGACGTTAAACGCAATTGGTCGCCACCCGTAAACATGACCACATCCGCATCGCGCAAACGCTGAATAATTTCGGGATCCATCGCTTGCTCCCGTTTTTCGATATACAATACATCGACATTGTGTGCGCCTAAATAATTGAACGCTTTCACATATTCAGGACCGATTTGACGCGGAATCTTTGAAGCCGTCGTTATGACTTCAATACGTGAATTCTCTTTGTATAATGATTCTTTGATGATGCGTTTTAAAATACCTTCCTCAAAGAAGTTCAAGTTTTGAGGAGCTGTCGTATCCAAATCGGTTTCGGTAAAACTTCCTTTGTCTACTGCCCCCCCGATAATGATCAATTTTCCAAGTATTTTCATGGCGGTAAAAATAACCATTTCAACACATTTCGCAAACGTTTTCTTCACAATTAGTCCATGAGTTTTCCCCAAGTTTTCCACGTAGCAAGAATTCGATAAGTAATCATTTTGTTGAATTTCAGATTAATAGTTCTTAAAATTTATTTTTTCACAAGTATTCCATACATTCAAAAAAATAATTCCTTATTTTTAACAAATTCGTTAGATAAAATCAACCACAAGACACTCGTTTTATGAAAATTGAAAAGATTCAGGCCCTTCGCGGACCCAACATTTGGAGCGTACAACGTAAAAAATTAATCCAAATGCGTCTCGACTTAGAAGACATGGAGGAAAAACCCACTAATAAAATTCCGGGATTCCGCGAACGCATTGAAGCCATGTTCCCCACCATGATTGAGCACCGTTGTTCGGAAGGGATGCGCGGTGGATTCTTTTCCCGTATTGATCGTGGAACATGGATGGGCCATGTCATTGAACATATTGCACTTGAAATTCAAACGCTTGCCGGAATGGAAACTGGTTTTGGTCGCACCCGAGAAACCAAAACTCCGGGTGTATATAATGTCGTATTTAGTTATGTTGAAGAAAGCGTAGGAATGTATGCCGCAGAATCCTCGGTGCGAATCGCCGAAGCGTTAATTGCTGGAACCGACTATGATGTACAAGCCGACATCCAAAAAATGCGCGAAATACGAGAACGCGTTCGACTTGGTCCTTCTACCGGAAGTATCGTAGATGAAGCGGTTGCTCGTGATATTCCTTGGATTCGTTTGGGAACCAACTCCCTTGTACAGTTGGGTTATGGTGTAAACCAAATGCGTTTTCAGGCAACCATAACTTGTAAGACCAGCAATATTGCTGTAGACATTGCTTGTAATAAAGAAGAAACCAAACGCATGCTCGACATGGCCTCGATTCCTGTAGCCAGTGGCGGCATTTGTGTCGATGAAGAAGATTTAGAAGCGGTTATCAAAAAAATTGGTTTCCCTATTGTGATCAAACCCTTGGACGGAAACCATGGTAAAGGGGCTTCTATCAATGTCAAAAATTTAGAAGATGCCAAAGAAGGATTAGCCCATGCTAAAAACTACAGCCGCAGGGTAATCGTTGAAAAATTCATCACCGGTTTTGATTTCCGAGTGTTGGTGATTGACAATAAATTGGTGGCTGCAGCATTGCGTGAGCCTGCCCATGTGAAAGGTGATGGCGTGAATAGCATTCAACAATTGATTGATGAAACCAATAAAGATCCGCGGCGTGGGTATGGCCATGAAAATGTGTTGACCGAAATTACGGTGGATCGCGATACAACGGACTTGTTAACCAAATTGGGCTACGATTTGGATACCGTTCCGGCCAAGGATGAAATTGTGTATTTGAAATCGACCGCAAATCTAAGTACGGGAGGAACGTCAGTGGATGTGACTGACTTAATGCACCCGGAAAATATTTTCTTGTGTGAACGCATTTCTCGTGTGATCGGTTTGGACGTTTGTGGTATTGATATCATGGCGCAAAACTTAACCCAACCTTTAAAAGAAAACGGCGGTTGTATCTTGGAAGTAAATGCAGCACCCGGCTTCCGTATGCACTTGGCTCCATCGGAAGGATTACCACGCAACGTGGCGGCACCAGTGATTGACATGTTGTATCCTCCTGGAAAACCTTCCCGTATACCTATTATAGCCGTTACGGGTACCAATGGTAAAACCACGACAACACGCTTAATGGCACATATTGTGAAAAATAACGGTTTCCGTGTTGGTTTTACTACTTCAGATGGTATTTATGTACAAAACCACATGATGGAAAAAGGCGATACAACGGGACCCATTTCTGCGGAATATATTTTAAAAGACCCCACCGTTGAGTTTGCTGTTTTGGAAACGGCTCGAGGCGGAATTTTACGCTCCGGTTTAGGATTTAGTCGTTGCGACATCGCCATTATTACCAACATTCAAGAAGACCATTTGGGCTTACAAGATATTCACACCTTGGATGATTTAGCACGCGTAAAAAGTGTAGTCGTTCGCAGTGTTAAAAAAGACGGTTGGGCGATTCTCAATGCAGACGATGAACAATGCATGAAAATTGCCAAAGACTTGAGCTGCAATATTGCCTATTTCTCCATGGATGAAAACAGTGCAAAAGTCCGCGAACTCTCTAAAGAAGGAAAAATTGTGGCGGTTTATGAAAATGGTTTCATTACCATCAAAAGGGGCGAATGGAAAATTCGTGTCGAACGTGCCACACACATTCCTTTAACCATGGGAGGCAAAGCGAAATTCATGATTGCCAATGTTTTGGCAGCTACACTAGCCGGTTATCTTCACGGTTTCAAAACGGAAGATATCAGTTTGTCCCTTCAAACCTTTATTCCTGGAGCCGCGCAAACACCAGGTCGTATGAATATTTTTGAATTTAAAAAGTTCAAAGTAATGATCGACTTTGCCCACAATCCAGCTGGGTATCGTGGAGTTGAAGAGTTCTTGTCGAGCGTGGATGCAACTAAAAAAATTGGAATCATAGCCGGTGTCGGCGATCGACGTGATGAAGATATAAAAGAGTGTGCAAAAATTGCCGCCCGCATGTTTGACCACATTATTATTCGCCAAGAAAAACACTTGCGGGGACGCACCGAAGAGGAAATCATCGGACTTATTATGGATGGAATTCATGAAAGTGGTTCAACGGTTACTCATGAAATAATCACCAAAGAAACCGAGGCCATTAAACATGCTATTGATACGGCACAAGAAGGAAGTTTTATCACTGCTTTGAGTGATGTTGTGACCAATGCCATTGAAATTGTCCAAGAATATTTAGATAAAGAACAAGAAGAATAAAACGTAAACCCGGAAATTCCGGGTTTTTTTTTGACCTTTAAATGAATCAACAAACTAAAATTTGGATAGAAATATTATTGCCAATATTTATATTTATCTCTGAAAATAAAATATTTTTACATTCGATAATAAAATCATTATCAAAGCACTAGAATCAAACACAAAAGAAAATGAAAAAATTGTACACTATTGTATTCGTAGTTATCTGTTCGCTTACCGTTTCGGCACAAAGTTTTAATGATGACTGGATTGACTACCGTATTTCAAACCCACCTAAAAATCAAATTGAAGAAACACAACGCCAATTTAAAGTAACCGTGACATCTCCATACAATGTTACAGCAGAAAGCATTATTGCCCAATCAAAAGTAGATTTCGAAAACACTTTAAAAAACTATGCAACTGTTCTTGCAAATAGTGAAAAAGAATACCAAGAAAAATTAAAAAATTACGATCAAGAAGTTGCCGCTGCTAAAGCAAAATTTGAATTGGAATCGGCTGAATTCAAAAAATTAACTTTAATAGAACGTATGAGTATGACTGAACAAGGGAGAGCTCCTCGTCTAGTTACTCCAAACAAACCCGTTTATGTTAAACCCTACCCGCCCGTATACCAAGAGCCTAACTTAAATAATTATGTTATTGTCAATAATGATGTTTTGGCGACTCAAATCAATGTTGATGGATTCACACGTGGTCAAAACATATTAGATATTGTTGTCGATATTCAAAAAATAGCTTTTCAAGATAATGCAGGACAAACGTATGCAAAACAACCTACAAAGATCAGTGCAAAAGTGAATGGTGTCGAAAAAGCTGCAACGCAGTTGTACCAAGAATTTAAGTTTATTTCTTCTTCGCCCAGTAATAACATCAACAAACCTTTAGCTGAAAAAAATTTCCTTGCAGAAGTAATGGCTTCCATCAATCGTTACCTTAATGAACAATTTGGCTATAAAACTGAAGTTCGAAAAGTTAAAATGGTAACTGTAAAAAATAAAGGTAAATATGATGATTTAGAAAAAGCTCACATATATATTAGTACTAATCTACGCAAACTTGACCCACAAGATCCTGAAATTTCAAATGCTGCGCGTAACGGAATTCAAAAAGGTGTGGATGTATTAAAAAGTTGTTTAGCCAAAGTAGATTATAAAGACAAAAAAGCAGACTACAATGCAAAGATTGCTTCAAACATTTACATGAATCTTATTCGTTTAAATCTTGCCTTAAATCAAAAATCAGAGGCAGAAAAAAATTTAAATGATATGCAAGAGAACTTAATTTATATGGATTTAAATCGTGATGACACGGAGGAACTTAAAAACCTTGAATCCCAAATTTATAAAATGAAATAACATGAAAAAACGATTCTATTCCATTCTTTTTGTACTTATTAGTACGATAAGCTTAGCACAAGTTTCACCAATAATAGGAGCGAAATTTGAAATGAATGCCGAAAAAGAAACTGATGCAAAAATTGTATTACAAGATAATTATAATTTCTACTTACACACGGTTTCTAATGTTTTTGGTATGTTACCTAAACACGAAATTACTTTTCGAAAATTTGACCAAAAAAATCAATTGGTAAATACCTACACAAAAGATTTCAAGATTGACATTAGCACCCTACACAATCACATGGGATCCTATGAAATAGACAACAATAAAGTAGCTGTTTACATTGAATCGTATGCCAATAAAACCAAGCAAATTCAGTTGTATCAATATGTTTTTGATAAAACAACAGGAGAATTTACGACCACCGTTATTGCAACGTATCCTTTAATTTCTTTGTTGAGAATGGGTAATTTTAGAGTTAGTCGTTCTCAAAATGGAGCTTACATTGCAGTTGTTTTTGAAAAATACCATCCCAAAAAAGAACCTGAAGAAATCGATTGTATTCTATTGGATGGCAAAACACTTAAGGAAGTCAGCAAAAAAACGGTTACTTACACGGATGAATCTAGAGGTCATGGATTTAACGTAAGTAATACTGGTAAAATCATACTTGTTCGTTATCCCGACGGAAATAAATACAGCAAATATTTGACCCTCGTTGAAGGTGAAAACGTTGTTAATAAAAACATTACAGAGGCTGTAGGTTTTAATAACCCCCAAATGATTTCTATTGGTAGTGTTGAGTACCTCGTTTCTTTTAATTACTCAAACAATCGATATACACGAGGAAATTATACGCATTTTGCATTTTATGATTTTGAAAATGGTCGCTTATTAAAGAATTCTCCCATTGATTTTAAATACAATTCCGAAATAGCAGACATCTCCATTGAAAATGTTTTTGTTGAAAATAACGAAATCCATGTTTTTGTTGAAGGCCAATTCAAAAACGGAATTATTCCTAATAAGTCATTTCCAAATGACCCCAACATGGGTGATCCAAAATATGCTTTTGGACCTTGCCGCTTACTTGTTTTTTCAACAGAAGGTGATTATAAATCTACTCAAGAATTTGACAATCGTTATTATGGTGATTGCCCATTTTATCATTCAATGGGTGTGGTAAAAATCATGAGTGATTATCTAATTCAAACAGGAGTGTATTCAGAATACAGTACATTATATAAAGTAGGGACAGACACTAAAACAAAAACTACAATAAATCCAAATTACGCTATTACCAACAATATTCAATGTCGAAATGTAAATCGTTTATTTTGGTACAACAATGACACTAGAATGTTGACGATTGTACGTGTTAGAGAAAACAATCAATTCTATTTTGCGAGTATTCCTTACACAAATTAATATAAAAGCAAAGCAATCAAAGGACAACCTAATAAGTTGTCCTTTTTTTTGTAACAAAAAATGGTGATCAAACTCCTATTGTATAAGAATTGGCTATTTTTACCCAAAACAAATTAAGGCAATATGAATAATAAATGGATGATTATTGGAGGCTTTTTGTTGGCCTTCGGATTTTCAAATGCTCAACTAAAAACCATAACACTTGAAGAAAGTGTATTGCAACAAAACCGCAAATTTGGCGCAGACCGTTTAACCGGTTTTCAATGGATTCCAAATTCATCAGACTATGTCTATTATACGAATTCATGGACAAAAATGATGAAAGCATCTGCAGCAAATCCAGAGGCAAACGAATGGATCATGCTCGCAGACATCAACAAAACATTAGGTACTAAACTAACTAATTTTTTCGGTGTACAATGGATCGATGCTACCCATATTTTAGTCTCCGAAAATGGTAAATTTTACAGTTTTGATGTAAATGCCAAAACAGGTCAGTCCATAATTACCACTCCTGAAAATGCAGAAAATGCAACTTTTAATGCTCCAAAAACTATTCTTGCGTATACCAAAGAAAATAATCTTTACATCAAAAAAGGAGAATTGGAAATAGCGATTACTCAAGATAACGATAAAGGTATCGTATCAGGTCAATCCATTTCCCGCAACGAATTTGGTATACACGGTGGAATTTTTTGGTCTCCAAAATCTACCTATCTCGCTTTTTACGAAAAAGATGAAACTAAGGTTGCGGATTATCCTCTTTTAGATATTACAAAAACACCCGGGCAATTGGTACCTATCAAATATCCCATGGCAGGACAAACTTCAGAGAATGTTCGTGTAGGAATCTATTTTCTTGCTACGGGTAAAACGATATTTATCAGTCCTAAAAGCGAAGCCATTGATGATTACATGACCAATTTGAGTTGGACTCCTGATGAAAAATATGTGGTAATTGCCGAATTAAATCGAGGGCAAAACACGATGAATCTCAACGTGTATGAAGCAGCGACCGGAAACTTTATCCGTACTTTACTGAATGAAACCAATGAGCGCTGGGTCGAACCCGAACACGAAGCGTTCTTCCCCAATTCAAAATCCAATAATTTCATTTGGTTTAGTGAAAAGGATGGTTTCCAAAACTTATACTACTATGATTTCAACGGGAAATTAATCAAACAACTGACCCAAAATAAATTTCCTGCTCGTGAAATCATTGGAACCAATCCAGAAGGAACTGAAATTTATTTTAAAGCAACCGGTGAAAATGGCACCAATATGTTGGTTTATAAAGTTGATTTAAAAGGCAAACAAACCTTAGTTACCAAAGATCAAGGAGTACATACTGCCATATTATCAACAGATGGTAATTATATATTTGATGAATATTCAAATCATACAACTCCATCCAAATCGGTTATTATAGATAAAAAAGGAACTGTAGATGTTATTCTTACAAGTAAAAATAAATATGAAGGTTATGCAATTGGTGCTGCTGAAATAAAAACAATCAAAGCTGCTGATGGAGTAACCGACTTGTATACACGTTTAATCAAGCCAAGTAATTTTGATCCAAACAAAAAATACCCCGTAATGGTTTATGTTTATGGTGGACCCCATGCACAAATGATTACCAACTCCTATTTGGATGGTGCCAATTTATGGATGTACTGGATGGCAGAACAAGGCTATTTGGTTTTTACTGTTGACAATCGTGGTTCTGATAATCGTGGCTTTGCCTTTGAAAGTGTGATACACCGCAATTTAGGCACCAATGAAATTGATGATCAGTTAAAAGGTATTGACTATTTAAAATCATTACCCTATGTGGATGGAAACCGTTTGGCTGTTCACGGTTGGAGTTTTGGTGGATTTATGACTACATCAATGCTATTGCGTAAACCCGATGTCTTTAAAGTGGGTGTTGCAGGTGGCCCTGTAATCGATTGGAAATGGTATGAAATAATGTATGGTGAACGCTATATGGACACTCCAGAGGAAAACCCTCAAGGATATGAAACCGCCTGTGTTTCCAACTACGCAAAGGACTTAAAAGGTAAATTATTACTAATCCACGGCACTTCAGATGATGTTGTAGTGGAACAACATAATTTATCATTGGTAAAAAAACTAGTGGAAGCTGGTAAGCAAGCTGATTATTTCCCTTACCCCATGCATAAACATAATGTTACTGGTAAAGACCGTGTACATCTTATTAAAAAAGTATTGGACTATATAATTGAGAATAATAAATAATTAAATTCCAATACTTAAATACCAAATTCCAACCGAAGTTTTGGAACTGAATTAAAAAAATACCAAAATATAAATCCCAAATTCCAACTGTTATACTATTGGAATTTGGGATTTTTTTATTGAAATTTAATCTTTACGTTTTTTGTTTCTTCTTTTTGGCAGCGGGAAATAATACGTTATTCAAAATCAGGCGAAATCCGGGTGAATTCGGGTGTAAATCCAAGACTGTGGGTTCGTCCCCCACTTGATGGCGGTAATCTTCGGGATCATGACCACCGAAGAAAGTAAAAAACCCTTTTCCTTTTTGACCGTGAATATACCGCGCCTCTTCATTGATTTGACATTCCCCCAGTACTAAAACGCTAGATTTTATTGTCGAACGGTCAAATGAAGTTGTTTGTCCCATAAAACCTTTAACCAACTGCGTATGGTTTTGACATAACATACTGGGAATAACATCCCATTTGGCAGAATATTCCATCAACGTAAAATAGTCTTTTTCAAAAGGTACGCGACGTTTTTCGGTCATGTCAATATCAGAAAACTCATAACGCTCGGGACGTCTTTCCAAAATATAATCTTTGAAAGCAAATGTTTTAGTATAATCAATTCGGGATTGGTAATTGGGGTCACTATCATCTCCATCAAACATGGGCTCACAAATATCAACCCCTTCTGCTGACAAGGCAATGTCAAAGCTATCGGTTGCTGAACACATTGCAAACATAAACCCTCCTCCAATTACAAAGTCGCGTATTTTTTTGGCTACAGCCAATTTTTCCTCTGAAACTTTTGAATATCCCAATTTGGCGGCTAAAGCTTCTGCTTCTCGTTTTTGTTCGATATACCATGGAGCATTGCGGTAGGCGCCATAAAACTTACCATATTGTCCGGAAAAATCCTCGTGATGGAGATGCAACCAATCGTACAATAACAATTGATCCGTTAATACTTCTTCATCATAAATAGGCGTAAATGGTATTTCGGCATAGGTTAACACCATGGTCACTGCATCATCCCAAGGTTGTTTTCCTTTGGGCGTATACACTGCAATTTTAGGCGCTTTTTCCAGCACAACCGTTTCCATATTTTGTGATGGACTTGAAATCTCATCTAAAATTTGATTGGCAGCTCCATCGGAAAGAATCTCAAAACTGACGCCACGAATTTGACATTCTTTACGAATTTCAGGAGCATCGGGTAATAGAAAAGACCCTCCTCTATAATTTAATAGCCAACTTGCTTTGTACTCTTTTGACAAGACCCAATAAGTAATTCCGTAGGCTTTCAAATGATTTTTTTGTGAAACATCATCCATGGGCAAAAGAATAAAATTGGCCCGAATTGGTAGTACACAAACTAAAAACAACAGTACACAAACTGACAAGCGTTTTTTCATAGGATTCACTCTAATTTTGTTTCGAAGTTACAATTTAACAAAGATAAATGGTTCAATAATTTGTTAATTGTTAAAATAAAAAACACGTAAAAATACGTATAGCATAGAATTAATTAGAAACTTAATTTTGAAATATGACAAACCAACCCTCACATCTTATTATGAGAAACTCACTAAGAAATATGAGCGTCCTAGGTAAATTAGGCCTAAGTTGTGTGTTGGCGCTGTTGCTGATTTATTTTGTTTTATCGGTAAAATTCATACTAAGTTAAGAGTCTAGAACAACCATGAATTCATTTACGCCTTATTAACCGATAAAATAGGCACCGACTAAGTTATCCTAGTCGGTGCTTTTATTTTATATAGTATCGATTTCAACTATTTTATTTTGAATTGCATAAACTACTAAACCTGCAATATTCTTGGATTCAGTCTTAAGTAACAGATTATTACGGTGCCCCTCAACAGTTCTCGGACTAATAAACAACTTAGTGGCTATTTCATTCGTGCTTAATTGTTGGCAAATTAACTGTAGTACTTCTTGCTCGCGATTGGTTAAATAATCTTCATCAAAACGATTCTTTGGTGTTTCAGAAACAATATCATTTTGGATGACATCGAGTACTTCTGGTGTGTAATAAAACCCTTTTTCATCCACTTGTCGGATGGTTTCCAACATCACTTTGGGCGACGCATTTTTAACAAGATAGGCAGAGGCCCCAACATGCAACATATTGGCGATAAAAGCTTGTGTATTATAACTCGTTAATGCAATAATTTTTACTACTGGAAAATCTTTATGAATAATACGTGTAGCTTCTACCCCGTTTAGATCAGGCATTTTTAAATCCATAAGAATGATATCAGGATAGACTTCGGTTTCGCGGAGGTAATTTATTACCTCATTTCCGTTGGCCGCTTCATAAATTACTTCAATATCGGGTTCGCGTTGCAATAGAAAATAAATTCCTTTACGGAACAATTCTTCATCATCGGCTAAAAGAATTCGGATCGGCATAATTTATACAATTGAGAAATTAAAGTTGTACTTTACTCCTTGACCAGACTGGCTTTCTACTTGAAAGGTACCGTTTAAGATACCCACCCTACTTTCGATATTTTTTAATCCCAATCCGCGAAGTTTTGACGAATCGTGAACATCAAATCCGATACCGTTATCCACATACTGTAGCTGAATTTGGTCGTTTTGTTGTGTCATAATTATTTGAACTTGTGTGGCTTTTCCGTGGCGCAACGAGTTGTTAAGTAGTTCCTGTAAAATACGGAATACATGCAACAGTTTGTCATTTTTTGCTTCATCAAACTTAACAGAATTGGTATATGTGACCTGCATGGTTTTACTGGTATTAAATTCTAAAACCAGTTCTTCGATACCCGCATGCAACCCAAACCGTTCAAAAACGGGAGGCAATAAATCATGCGCAATACGTCGGGAATTTTCTAAAGCTTTCCCTGTAAGATCCGAAATTTGCTGCATAATTTCTGTTCGTTCTAAATCAGTTATATCAGGTGTAGATAATAAATGGGTATGCAGGGCTACAACATTGAG
Organism: uncultured Flavobacterium sp.; assembly: GCA_964395965.1. Lineage (GTDB taxonomy): Bacteria > Bacteroidota > Bacteroidia > Flavobacteriales > Flavobacteriaceae > Flavobacterium. The sequence continues at coordinate 11,436 of CAYNDK010000006.1, forward strand.
TTTCGAACTAATATCATCGTGTAAATCTTGTGCAATGCGTTTGCGTTCGGCTTCTTGTGTAACCAACACGGAATGAAGCAGTTCTTTTTGATGATTTACTTCCAATTCGCGTTTTTCGATTTCTTTCTGTACAATCTTTTTACGCGAAAAATAAAAAAACAAAATCATAACCAAAGCAATCGACAAGAAAGCCAAAGCAACTGCAATGATGGTTTGTGCTATTTTAATTTCTTCGTTTCCTAGTGGCATACTTTGTTCTTTTTAAGTCGGATAATTTGAGTAAACAAAATCAAATGATATCCCATGAATAAAATGATATTAAACCACATGATGACATCTGCTGGGTATTTAATTCGGAATTGATTCATTAGAAAATTAAAAAGAAACAACGACATACTACCGATCAAATACATCAAGGGACCCAATGTGAAATTGTAATTGACCTTCGGCTGATCCAGCATTTGATACAAATGCATCGTAGCATACACAATGATAGGCATTGACATTAAATAGATCTCTACCAAATTAAACTCCCAGAATATATCCGGATAAATTACATATTGGATTCCTATTATACTCACTAGGGCTATTGTTGTAATACGAATTACTTTTTTAATTCTTGGATCAATCAAAACCGTATGAAAGTAGTGACTTAAGAATAAAAATTGAGTAATAAAATAAACATGCGATAAATACAAGTTATTCAAATGCATCTTGGATAAGATTGTTACCCACAATTGCAAAACACCCATTGCAAAAATATACCATGTAAATACCTTCACACTATAATTTTGATTCCGATAAACACGGAATAATAAAACTATATTGACCAAATGGATGAAATAGTGAAAAAGATTTAAAACCTTTAACATTATTTATTTCATTAAAGGACTCGTAAAATCACAAGTTTGAGGACAAGGTCTTGTGAAATCATAAATGTAGAAACCTTGGTCATCGTTGATCATATCTTGTCCGTTCTTATCGACTCCAACAACCATCATTTTGGGTGTGCCATTTTCATCAATTCCGAGGTACGCACGTACATTTTCAACGCCGTCTTCATTGAGAACTTGAGTGATATCTATCTCTGGAATTAAGAACGCTTTGATGTCAATATTGCTTTTTTCGCCCCAGGCAGCTACCCAAGTTTGCGCTTTTTCTAGTGATACCGTGTTGATTGCTTCTTTCATAGTTAATTGTAATCTAGGTTAAACGCATAAATATAACTTTTTGAGCAAAAAAAAACAGGTATTTCTACCTGTTTTTATGTTGATTTTCTTAAAAAGGAACATCGCTATCGTCATCAAAATTGGACGAACTCGAGCCAAATGCCTCATTGGCAGAAGGTAAGTTTTTGGTTAGAAACGGATTATCATCCAAATTCATTTTGGAAGGTAAGTCTCCAAAACCATTTCCAAAATCGTCGAGGTTGTCAAATTTACCCAAACTTCCGATGAACTTCAAACGGATATTCTCCAACGAACCGTTACGGTGTTTCGCAATGATAAACTCCGCTTGCCCTTGTGTGGGCGATTGTTCATCATCATCCCATTCTTCAATTTTATAATATTCGGGGCGATAAATAAACGATACAATATCGGCATCTTGTTCAATCGCACCCGATTCACGAAGGTCGGAAAGTAAAGGTCGCTTACTAGAACCCCTAGTTTCTACGGCACGAGACAACTGAGACAAAGCGATTACGGGAACTTCCAATTCCTTTGCCAATGCTTTCAAGTTACGCGAGATGGTCGAAATTTCTTGTTCACGGTTTCCACCGCCCTTACCAGCTCCACCTGCAGTCATCAACTGCAAGTAATCGATAATGATTAATTTAATTCCATGTTGCGAAGCCAAACGTCGGGCCTTGGCACGTAAGTCAAAAATCGATAACGAAGGAGTATCGTCGATATAAAGTGGCGCTTTTTCAAGATCGCGAACTTTCACACTCAATTGTTCCCATTCGTGTTTTTCTAGTTTGCCGGTACGCAATTTTTCGGAAGACAAACCAGTTTCCGAGGAAATCAAACGGGTTATCAACTGTACAGAAGACATCTCTAATGAAAACACAGCAACGGGACTTTGCGAATCGATGGCCATATTTCGCGCCATCGATAAGACAAATGCGGTTTTACCCATACCCGGACGTGCCGCAATAATAATCAAATCGGAAGGTTGCCAACCTGAAGTAACTTGATCGAGTTTGTGGAATCCCGTTGGGATTCCGCTTAATCCTTCTTTATTAGAAATTTCTTCAATACGCTTTTTTGCTTGCATCACCAAACTTTGTGCTGTTTCGGAACTGCGCTTGATGTTGCCTTGAGTCACTTCATACAATTTCGATTCAGCCATATCCAACAAATCAAACACATCGGTCGATTCATCGTAGGCTTCTTCGATGATATCCGAAGAAATTTTTATTAACGAACGTTGAATATATTTCTGTAAAATGATGCGTGAATGGAATTCGATATGTGCAGAAGACGAAATCTTTTGCGTAAGCTGAATCAAATAAAAATCACCACCAGCAATTTCTAGTTTACCGTTCTTTTTTAGCTGAGCTGAAACAGTTAATAAGTCGATAGGTTGCGAATCGGTGAATAACTGGAAAATCGCTTCAAAAATAAACTTGTGAGCATCTTTATAAAAAGCGTCAGGTTGAAGGATATCGATAACCTCATCTACCCCCTTTTTATCAATCATCATGGCGCCCAATACCGCTTCTTCTAAGTCCACTGCCTGTGGTGGAAGCTTCCCTTTTTCAAGGTTGATGATGGTCGTTTTATCTACTTTGACCGGGTTAATATTTCGTAAATTTTCCATAAAGCGAAAGTAACGAATTCTACTAAAAATCGGGTGACGACTTATTACCAGAACGTGTTTATAAATTGTAAAATTTTGTTGAAAACCAAAAAAAAATCCGAAACCATAGGGCTTCGGATTTACACCTGAAAAATCAGATTTTTACTCTTTATATTCGCCCATCTTACTGTACTTGTCCATTCGCTTGGCGACAAGCTCAGTTGTTGATAAGTCTTTTAATTCGTTAAACGATTTTAAAATATATTCTTTTACAGTTTTAAATGTTGTTTCCTTGTCGTAATGCGCTCCACCTAGTGGCTCAGGAATCACATCATCTACCAATTTTTGTTTTTTCATATCGGTAGAAGTCAACTTCAAAGCTTCGGCTGCTTTTTCTTTGAAATCCCAACTTTTCCATAAAATCGACGAACATGATTCTGGAGAAATTACCGAGTACCATGTGTTTTCCAACATAAAAACACGGTCTCCCACACCAATTCCTAGTGCTCCACCTGAAGCTCCTTCACCAATGATGATACAAATAACAGGCACTTGCAAACGAGACATTTCAAAAATATTACGCGCAATTGCTTCACCTTGTCCGCGTTCTTCCGCCTCCATTCCAGGATAGGCTCCAGGGGTATCAATAAAAGTAATTACCGGCACACCAAACTTTTCTGCCATTTTCATTAAACGCAAAGCTTTACGGTAACCTTCTGGATTGGCCATACCAAAATTTCGGTATTGACGCATTTTGGTGTTGATTCCTTTTTGTTGACCAATCAACATAAATGATTGTCCACCAATTTTACCTAAACCACCAACCATTGCTTTATCGTCTTTGAAATTACGATCACCAAATAACTCTAGGAATGTCCCGTCTGTTAAATTAGTAATGTACTCTAACGTATACGGACGATTGGGATGACGTGATAATTGAACACGTTGCCAAGCGGTAAGGTTTTTATAGATTTTTTTCTTTGTTTCTTCTAATTTTTTCTCGATCTGCTTGCAGGTATTGGATACATCCACATTGGATTCTTGACCAATTAGCTCACATTTTTCAAGTTGGTCTTCCAACTCTTTTATGGGAAGCTCAAAATCTAAATATTCCATAGAATACGAGGTTTAGTAATAGTTCGAACTACAAAGATATAGCTTTCCTTTAGCTATGAAAATAAAAATTAGCGATAAGTTTTAAACAATAAAGTTAGATATCTGACTTTCGGGACTTTAACCATCCATTTGCTATTACGGTTACAAGTATAATTACCGCTCCTAAATAAAAGGTCCCGCTCATAGTTTCTGATTGTTCAAATAACAACATAGCCAGCACAATACCATATACGGGCTCTAAATTTATTGTTAACATCACTGTATAGGCATCCAAAACACGAAGTAATGCAGTAGAAGCTATCATTGCAAAAGCAGTACAAATCGAACTTAGAGTTAATAAATATGCAAAATCAGAAAGTGATAATTGAAAGAACTCCGCAGAAAAACTACCGGAAAAACCCAACAACAAAGAAAAAAACAGCACCCCTCCAATAAGTTCAAATAAAGAAATAACCACCGGTTCGTGATTGGTGACAAATTTGGTGTTGATAATTGCAAAGGAAGCAGAAAGAAAAGCTGAGAGTAATGCCAATAAAATACCTTCAACAAAATGAGTTTCTACATTAAATATCAAAGCTAATCCACCGACTACTACTAAGCCAAAAAGAAGTTCATAACCCACTATTTTCTTCTTACTCACTAAAGGTTCAATCAATGAAGTAAAAAAAGCTCCCGTTGATAAACAAGCTAAAGTAACTGAAACATTGGAAACTTTAATCGCTTTAAAAAACGTAAACCAATGCAGCGCTATAACAACACCTGCTAAGAAAAATACTGGGATTTGATTTTTTGATTGGCGCCAATCAATTCCTTTATAGCGAATATAACCCCAAATAAAAAAAACAGCAAAAAGCATTCGGAACCATACCAATGACAATGCTTCAAGCGTGATTAATTTCCCGATGATTGCGGTAAATCCCCAAATAAAGACTATAAAATGTAAGAGCAGTTGACTGCGTAATTTATCGTTTGGCATTGCGAAGTAAATAGATGGCTAAGATACCAAAAATGATATTGGGTAACCAAACTAAAAGTATCGGTGGTGCACTTGCCTTTTCAGCCATTACCCCAAACACTTTATCCATAAAGATAAATCCAAAAGCAATAACAATTCCGATTACTAAGTTAATTCCCATCCCCCCTCTTCGTTTCATGGATGAAACGGCAACGGCAATAATCGTTAAGATAAAAGCAGAAATTGGCACACTATATTTTTTATACAATACCACTAAGTAGGTATTAATATTACTCGAACCGCGTTTTTTTTCTTTCTCAATAAATTTAACTAAATCAAAGTAATTAAGTGTTTCGGCAATATAAACTACAGGGGTAAATTCATCGGGCTCTATGGGCAATATCGTATCTTTTTTTACTCCAACTTCTAATTGATCACCGAGTTCACCCACTTTTCGTTTCTTGTAATCATATAGTGAAAAGGTACTGTCACTCTCATTGTACTTAATCCGCTCTGCCGTGATTTTATATTTCAATTTGTCACCTTCAAAACGCTCCATTGCAAACTTAAATCCCATTTTAGAATCAGGATTGTAGGAATTCACAAAAACATATTCGTTTTCACTAACTTGACTGTACACATCTGAATTGTCTCGCATTTCATTTTGGCCATTACCAATAAGATACATGTACCGAAACGTTTTAAATCCCTCACTGGCTTTGGGAACAAGAAAGAATCCCATCAACAAAGCAAAAATAGAGACCACTGTTGCTCCAATAATGTAGGGTTTTAAAAAGCGTTGAAAGGAAATACCCGAACTTAATATGGCTACGACTTCTGTATTATTTGCCAATTTTGAAGTAAACCAAATAATCGACAAAAAAAGAAAAATCGGAAATAATAAATTGGCGAAATAAATAGTAAAATCGACATAATACTGAGCAATAGCAGGAAAAGGAACCCGATTCTCAATCATTTTATTGACTTTTTCTGCCACATCAATTGTGATCCCAATGGGAATGAACAACAACAACATGGTGACAAACGTCATCAAGTACCGCTTCAATATGTATTTGTCGATAATTTTCATTAGAGACGCTGACTCATTTGTTGCACCATTTTATCTTTCCACACGCGGAAATCACCTGCGATAATATGTTTTCGAGCTTCACGCACCAACCACATATAAAATCCTAAATTGTGAATGGTTGCGATTTGCTTGCCCAAATATTCATTAGCTGCAAATAAGTGACGAAGGTACGCTTTGGAATATTCGGTATCCACAAAGGTAATTCCCATTTCGTCAATAGGTGAAAAATCGTCTTCCCACTTTTTATTCTTGATATTGATGACACCGTTAGCCGTAAACAACATTCCGTTGCGGGCATTACGAGTGGGCATCACACAGTCAAACATATCAATTCCTAACGCGATATTTTCCAAAATATTGATCGGTGTTCCCACGCCCATTAAATAACGGGGTTTGTCTTTAGGTAAAATAGCGGTTACTACTTCGGTCATTGCGTACATTTCCTCTGCGGGTTCGCCCACTGACAATCCACCAATTGCATTTCCTTCTGCACCGACATTTGCGATGTATTCGGCCGACATTTGGCGTAAATCTTTGTACGTGCTTCCTTGTACAATGGGGAATAAGGTTTGCTCATACCCATATTTTGGCGGAAGGGTTTTCAAATGCGCCACACAGCGATCCAACCAACGGTGGGTCATGTGCATACTGCGTTTGGCGTAGCGGTAATCACAAGGATAGGGCGTACATTCGTCAAATGCCATAATGATATCGGCACCAATAGTGCGCTGGATTTCCATGACATTTTCGGGAGAGAAAAAGTGGTAGGAACCGTCGATATGCGACTTGAACTTCACACCTTCTTCTTTGATTTTACGATTGGCTGAAAGCGAATAGACTTGGTACCCGCCACTATCGGTTAAAATATTGCGGTCCCAATTCATGAATTTGTGCAACCCTCCTGCTTTTTCCAAAATATCCAACTGTGGACGCAAGTATAAATGATAGGTATTTCCTAAAATAATATCGGGATTGATATCGTCCCGGAGTTCGCGTTGATGCACTCCTTTTACAGAGGCTACCGTTCCTACGGGCATAAAGATGGGCGTTTCAATCACACCATGATCTGTAGTAATTTTCCCAGCACGGGCTTGGGATTGCGGATCGGTATGTAAGAGGTCAAATTTCATGTATTCGTATTTCAGCCGACAAAGATACTTTTTTTTGGAGAAGTCTACTAGGGATTATGATTTCCTTAATTAGGCAATGAGTCGATGTGGCAACCTGCCTGCCGGCAGGCAGGTGTGAAAATTGATAGAATGCACTAAAGGTTGTTTATAGCAGGATTGCGTGAGGGACGGAAGTGGAAAGCCCACAGCGCGGAGGTACGACAAGCGAGGACTTGCAACGGACTGCCCGACCCCGCCCTTCAGCGATAAATTGGAAGTGAGCAATGATGGCGGGGGCACGCCAAAAAAAATTATGAACCTGCCTGCCGGCAGGCAGGTTATGGATTATGAATTATGAATTTTCTATTGAGGAATAAGAACGTTTTAAGATTTGTATAACCCACAGAATCGGTGTACTTTTGTGCCACACATTAATTTATATACAATGTCTAACATTCAACAACTACACGATTTTACAACACAAGTACGTCGCGACATCCTTCGTATGGTACATGCTGTAAATTCGGGTCACCCCGGAGGTTCTTTGGGTTGTGCCGAATTTTTAGTTTGCCTTTACCAAGAATTGATGGAGCGCAAAGAAGGATTTGATATGAACGGAATTGGGGAAGATATCTTCTTTTTATCCAACGGTCATATCTCTCCGGTTTTTTACAGCGTTTTAGCGCGCAGTGGCTATTTTCCAGTATCGGAATTGGCGACATTCCGCAAACTCAATTCGCGTTTGCAAGGTCACCCAACAACGCATGAAGGCTTACCGGGTATCCGCATGGCTTCGGGTTCGCTAGGTCAAGGTTTATCCGTAGCGATTGGTGCTGCGGAAGCTAAAAAACTTAACAAAGACAACAAACTCGTCTATATCTTAACCGGTGACGGGGAGTTACAAGAGGGACAAAATTGGGAAGCCATCATGTATGCTTCTGCCAAAAAAGTGGATAATTTAATTGCTACAGTAGATTACAACGGTCAACAAATTGACGGTTCGACCAACGATGTTCTATCTTTGGGTAATTTACGTGCTAAGTTTGAAGCGTTCGATTGGGACGTTTTGGAAATCAAAGAAGGAAACAACATTGAAGCGATTTTAGCGGGGATGAAAGAAGCCAAAGCCAAAACGGGTAAAGGCAAACCTGTAGCCGTTTTATTGTATACTGAAATGGGGAATGGTGTTGACTTTATGATGCACACGCATGCTTGGCATGGTAAAGCACCCAACGACGCACAATTGGAAAGTGGGTTGGCACAAAACCCCGCAACTTTAGGTGACTATTAATCGGCAGAATCTCATGAAAAAATACGAAAATACAGGAAGTAAAGATACCCGCTCTGGATTTGGAGCTGGGATGACTGAATTGGGTCAGAAAAACGAAAATGTAGTCGCTTTATGTGCCGATTTAATTGGCTCGTTAAAGTTTGACGATTTCAAAAAAAATCACCCGGAGCGCTTTTTCCAAATTGGAATTGCTGAAGCCAATATGATTGGTATTGCGGCGGGAATGACGATTGGTGGAAAAATTCCGTTTACGGGAACGTTTGCCAATTTCTCAACCGGACGTGTATACGATCAAATTCGTCAATCGGTGGCGTACTCGGATAAAAACGTAAAAATCTGTGCTTCGCATGCGGGATTAACATTGGGCGAAGATGGGGCAACTCACCAAATTTTAGAAGATATTGGGTTGATGAAAATGCTTCCAGGCATGACGGTTATCAATACCTGTGACTATAACCAAACAAAAGCGGCAACCATCGCCTTAGCAGATCACCATGGTCCGGCCTATTTGCGTTTTGGTCGTCCGGTGGTACCGAATTTCACTCCTGCTGACGAACCTTTCATTATTGGAAAAGCGATTTTGTTGAATGAAGGAACGGATGTAACCATTATTGCTACTGGCCATTTGGTTTGGGAAGCTTTAGTGGCAGCAGAAGCATTGGAAGCGAAAGGAATTTCGGCCGAAGTGATCAACATTCATACCATCAAACCACTGGATGAAGAAGCGATTTTAAAATCGGTGGCCAAAACAGGTTGTGTGGTTACGGCAGAAGAACACAATATGTTGGGCGGTTTGGGCGAAAGTGTAGCCCGTACTTTGAGTTTGAACCATCCTGCTCCACAAGAATTTGTAGCGGTACAAGATTCGTTTGGCGAAAGTGGTACTCCTGAACAATTAATGGAAAAATACGGCTTGAACAGCGCTTCGATTGTAGCTGCTTGTGAAAAAGTAATGACACGAAAATAATTCGATGACAAGTATACAAAAAAGGCTCCCGATGCGGAGCCTTTTTTATTGATAGGCCTTACCGTATCAAAAAAAAAAGGAACACGTTTGTGTTCCTTTTAAACTGAGCCGATGGAGGGTCTTCCCGAATCCACTGCGTTACTCGGGATAAACTTCTCGCCCTGGATGAAATAAAAAAAGGAACACAAACGTGTTCCTTTTAAACTGAGCCGATGGAGGGACTTCCCGAATCCACTGCGTTACTCGGGATAAACTTCTCGTCCTAGATAAAATAAAAAAAGGAACACAAACGTGTTCCTTTTAAACCGAGCCGATGGAGGGACTCGAACCCACGACCTGCTGATTACAAATCAGCTGCTCTAGCCAGCTGAGCTACACCGGCGGTATTCAGTGGTGCAAATATAAAAGCGAAATTTAATTCTCCAAAATATTTTTACCACTTTTTTGGAAAAAAATTTACTTACAACGCGTTGATTTTATCAACCAATTGATTAGCAGCAGCTTCCAATTCTTTATTAATTTGCTTAAAATGTGCTTTCTTATTTTCTACATTTTTAGCATTAACTTTAGTCATTAAATCATCAAAAGCCACTAATGCCTCAGTAATAATTACTTGAGTAGGTTCTGTTGGTTTTCCTGCAGTAGTCATTTCTAATAAATAAACTGCCTCAATAATATCACCCAACACGTAGTTAATGTCTTTTTTTAAGTTTCTTACACTTGCCATAACGCTTTGTATTTTAAAATTTGTGCAAAGTTAACGATAATCTTCGGAATGAAGTTAGGAAATTGTGATTTCTAACAATTCTGCATGACCTGAAACATGAACAGCCCCTAAAGCTGCCGGTAATAAAATCGTAGTCCCTTTTGCTAACGGCATAGAATCTCCTTCATACTGTAACGAACAATTTCCCTCCATTACCATAAGAACGGTAAATGTATCTTGGGATGTATTCACAATAACTGTTTCAGTCAATGGGATAAATGAGGTGGTAAAATAAGGACAATCCACCATTACATTGGACGAATTGGCGTTTTTTGCGTATTCTTTTTTGCTTTCAGTACGTCGGTAATTAATCGCATCTAATGCAAGTTCGGTATGCAACTCACGTAAATTGCCTGCTGCATCTCTTCGATCAAAATCATAGATACGGTAAGTTATATCTGAGGTTTGTTGAATTTCGGCAATTAAAGTTCCTGCTCCAATGGCATGTACTGTGCCTGTTTCTAAAAAGAAAACATCCCCTTTTTGCACCGGGTGTTTATCCAATAAATCGACTACTTGATGCTGGGCCAATGCCTCTTGATAAGCCGCTGCATTCGAATCTTCTTTAAATCCTACAATCAATTGCGCTCTGGGATCAGCTTGCATCACATACCACATTTCGGTTTTCCCAAACGAATTGTGTCGTTCTTTGGCCAGCGCATCATTGGGATGTACTTGAATGGACAAATCTTCGCGTGCATCAAGAAATTTAAACAACAAAGGAAATTGAGTGCCAAATTGAGCGACCACTTTTTTACCTAAAACCGCTTCGGGATTTAAAGCTATAACGGCATTTAAATCATTTCCTGCTAATGAACCATTAGCCACTACACTTACATCACCAGGTACTGTGGATAGTTCCCAACTTTCACCTGAGATTTCAGATACTATTGGTTTATGCAAAATATCACGCAATTTTGTTCCGCCCCAAATGCGTTCTTTGATGATAGGTTCAAATAGTAGAGGATACCAATTCATAACTTAAATATAAAGGGCAAAAATAAGAGGTTTAATGGATTCCCCACCATAAATGAGGCTAAACCTTCTTCTTCAAAAAAGCTAAAGCACGTTCCATATGGCCGCTTCCACTGATAGAGTCAAAGATATAATGGACTTTTTGATCCAAACCGATAACGTAGGTAGCACGACCTTCAACAAATCCTAGCAAATCATTGGGCACACCAAAAAGTCGGCGAATTGTTTTTTTTGTATCGGCTAAAAGTATAAAGGGCAAATTAAATTTGGATTGAAATTTGACATGGGAAGTTACCCCATCCGAACTCACTCCGATTACCTCAGCGCCGAGATCTGTAAAATCTTGATAGGCATCGCGAAAGGAACAGGCTTGGGTAGTACAACCGGGCGTATCGTCTTTGGGATAGAAATACACGACCAACCATTTTTTACTAAAATAATCTTGGGTATCAAATGCATTCCCATTGGAATCAATTCCTAAAAAATGAGGAACAAAATCGCCGACCTTCAATGCCATATTAGTCGCCTTTATAGGTTACAAAATTGCGAGGCGTTTCATAAAGTACAATTTCTAAATCCTTATCAATAGCAATATGAGGACGCAATTTATTCCAAATTACAACAGCTATATTTTCAGCCGTGGGATTTAATTCTTGAAATTCAGGAACATCAAGGTTTAGGTTTTTATGATCAAAAGCATCTTCCACCAAGGATTTTACCAAATCAGAAATAATTTTGACATCAATTACATAGCCTGTTTCGGGATCGATTTCACCGGTTACCGAAACGATCAATTCATAATTGTGACCGTGAAAATTGGGGTTATTGCATTTGCCAAAAACCAAATCATTTTGCTCCATCGTCCAATCTTTTCGATACAAACGGTGGGCAGCATTAAAATGAGCTTTTCGAGATACGGTGACGCGCATGATTATAATTTGTGATCTTCTAAATAATGATAAAATTCGTCAAATATGATTTTAAACCATACGGTATAAATCTGAGGTTGGTTTTTCATATCCTCCCGAATCGCTTCGATATCCATCCATTTCCAACTTTCAACCTCATCAGGATTAATTTGTGGTTCCCCATTGTAATAACCAATCATCACATGATCCAACTCATGTTCGGTTAACCCGTTATCAAAAGGTGCTTTGTAAATGAAATGAAACAATTCTTTCAAGTCCGTCACAAACCCCATTTCTTCTTCCAAACGTCGCTTACCCGCTTGCAGATTGGTTTCACCAGCCCGTTGATGACTACAACAAGTGTTAGTCCACAACAATGGGGAATGGTATTTATGATGGGCCCGTTGTTGGAGCATGACTTCATTTTTGTTATTTAAAACAAAAACAGAAAAAGCACGATGTAAAACGGCTTTTTCATGCGCTTCCAACTTGTTCATAAGGCCAATCGGCTCGTCGTTGGTATTGACTAATATTACTTGTTCCTCTTTCATAATGTATGGTCGTGTTCAAAAATACGAAAATCAAACGGGCATCCTACGGTATCCTCGAATTTAAGATAACTTTATATTCCGTTTAGATATACTAAAGTCCGCCTTTTGAAGTTATTATTACTATGTATAAAGCCTTACTTTTACTCCTTTTCAGCACTTTTTCTTGGGGTCAACTTCGACCTGAAATTCGCGAAATTTTTGAAGAATTAGAAAAAAAACCTTTTACAGGATCGCAATTCAATTATTATTCAGGAGAGCTTAACACCAATGCTGTTTTATATGAAAAATTAGACACATTAGCTACTGTTAAAGAATTGGAATACATGATTAAAAAGGGGAAGAAAGACACTGTGGTCAGTTTATATTATTCTTTAACCCAACGCAATGTTCCAACAATTCTTTTTTCGCTTTTCGAATATTATTTAAAAAATGACCAAAATTTACACATTCAAACAGGATGTACGGGTTTTGAAAGTTCGATCAGTGCAGAATTTTTTCAAGCCATTCAAAATGAACTTCATAAAGTCGAGGAGCGAGAAAAATTTACTCCTCAAGAATTTGAATCCTTAAAAGAAGTGTATAGGCAAAATGATTTGTTGTCTAATTGGAAAAAAGAAGAAGTGCTAACCTTACTCAAAAAAATGGAAGCTCTAGCTTTGTCTTGGGATCAATCCTCTGATAAAATAATTGAAAAGATAATTGCATATAATTCATTTCAATGTCCCAATTATTACATGCGAATCCGATTTTTTGCTCAAAAATATCCCACGCCTATCTTATTGGCTGGATTGGCGACTTTTCAACACCAAGATGATATCCCTTTTATTGCAGCTAATTATCCAACCTCTTTGTTGGCCATTTCTAAATTTCCTGATTCAAAATTTGCACCCCTTTTGTTTCAAAAACATCCCAATACCGTATTTGAATTAGCAGAAGCAATTGGTGCAATGCGGCATCCGGAGGCCTTGGAACTATACTCACATTTTGTACAAAATTATCTACCAAAATTACACGAAGATGAATACTTCAGTGTTGACGAAGAAATAATAAATCAATTTTACACGGCATTGGAAAAAAATCAAAGCCCTGTTGCAAAGGAATTTCTTCGTTCACTTTGGGTAGATTACAGAATTATTAGCCTATCCTTTTTTGATGAGATGAAAAAGGATTATTTGAATGAACTCTATGACGGTTTTTGTGTCACTCGTAAAATAACCTTTGTAGCATCAACAGATCGTTGGTTTGAACAGCATGTTTATCCCGAAAATAGTTGTGAGTTCATAAAAAAGTATTTAGTGGAAAACATAAGTGACTCCCACAAAAAAGAACTCCTCAATCGCTGTTCCTGCACAGACAACCGTTAAACTTTCCTTAAAGGTAAAAAGGTTGTAAACTAGAATACAAATTATTACGTAATTCCTAGATAACTTTGTGGTATCAAGAATAGAAAAGCTATGAAATCAGTGTATAAATTTGTAACTTTATGTCTGTTATTTTCACTATCCGCTTGTGGACAATCCAAGGCGAAAAAAGATAAAAATAACAAAGATTCAACTATGGAAAATGTAATTCAAAAACCGGAAAACCCCTATTATTCGAATACTGACACGGCCAAATTGACCTTAACCGATGCGGAATGGAAAAAGGTACTTCCTCCCGATTTATATGAAGTAGCACGTCATGCCGATACCGAACGCGCCTTCACGGGTTCAATGTGGAAAAGCGAAACCAAGGGCACGTATTATTGTGCAGCCTGTGGCAACAAATTATTTCGTTCCAATCAAAAATTTGTTAGCAGCTGTGGATGGCCGAGTTTTTTTGAACAAGATAATCCGAAAAGCATTTGGTTTCGGGCCGATAATTCTTATGGCATGCAAAGAGTCGAAGCATTGTGCAGTCGCTGTGACAGTCACTTAGGACATTTATTTGACGACGGACCAGAACCAACAGGAAAAAGGTATTGTATGAATGCCGTTTCGTTGGACTTTGTCCCGGATGCTACAGATAAAGCCGCTCAATTAAAAACGATTGTTTTAGGTGGTGGTTGTTTTTGGTGTGTTGAAGCCGTTTATCAAAATTTAGAAGGAGTTGAGAAAGTAGTTTCTGGATATGCGGGTGGAACTGTGAAAAACCCAAGTTATGAAGAAGTTTGTACTGGAAAAACAGGTGCTGCTGAAGTGGTTGAGATAACCTACAATCCGACGCTCACGAATTTAGATGAAATCTTTCAGGTTTTTTTCACAGTTCATGATCCTACGACATTAAACCGTCAAGGAGCAGATGTTGGCACACAGTACCGTTCCGTTATTTTTTACAAGGATGACAACGAAAAAAAGGCAGCACAATCCTTAATTCAAACCCTTAATCAAGAAAATATTTTTCCTTCCAAAATAGTAACTACACTCGAACCTTTAGACACATTTTGGCCTGCAGAAAATTACCACCAAAATTATTATGCCAATAATGCGGACAAACCCTATTGCCAAATGGTCGTTCGACCCAAAGTTGAGAAATTTGAAAAGGTTTTTAAAGACCGAATAAAAAAGAAAGCAGCCCATTAATTTGGGCTTTTTTTATGCTAACGATTCAGCAATTTTTAACGCACATTTCTCGCCATCGATTGCTGCAGAAATAATTCCGCCCGCATACCCTGCGCCTTCTCCACATGGATACAACCCTTTAATTTGCAAGTGTTCCAAGGTAAATGGGTCACGCGGAATACGAACGGGTGAGGAAGTTCGGCTCTCAGGCGCATGCAAAATGGCATCATTGGTAAAGTAGCCTTTCATTGATTTTCCAAATTGCACAAATCCTTCGCGCATAATTTGGGTTAAAAAAGAAGGAAATACTTCACCCAATTCTACTGAAGTTGTACCTGGAACATAAGACGTCTTTGGAATTTCGGTTGAAATTTTCTTTTGGGAAAAATCCACCATACGTTGTGCGGGTACTTTTTGGGTTTGACCCGCTAAACGAAAAGCACGTTGTTCAATATCTTTTTGAAATTCCATTCCAGCTAAAGCACCAAACTTGGCAAAAGGTTTAAAGTCTTCTAAACGCAATTCAACTACAATTCCTGAATTGGCGGTAGCTTGATCGCGTTTGGAAGGCGACCAACCATTAGTTACCACTTCACCTGGACTCGTGGCGCAGGGTGCAATAACGCCTCCCGGACACATACAAAACGAATACATACCGCGTCCGTTGACTTGTTTCACAATAGAGTAAGGCGCTGGTGGAAGATAATCACCACGAAAATCACAAGAATATTGTATTTGATCGATCAAAGTTTGTGGATGTTCGGCGCGCACACCTAAGGCAAAAGGTTTGGCTTCGATTAGAATTTGTTTTCGATCCAACAATTCAAAAATATCCCGTGCTGAATGCCCTGTTGCTAAAATCAGTTTTTTGGCTTCAATGCGTTGCCCATTCTGGAGTTCGACCCCTTGCACTTCATTACTCGAAATCAAAATATCCGTCACTCGGGATTCAAACAACACTTCGCCACCAAAATGAATAATAGCTTCGCGAATATCTTGAATAATTTGTGGTAATTTATTAGTCCCAATATGCGGATGTGCTTCCACTAAAATTTCGGGCGAAGCACCAAATCCAACTAAAAGACGAAGTATCCGATCTACATCGCCGCGTTTTTTGGAACGGGTATATAATTTACCATCCGAATAGGTTCCCGCACCGCCTTCGCCAAAACAATAATTAGAATCTTCATCAACTACATGATCGCGGTTTATTGCTTTGAGATCGCGTCGACGGCCGCGCACATCTTTGCCCCGTTCCACCACGATAGGTTTTAATCCTAATTCGATTAATTGCAAGGCGGCAAACAAACCTGCAGGTCCTGCACCCACAACAATCACTGGAGTTTTATGGGTCACGTTAGGGTAATCGGGGAGATGAACTTCTGTGTTTTCAATAACTTCGCCTACAAAATAAACAGCGGCTTTGATATTGATTTTAATAGCACGTTGACGCGCATCAATACTTCGTTTCAAAACATGGACAAATTGAATCTCAGCTGAAGAAACATGCATCATTTGTGCAACATGTTTTTGTAACAACTCGGGTTGAGCAGCTACTTCGGGAGTGACTTGAAATTGAAGTTCTCTTGGCATGGCGCAAAAGTAGTTCTTTTATTTTTTTTGAAAAACTTAATTCTGAGCTGTATCAAAAGCCAATAATGCAAAGGATGCCAACCAATGTTCGCCCTCATAATTCCCATCGACTATGGCGGGTAATGAATAATTCAGATGACTTTGGGCTACTACTTTCAAGTGGCCAAGTTCTTTGGGAAAAGCATTAGTTAAACGGTATAAATTCCAAGCTCGACTAAAGTTCAACCCATCCAAATGAACCAAATGACCGTCGGTGCGGTCACTCACTTCGCCGGGTGCCCAGGTATAATTTTTACGAAATAAATCGGGAGCGAAATCCTTCAACCATTTCAAAAAAGATTTAGGTTCTAAAATACGTTGCATCAAGCCAATTTCTTCCATACACGGCGAGAGGAAATCGGTTCCACTGGGTTCCCACGCAAAGGGACAATTTTGATCATTTAAAAATAACCGCAAGGCATTATCATGAAGACTTTTCTGTAACGCAACATTATTCGCAAACACCGCATAATCCCAAGCCAATGCCATTCCGAAGGCTGTATTGGTGTGGGTTCCTACCCGTAAGGCATAGTTTAATTTGGGTAAAAATTCTATATAGCGTTCACACAACAATTGGGTTAACGGTTTTAGATTTTTGGCCAATTCCAATAAAACAGGATCCTTACTTTGTTCCAATTCCATTTGTAATTTTAATTCCCATGCCCAACCGTAAGTACGCTCATACGACTTCTCATGTTTTTTGGACAAATAAGCAATCTCAGCCTCAATGTTGGCTTTACTTAAATTGGTTTGCAATTTTTCTACAATGAGATTTCTATTCTCTAAAGTTGGAAAATGATTGAGCAAGTACACCAAACTCCAATGCCCATGAACGGAAGAATGCCAATCAAAACAGCCATAAAAGGCAGGATGCAATTGTTTGGGTGTGCCTAATTCAGAAGCATCAATCAACATCTGACTCAATTTATTGGGATACTCTTGTTGGAGACATTTTAGGGGTAATCGAGCCAAACCGTTAGCGCGATCCAGTGTTAATTCCTGACTTCTAACTGCATGAATTGCATAAAAGAAAAATAAACCAATGATAATTTTTCGCATTTTCTAATTTTTAAGTAAAAATACCATTCTTATAGAAACAACCTGAGCTTTTTGTATTTTTGAAACAAAAATGAGAAAAATAAAACTCATCTGGGATTTTCGAGGTCCCGCTGCAGCAAAAACCGCTGAACATCACGAAATTCATTTAAAAGAATATATCATCTTTGAAAAACTCCCTTTGAACATTACCGGATTTAGTATCTTGAATGAAATGCATGCCATCGCATTTATGGTAGTGGAAGAAGCCCAAATGATTGCTGTTCGTGACGCCTTGAAACCGCATCGTGGCGAAGTATATGAATTATGAATTTTTAATTATGAATTATATGTAGGACCTGTCGTTTGGCAGGTTTTAATATATGGTTGAACCGAGCACAATTCGCGTGAGGGACAGTCGTGGAAAGCCCACAGCGTAGGGTACCGAAGCGAGGACTTGTAACAAATGGCCCGACCCGTAGGGGCACGCCCAAAAAATAGTATGAATTGTGAATTTTAAATTAAAAATTAAAAAAACCGCAACTCAATTACTTGAATTGCGGTTCCAAACCATGTGCGTAGTTTGTGCCTAATTGGCCACTTCGCTGATGAACTTAATGCGCATCAATCGAAGCTCTTCAATATCGTAATCGCCATCAAATTCGCGCAAAGCATCTTCGATTCGATCAGTTTCTGAATCCATAAAATACTCATGAATTTCTTCTTGTTGGTCTTCGTCCAAAATATCATCAATCCAATAGCCAATATTTAATTTGGTTCCTGAATAAACTATTTGCTCCATTTCTTTTAATAAAGCATCCATATTCATTCCTTTGGCAGAGGCAATATCTTCAAGTGATAGTTTTCGGTCAATATTTTGAATGATGTATAATTTATTGGATGAATTGGCACCAGTAGATTTAACCACCAAATCATCGGGTCGAATAATGTCGTTGTCTTCTACATAGCGAGCGATCAACTCGACAAATTCTTTTCCATATTTTTTGGCTTTCCCTTCCCCTACTCCATGAATATTTGTTAATTCATCTATAGTAACCGGATATTTTAACGCCATATCTTCTAAGGAAGGATCTTGGAACACTACAAAAGGAGGCACTCCTAATTTTTTAGCTACTTTTTTACGTAACTCTTTCAACATTCCCATCAATGCCTCATCTGCTGTTCCTGTAGATTTAGCAGCGGCTATGATTGTATCGTCTTCACTTTCACTGTATTCATGATCTTCAGACATCATAAACGAACTTGGATTGGCTATAAAAGCATGACCCAGATCGGCTACTTTTAGGATTCCATAGGTCTCGATATCTTTGTGTAAAAGTCCGTCAACCAAAACCTGACGAATTAAAGCCATCCAATAGCGCTCATCAAATTCTTTTCCACACCCGAAGAAAGGCTGTGTATCGGTTCGATGCGCTTTTATCGTTGCGTTTACACGACCGATTAAGGTAAAAACAATTTCTTTGGATTTGTATAAATGTTTGGTATCACGCACAACTTCCAAAAGCATCTTAACTTGATCCTTGGCTTCAGATTTTGATTTTGGATTGCGGACATTATCATCCATATCGGCACCTTCACCGGTTTCAGAATCAAACTCTTCACCAAAGTAATGCAATAAAAATTTACGGCGTGACATCGAAGTTTCGGCATACGCGACTACTTCTTGCAAGAGTGCATAACCGATTTCCTGTTCTGCAACAGGTTTACCGGCCATAAATTTCTCCAATTTCTCTACATCCTTATAGGAATAGTATGCGATACAGTGTCCTTCTCCTCCATCGCGACCGGCACGACCTGTCTCTTGGTAATAACTTTCTAAGGATTTCGGAATATCGTGGTGAATGACAAAGCGCACATCGGGTTTATCAATACCCATTCCAAAAGCGATTGTGGCCACCACAACCTCAACGTCCTCCATCAAGAACATGTCTTGGTGTTTTGCTCTAGTCTTGGCATCCAAACCTGCGTGATAAGGAACAGCGCTTATACCGTTAACTTGCAACACTTGTGCAATTTCTTCTACTTTTTTGCGACTCAAACAATAAACAATCCCGGATTTCCCTTTGTTTTGTTTGATAAATCGGATGATGTCGGCCTCAACGTTTTTCGTTTTGGTTCGTACTTCATAGAACAAATTGGGACGATTGAACGACGCTTTATAAACCAAAGCATCTGTCATATCCAGATTTTTCAATATGTCTTCTTGTACTTTTGGAGTAGCAGTAGCTGTTAAACCAATGACTGGAATATTCCCCAGTTGTTTAATTATCGAACGTAAGTTGCGGTATTCAGGTCTAAAATCATGTCCCCACTCAGAAATACAATGTGCTTCATCAATGGCTACAAATGAAATGGGAACTGATTGTAAAAATTCCACATATTCCTCTTTTGTTAGCGATTCAGGTGCAACATACAGTAATTTTGTTATTCCTGTGGTTATATCTTTTTTAACTTGGTTTATTTCTGTTTTATTCAGTGATGAGTTGAGCACATGTGCAACCCCTTCTGTGGATGACAAACTGCGAATCGCGTCAACTTGATTCTTCATAAGTGCAATCAGTGGAGAAACAACAATAGCAGTTCCCTCCTGTATCAAAGCAGGCAATTGGTAACATAAAGATTTTCCGCCACCGGTAGGCATAATTACAAATGTATTCTGCTTATCGATCACACTGCGTATCACTTTTTCCTGCAATCCTTTGAATTGCGAGAAACCAAAATACTTCTTTAACGCTTCGTGGATGTCAATTTCGTTTGAATTCATTCTTTAGTTAAGGGTATTTTTATCTAAATTTGCAACCATAAATATACAACAAACTTCTGTACGTACAAATTTTATAACATTTCATTTTGACAACGAAAGAAGCTATCCTTACAAGCGCAAAACGGACACTTTTATCAGAGAGTGAATCCATCGCCAAACTGACTGATTTTATTGACGATACCTTTGCTTCCATTGCGCAACTTATTTTTGAATCCAAAGGTCGATTGATTGTAACAGGCATTGGCAAGAGTGCTATAATCGCTCAAAAAATTGTTGCCACCCTAAATTCAACCGGTACTCCAGCGCAATTTCTTCATGCCTCTGAGGCCATTCATGGCGATTTAGGCATGGTACAGCCGGGCGATCCCATCATTTGTATTTCAAAAAGCGGCAACAGTCCTGAAATTAAAGTTTTGGCTCCGTTATTAAAACGAAATGGCAATATCTTGATTGGGATGACTGGAAATCCTGACTCCTATTTAGGCAAAGCGTCTCATTATGTGCTCAACACTTGGGTAGCTGCAGAATCTGACCCAAATAATTTGGCCCCAACCAACAGTACTACTGCCCAACTAGCCATGGGTGATGCCTTGGCTGTGTGTTTGATTGAAATGCGCAATTTTACTGCAGAAGATTTTGCAATGTATCATCCTGGTGGAGCCTTAGGAAAAAAATTATTACTAAAAGTAAATGATTTATTGGATGCCTCCCGCCGCCCTGAAGTTGGACCTGACGCCAGTATTAAAAATGTAATCATCGCAATTTCTGAAGGGCGACTTGGTGTGACCGCAGTCGTTTCCGATCAGAAAATTGTGGGTATAATAACGGATGGCGATATTCGTCGTATGTTGAACACTACAGACACAATTGCTGGTATTACAGCAGCGGAAATTATGTCGGTTAATCCAAAAAACATTGCATCAAGTGCATTGGTAGTTGACGCATTAAATGCAATGGAAAATTATGCCATCACCCAATTGATTGTAATTGATGAAGGCGTTTACAAAGGTGTAATTCACTTACATGACATTTTAAAAGAAGGAATCGTATAATGGCATCAAAAGCAAAAAAAGACATGTCCTTCATGGAACATTTGGAGGAGTTACGTTGGGTTTTGGTGCGAAGTACTTTGGCGGTTATTATCATGGCCATCGTCGTTTACTTTTTTGAAGATTTTGTTTTCGACACGTTAATCTTTGGACCTACCGACCCAAATTTCATAACCTATCGCCTTTTTTGCGAAGCCTCCCATTATGTAGGTTTTGCTGAGAGTATTTGTATCACCGAATTGAATTTTGTGATTCAAAATACTGTCATGGAAGGTCAAGTCAATGTTTTTATTTGGATATGTATTACCGCGGGATTCATTCTTGCGTTCCCTTATATCTTGTTGCAATTCTGGAATTTTATTGCACCTGCTTTGTATGAAAAAGAACGCAAAAACGTAAAAGTTTTCATTTTCGTTTCTTCACTACTTTTCTTCATTGGTGTCTTATTTGGTTATTTTGTGATTGTTCCAATGACTCTTAACTTTTTAGCCACCTTTTCAATTAGTGATGTGGTCAAAAACGAATTTAATTTGGAATCCTACATCAGTATGATTAAGACCTCCGTGATTGTGAGCGGATTGTTTTTTGAACTTCCTGTCATTATCTATTTCCTAACGAAATTAGGAATTGTTACTGCAGGATTCTTACGTAAATACCGAAAATATGCGATTGTAATCGTGTTAATTATAGCAGCCATTGTAACGCCTCCCGATGTTGTGAGTCAAGTTACTGTTGCCATCCCAATGTTATTAGTATTTGAAGCCAGCGTAATCATTGCGGCTTTGGTTGAAAAAAGGAAAAAAGCATGAGTAATTTAGTCGAAGAATTCAATGATTATCGTTCACGGATGAACGAAAAACTTTTGGCCGATAACAATTTGGTCATCAAACGTATTTTTAATCTGGATACCAATGCTTACAGTGCTGGTGCTTTGGATGTAAAAACCAAAGAACTGTTAGGCTTAGTAGCTTCTGCTGTATTGCGTTGTGACGACTGCATCAAATATCACTTAGAAACCTCCTACAAAGAAGGCATTTCACGTGAAGAAATGATGGAAGCTATGGGTATTGCCACTCTAGTAGGTGGAACCATTGTAATTCCGCATTTACGTCGTGCTTATGAGTTTTGGGAAGCTCTAGAAGAAACCGGAAACTAATCATTTAACAGCTTTTTGGCAGGAAGTCGACTTAAATTTGTAGTACATTGCCAAGCAAACTGAATATGCCATGAAATTACGTGCAGACCATTTAATTAAAACGTACAAGAAACGAAGTGTTGTTCGCGGGATTTCTGTTGAAGTTAATCAAGGAGAAATTGTTGGATTACTTGGACCAAATGGTGCGGGTAAAACCACTTCTTTTTATATGATTGTAGGTTTGGTTAAACCCAATTCTGGAAACATCTATTTGGACGATTTAAACATCACTGATTTCCCCATGTACAAACGTGCCCAACACGGCATTGGCTATTTGGCACAAGAAGCGTCTGTTTTTCGTAAGTTGAGTGTAGAAGACAACATCATGAGTGTTTTACAACTCACTACTTTAAGTAAAGAAGAACAAGAAGCTAAAATGGAAAGTTTGCTCGACGAATTTAGTTTACAGCACATCCGAACCAACCGTGGCGACTTGTTGTCGGGTGGTGAGCGTCGTAGAACTGAAATTGCACGTGCATTGGCAACTGACCCTAAATTCATCTTATTGGACGAACCTTTTGCGGGTGTTGACCCTGTAGCTGTAGAAGATATCCAACGCATTGTCGCTCAATTACGCAATAAGAACATCGGTATTTTAATTACCGACCATAACGTACAAGAGACCTTAGCCATCACTGACAAAACCTATTTAATGTTTGAAGGTGGGATTTTAAAAGCAGGTGTTCCAGAGGAATTAGCTGCAGATGAAATGGTTCGAAAAGTATATTTGGGTCAGAATTTTGAGCTTCGCAAAAAGAAGTTGGAATTTTAAACACACTTGAGATATAATCGGATTGCGTGAAGGATTGCAGCAAGTACCCACCGGACGTAAGGGAGGTGCGTACTGCGGAAAGCCTGACCCCGATGGGATAGCCAATATTTAGTACAAAGTATGATTCCCGCGGGGGCACGCCCAAAAAATAGAAACCCATGGAAAAATTGGATACAGCAACAGTAAAGCGTTGGAAAGAAGATCCCAACAATTGGAAATGCGGTGGATTATTTTACTACAATCCTGAGGACCCTCGTTTATTTCCGCCCAAACCTATAGAATGGATGGGTTGGACGATTAATTTTGCCAATCCTAAGTCGGTGGGTGCTTTTGCCGTGATTTTTATCCTCACGATCGGACTAATCGCTTTGATTTAATTAATTTTTGGTGAGGTATGCCAACATTTTTGGCGTTCCATTATAGAGATTGACATCGACTTTTTCTGGGATACCGTTGACTAAACCTTTTTCAGAAAATTGCCAAAAGAGCCAATCTTGTTGTATTTCTTCAACAAAAAAATTGTAATTGGCTACCCAAAAAGTGTAATCTGAAAATTCATTTTTTAAAAAATCCTCATAATATTTCTGTCCAGAATACACGATTGGTTTTATACCATAGTGTTTCTCTACGGCATCGAGCCATTTCTGTAAACCAACTTTAAGTCGCTCCATGGATTGATTAGCGGGCAGTTGCTCAATATCCAAAACCGGAGGTAAGTCGCCTGATTTCAACTGTACTGTTTGTATAAACCGCTGCGCTTGGTCTAGTGAATTTTCGTCGGGGCGATAGTAATGATAGGCACCACGGATAAATTTTTTAGCGCCTTTCCAATTGTCTTCAAATCGGTTATCTTCACGATCATTCCCGCAGGTTGCCCGAACAAAAACGAAACGTATGGGGCGGCTTTCAATTGAATCTACTACTTCCCAATCAATGGTTCCTTGGTATTCAGAAACATCAATACCTGCGGACAAGTTGGGATGATTTTGAAAAATTTGATAAATACGCGCTTGGGCCACTTTATCTTCTTTGAGCGTGTGACGGGATTTGAAACTGAAATAATAGAGGATGGCATTTTTATAATGCACTACGGTCGCCAAAATCACGAGACTGACAACACCGATCAATAAGAGTTTTCCCCAAGAAAATCGGGTAGCCGTTTTACGTTTAGGGGAAGTTTTTTTTCGCGCCCGTGTCGCCATGTATGGAGTGTTTTTAAGCTAACTCTTTTTTTGAAAAAATAGTATTCAACACAGAGAGTAAAACGTATGACACGATGATCAAAGGCACAGCTACCACTTTCAACAATACAATAAGTGCAACTGAAAAGAGAAGGAACCCAATTTGGAGTTTGTATTTGGCTACACTAAAATTCTTTATTTTTAATGAAAACAGAGGGATTTCGGCATTCATTACGAAAGCACTTAACACGGTGATGGTTAATAACACCCATTTATTTACCAATAATTCGCCCCAAATCGTATCGCCTTGGTAGTGCAACACTAAAGGTAAACTCATGATAAACAAAGTATTGGCAGGCGTTGGCAGACCGATAAACGAATCACTTTGACGGGTATCGATATTGAAGTTGGCTAAACGATAACACGCCCCAAGGGTTATAATGAATCCGAGATAAGGTAAGTAATCGGCTAAGGGCATGTGAAACGTCATTCCACTTAACAAATACACCATGGTATAACCGGGTGCTACACCACTTGTAACCATATCGGCAAGCGAATCCAACTGAACACCCAGTGGTCCGGCTACGCCAAACTTTCGTGCAAAAAACCCATCGAAAAAGTCGAAAAAGATTCCGAGACACACAAAATAAAAAGCGTATTCAAAATTGAAATCAGACACCAGAACGATTGCGATACAACCGCAAAATAGGTTTAAAAGAGTTAGAAAATTCGGAATATGTTTTTTTACCGACATGTAATTAAATTTAAATCACAAAGGTAGTACAATAAGTGAATGTACAAACACGTTTAGAAACAGAGTTTTCGACAGCCGAGTGCTTGGAATCCCCTCTTAAATTGCTATTTTTGACAAAAAATTGAACTTGAAAAAAGTATTGCTGTTTCTTACATTGTGGTCAACGGGTTGTCTGTTGGCTCAATCTGTGCGCAAGTATTCCAATGAATTTATGAACATTGGGGTAGATGCAGCTGCTTTTGGCATGGCCAATGCGATGGTGGCGCAAACCCAAGATGTCAACGCTGTTTATTGGAACCCGGCAGGTTTAGTTCATTTGGAAGACGGTCAGGCCTCGTTGATGCATGCCAGTTATTTTGCCAATATTGCTCAGTATGATTTTGCAGCATTTGCACAACCCATCGACACGGAAAGCGCATGGGGAATATCGATGATGCGCTTTGGTGTTGACGATATTTTAAACACCACGCAATTAATTGACAGTGAAGGCAACATCGACTATAATCGCATAAGTAAATTCTCTACAGCTGATTATGCCTTAACACTTTCGTATGGACGGAAGTTAAAAATCCCTGGATTTCAATACGGGATTAACGCAAAAGTAATTCGTCGACTAATCGGTAACTTTGCCAGTTCGTGGGGATTTGGATTTGATGCGGGATTGCAATGGGATCGCGACCAATGGAATTTTGGTCTGATGGTTCGCGATGTAACCACTACGTATAATGTTTGGGCAATTAATGAAGAAGAATACAACAAAATAAAAGGAGCTGTCGCGGGACAAAATCAGGAATTACCCGAGAGTACCGAAATTACTGCGCCCAAGGCACAATTTGGAGTATCACGTGAATTTGATTTGCATAGTGAAACGTACTTACGTGTTTCAGGTAATTTGAATATACAGTTTACCAAAACAAATGATCTATTGGCTACAGACATTGTAAGCATTGACCCAGCAATTGGAGCAGAATATAACTACACTGATCTACTATTTGTACGGGCTGGATTTGGAAATTTTCAAAAAGTAACGCAGATCGATGGCGGTAAACGCTTAGGTTTTCAGCCCAATATTGGTATAGGATTTAAATACAAAGGGATTCAAGTTGACTATGCATTAACCGATTTAGGCGACCAAAGCGCTGCCTTATATTCCAATATTTTTTCTGTTAAAGTAGACTTTAGTATTTTCCGATAATATGGTAAAAAAATTACTCTTCTTACTCTTCCCTATTCTTTGTTGGTCGCAAATGACACCTCTTTCTGAAAATGCCAAAGTTAGTATTTTAACTTGTGGCCGTGGAGATGAATTGTACACCACTTTTGGACATACTGCTATTCGAGTACAAGAT
>CAYNDK010000007.1:0-37610 GCA_964395965.1 uncultured Flavobacterium sp.
CCTTCGAAGCTTTCGCCACGTGTAGCCAACATATTTTGTGCGAAATATACATCTCCGTATCCTGTAGCTTCTGGACGGATTAATGAACCTCCGAAAGTGATTCCTTTTCCAGTCAAAACTCCTGTAAACTCGTTACGTAATTTTTTGTATTGACCAAACATATAACCTACTTCACGTCCTCCTACTCCGATATCACCTGCAGGTACGTCTGTATCTGCTCCAATATGGCGAGAAAGTTCTGTCATAAACGCCTGACAAAAACGCATAATCTCGTTATCTGATTTTCCTTTTGGATCGAAATCAGATCCTCCTTTACCTCCACCCATTGGTAGCGTGGTTAAACTATTCTTGAAAACTTGCTCAAAAGCTAAGAATTTAAGGATGCTTAAGTTTACAGAAGGGTGGAAACGAATTCCTCCTTTGTAAGGTCCGATTGCCGAGTTCATTTGGATACGGTAACCACGGTTTACTTGTGTATTCCCTTGGTCGTCAATCCAACACACGCGGAACATAATCACACGCTCTGGCTCAACCATACGCTCCAAAAGCATCTTGTTTTGGTATTTTGCATTTTGTTCTATA
The DNA here is from genome assembly GCA_964395965.1 of uncultured Flavobacterium sp. Lineage (GTDB taxonomy): Bacteria > Bacteroidota > Bacteroidia > Flavobacteriales > Flavobacteriaceae > Flavobacterium. The sequence goes on from CAYNDK010000007.1 coordinate 583, forward strand.
AAAGGAATTACGGTCTCAGCCACTTCCTTTACCGCCTGCATGAATTCAGGCTCATTCGCATTTCTTTTGGCAACTTCTGCTAAGAAATTGTTGATTGCTTGTGACATACTATTTTTATTTGTTAAAGAAAACGTTTTCGTTTTTATTCCGACAAATATACATTTTATTAAAATATGGGGGTCGTTTTTTTTAAATCCGCATAATTTTTATTAGAACGCTAAGAAATCTTAAAGACTGTTGCCTTTTTTAATCCGTTTTAAAACATTTTATGCTTTTTTTCGTATATAAAGAAGTATTTTTTTAATTTGTTTTCCAAGTGAATGATGTTTTTATATATTTGTCGGGAATTGAAAAATCGCGTATGAGGATGTCTAAGTATTTTATAATGACCTCTTTGTTGTTGTTGGGATTTAGCACCCGTATGGCAGCACAATTTGGGTTTTCCCATGAAATTGGGGCAATCACAGGTCCGGTTGCTTTTCAATCGGATTACGGAGAGCGCCATGACTTTTCTACCAATGCCGGAAATACCGGTTATTCTTTGGGTTTAATCCACTACTTAAACTTCTCTTACCGCGCGGAGTGTAACTGTTACACCCCGGAAACGTATTTCAATGACCACTTCAAATTACGCAGTGAATTATCCTACAATAAAACCAATCTCCAACACTTTGGACAATGGGTGGATGCTAAGAAAAATTCTTTAATTGCCAACCAATTACGTGCTATGCGCGGAAGCACTGCCGTAACCAATATCGGTATGCAATTGGAATTTTACCCTTTAAGTATTCGTGACTTTACCGCTACGGATGGTGCTTGGGGTCCTTTTATTGGATTGGGTGCTCAATTCTGTTTTTTCAAACCAACTGCTTATTCTACAATGGGGGAAGGATTAGGTGAATTACCTACTGTAACTCCTGTAAAATATATAGATGCTTTTGACACACGTGGAGGAACAACTTGGTCTGTTGTTTCAAGTGTGGGTACTCGCTACAAAATTAACGAGATGTCTGACTTAATGTTGGAGTTACGTTGGCAATACTATTTCTCCAACTGGGTAGACGGTTTAAGTCCGGACCCTCGTATTTATACCGAGAATAAAGCCAACGACTGGAACTTAATGCTGAACTTTGGTTATATTTATTACTTACAATAGGATTATTAATTCCAAAAAATAAAGCTCCGAATATTCGGAGCTTTATTTTTTTATAGTTTTTCTAATTATCGAAACGCTTGTTCTAAATCGGCAATCAAATCGTCGATATCTTCTACACCCACACTCAAACGCACTAAGTCATCCGAGATACCACCTTCTTTACGCTTGTCTTCGGGAATCGAGGCATGTGTCATTAGGGCTGGATGGTTGGCTAACGATTCTACACCTCCCAAAGATTCGGCTAAAGTGAATACTTTTACTTTCTCCAAGAAAGCAATGGCATCTTCCCCTTTACCGGATTTAAACGTAAACGACACCATACCGCCAAAACCACTCATTTGTTTTTTGGCAATGGCATGAAATGGATGATCGGGTAATCCTGGATAGAATACTTTATCTACCGCTGGATGGTTGCTTAAAAATTCGGCAACTTTCATACCGTTTTCGCAATGACGTTGCACCCGTAAATGCAGGGTTTTGATTCCGCGCAACACCAAATAACTGTCCATGGGACCAAGCGTTCCCCCTGTTGCAAATTGTTTGAAATGCAATTCGTCACCTAAATCTTTATCTTTGATGATTAAGGCACCCGCAATCACGTCGCTGTGACCGCCCAAGTATTTGGTAGCCGAGTGCATAACAATATCAGCACCCAAATCTAAAGGCTTTTGTAAATAAGGTGTAGCAAAAGTATTGTCTACTGCAAAAAGAATATTGTGTTTTTTTGTGATTTTAGCGATTTCGGCAATATCGGCCAATTTCATTAACGGATTGGTTGGTGTTTCTACCCAAACCAATTTTGTATTCTCGTTAATTAACGCTTGAAATCCTTCCAAATCGTTCATATCTACAAAGTGAAACTTGATGCCGCTGTCTTTGTACAAACGGGTGAACAAACGATAGGTACCGCCGTAAAGGTCGTCCATCGCAATAATTTCGTCACCGGCTTTAAAGAGACGTAACAAACAGTCGGTTGCTGCTAGACCGGAGGCAAAGGCTAAACCACGCGCTCCGTTTTCGATCGATGCTAAGGCATCTTCTAACGCTTGTCGAGTAGGATTGGCCGCACGGCTGTATTCGTAGTCGCCTACGGGTTTGCCCGGACTTACTTGGGCATAGGTAGAAGTTTGAAACACTGGAGTCATTACCGCTCCTGTAACTTCTTCATGGTGTTGACCACCGTGTATTACTTTGGTATTAAATTTCATAATTTAAAATCTAAATGTGTGGGCAAAGGTAAGGAATTTGGAGGATTAGAGAGTAGACTTTAGACGTTAGTCGTTAGACGTTAGAACCCGTTTGAATTCAGATTGCAGTATACAGTATACAGTATACAGTGTTCAGTGTTCAGTGTTACTGACGACTGACAACTGATGACTGTTTACTGATCACTGATTTCTGTTAACTGACGACTGATGACTATTTACTGCCTACTGATCACTGATCACTGATTTCTGTTTACTGATCACTGCCTACTGACCATTGGTCACTGCTACACCAATTTCTTCAAATACATCAACATGCCATAATGAATACCTTCGTGCAAAGCGTTAAAAGTCACAGCGTCTTGGAAGGTCGCCAAGTGAAACCCGGTTTGGGATTGGTATTCGTTGAATGTAGTAAACTTACCCGCTTGCCAATCTTGCTTGAATTGTTCGACTGTAGAAAGCAATAACGCTTTGATTTCATCCACCTCTTCTTGGGTCGCGTTACCGTCAGGACGGGAACCGTTTTGGTACTTCACCACCATATCTTGGGAAATGTTGATGGGTAAATTGGATAAGGTGTACATCAATTTTTGTTGAGAAACAATAATATGTCCCGCTTGCCAAATCATGTTGTTGGACAAGCCCTTAGGTATAGTATTGAGTTGGTCAAGGGTATACGACTCTAGAAATTTAAGATACAATTTACGACTGGTTTCCCAGGTTTTTAGAAAGGATTCCATAAGGCTATATTTTTCTTACGAAGATAAAGTTTTTACTGTTTTAAATTTTGAATGCTAAATGATAAAATACTTGAATTTTTTGGGGTACATGGGAATACTGAATAATGATCAGTGCCCACTGATCACTACATACTGATGACTGATCAGTGCCCACTGATCACTACATACTGCCTGCCGATTTAGGCAGGAAATCTCCCCCAGAATTCCTACTTTTGTCAAAAAATAATGCCATGCGAAAAATCTACTACTTAAAAACCTGCGATACCTGCAAACGCATCTTGAAATCGCTTCCGAATACCGAAGGTTTTGCCTTTCAGGACATCAAGGAACAGCCCTTGACTGTGGCGCAGTTGGAAGCAATTCATGCGTTGACGGGTTCGTATGAAGTGTTGTTTAGTAAGCGTGCAAAACTCTACAAAGAGCGCAACATGAAGGATGAAGTTTTGACAGAAGCCGATTATAAGCGGTACATTTTGGAGCATTACACCTTTTTAAACCGACCCGTGATTGTGGTGGATGATCAGGTGTTTGTTGGGAACAGTCCGAAAGTTGTTGCACAAGCTATAGCTGCCTTATCATGAGTAAACGTGCATGGGCGCTCGTCGCTGCTACCTTAGTTTCGATTATTTATGGCGTAACCTTTACCATTGCCAAAGACGTCATGCCGCAGTATGTGCAACCCTTTGGGTTTATCGTGTTGCGTGTTGGGGGTTCGGTGCTTTTGTTCTGGCTGTTGTCGTTCTTCGGTCCGAAGGAGAAAATCGCTTTAGAAGACTTTCCCCGTATTGCCACAGCGGCCTTGTTTGGGGTGGCGTTTAATATGCTCACATTTTTCAAAGGCCTGAGTTATACCTCCCCGATTATGGGTGCGGTACTCATGGTAACTACGCCGATGATCGTGTTGGTTCTCTCGGCGTTGATTATGAAAGAGCGCATGAAAACCCCAAAAATCATGGGGATTTTACTGGGCTTGGTCGGAACGATTACCCTTATTTTATACGGTAAATCGGTGGTGAATGCCTCCAATGCTATGTTAGGGAACTTGCTCGTCTTTGTAAATGCGGTTTCCTATGGCTTTTACCTCATCATCGTGAAAAAATTGATGGACAAATACAATGCCTTTACCTTTGTGAAATGGATTTACACCTTTGGTTTTCTCATGGTGTTACCGTTTGGGTGGAGCGAATTTCAAGCCATTGCTTGGCCAACCCTAGGCATTGACATCCTTTGGAAAATCGGATTTGTAGTGGTCTTTTCTACATTCCTCACCTATTTATTAAACTTAGTTTCCATGCGGGAATTAAAACCCACTACAGTTGCTGTATTTATCTATTTACAACCACTATTTGCCACCATTTTTGCCGTAAGCTTAGGCAAAGACGACTTGAACCTCATCAAAATCCTTTCAGCGGGGTTGATCTTTGCGGGGGTGTATCTGGTGACAAGGAAGAAGTGACTAGTGATTAGTTGAAGTTTTCAGTCGCAGTCGCAGTTGGCAGGGATAGTGTAGAAAGTGGAAAGGGTTTAAGAGTGTAGTATCACACTTGAGTGAACACTCATTTTCAAATCTTCAAATTGACACATTTTCAAATTGCCCCATCGGCACATCGCCTCATTTTCAAATTGCATCTAAAACTCAGATCTGATTCGCATTTCATTCGGACTTCATTCCTATTACATTCGGGGTTAACTAAAGGATTGCCTTGGGTTAACAGCTTCCTTCTTTTTGTTTCGTTCGTATTGTTTGCGTAATCACTCCGTAATGTGTCCGAGAAAAAGGGCATTTTCACGGACTCACCACGGACTCACCACGGACTCACCACGGACTCACCACGGACTCACTCAAAGGAAAACAAGGAGTAACCTAAGAAAAAACAAACCTTTACCACGAAGTACAGATGATGTTACCACGACGATAGAATGATGTTACAACTAAGTTAACTCCACTTAAAACAACGATCCTAGTTACGTTACTACCTCAAACGTAGCAATGGAGTAATCGCGGGGTGGCACAAGTATGTAGCTTCTCCTTTTCAAAATAAGTGGAATGGGTTTAAGGGTTTAAGAGTGTAATATCACGCTTGAATGAAGACTCATTTTCAAATCTTCAAATTGACACAAATAAGTCGTTAGACGTTAGACACTAGACGTTAGACATTAGAAGGTTTCGTGGTTTGTTGAAAGTTTAAGATTGTATTCTTATAACGTACATTTTCAAATTAAGTGGAATGGGTTTATGGGTTTAAGAGTGTAGCAACTCGCTTGAAAGAAGACTCATTTTCAAATCTTCAAATTGCCACATCGCCTCATTCCCTCCAAAAAAATAACTATCTTTGAGCTCATTTTTATGCGTATATGATACAATCGATGACTGGATTTGGGAAAGCTTCGTTGCAATTGCCCACCAAGAAAATAACTGTAGAAATCAAATCGTTGAACAGCAAAGGTCTGGACGTGAACACGCGGATGCCTTCGATGTACCGCGAGATGGAACTGGGCTTGCGCAATTTGCTTTCGCAGCGTTTGGAGCGGGGAAAAGTAGATTTTTCGTTATTTATCGAAATCACAGGTGAGGAAACGGCCTCGAAAATCAACGGTCCGATTGTGAAGGGCTATATTGCTCAAATGCGCGAAATTATTCCGGACGCCGACCCTACAGAATTGATGAAAATGGCAGTGCGTATGCCCGATGCCTTAAAAACGGAACGCGACGACATTGACGAAGCGGAGTGGCAACACATCCAATCGGTGATTGATGAGGCGTTGCAAAACATCATCAACTTTCGCACTGATGAAGGCTTAGCACTCGAAAAGGAGTTTACCCAACGCATTGCCAACATTCGCGCCTTGATGCACGAAGCGGTATCGTTTGATAGCGAGCGCATTGACACGGTGAAAACGCGTTTGCGCACAGCATTGGACGAATTGGAAGCGGCAGTAGATGAAAACCGTTTCGAACAAGAATTGATCTTTTATCTTGAAAAATACGACGTGACCGAAGAACGGGTTCGTTTGGACAACCACCTGAATTATTTCTTGGAAACCCTTGCTGGCTCTGAAGCGAACGGCCGTAAATTGGGCTTTATCACCCAAGAAATGGGTCGGGAAATCAACACCATGGGTTCGAAGTCAAATCATGCCGAAATGCAAAAATGCGTGGTGATGATGAAGGATGAATTGGAAAAGATCAAGGAACAGGTTTTAAACGTATTGTAAATGAAGTCGTTTCGTTGGATTTTTACCGTTATTGGACTATTGGGGTTGGTGTCTTGTGGGCCACTAATGAAGAGTTTGGTGGGAATGAAAAATCCGCGGGTACAAACCAAAACACAGGTGAATACCTACTTCAAAGACGTGTTGCCCAAGGAAGACACTTATTTTCTAACGGTCAATAAAGTTGGCGACAGTGCGATGATCTACCGCAATTTGTTTTTGGGCTTTGATTCTGACATGAAACTCTTTGATCAAAAGGGTGTGCGGTATTGCTATCAGGGTACTGAGGAATGCAGTGGGATTCAGATGACAAAGGCCTTTGCTTCTTTTGAAACCAGTTATAAACCCTGTCAATACGACGACACAGAACACGCTGAGACCTTGGACGACTATTTAAATTTGATGGTTGATGTAAATGGTAAACGCATCACGCGAGCCGACCTTCCCGTAGCAAACTATTACATCGTCCAAAACTGGAATACATATACGAGTTCGAAGAAACATTTCAAAGAAGACGTACAGTGGCTGAATACGCTGCGTGCGGGTTCGACCACCTCGATTGCTGTTTTGTTTATCAACGGTGATTTGTTGGTTGATTGGGGACTCGTTGAAGGGAAAGAATTGAAAATAAAATTTAGAAAAAGTAAAAAAGGATATACCCTATCGTACGGTAATTTGCCTTTATCCAAATAAACAACACACATGTCAACAGGAAAACTTATTGTCTTCTCGGCGCCTTCGGGATCGGGAAAAACCACCATTGTTCGTCACCTATTGGGTATTCCGGAGCTGAATTTAGAGTTCTCGGTTTCCTGCACTACGCGTGAACCGCGCGGCACAGAGGTGCACGGCAAAGATTACTATTATATCAGCATCGAGGATTTCAAAAAACACATCAAAGCCGAGGATTTTGTCGAGTGGGAAGAAGTGTACCGCGACAACTTTTATGGCACCCTAAAAAGTGAAGTAGAGCGTATTTGGGCTTTGGGCAAAAATGTGATTTTTGATATTGATGTGGCGGGTGGTTTACGTATCAAAAAGAAATTCCCAAACGAGACCTTGGCGGTATTTGTAAAACCCCCAAGTGTGGACGAATTGAAACGCCGTTTGAAAGAACGCTCCACTGAAAGCGACGACAAAATCAACATGCGTATTGCCAAAGCCCACGTGGAATTGGCCACCGCTCCTCAATTTGACAAGATCATCAAGAATTATGATTTGGACACGGCGAAGCAAGAGGCGGTGGAATTAGTACGGGATTTTATAGAGGATAGACTTTAGACATTAGACGTTAGACTTTAGACATTAGACGTTAGACTTTAGACGTTGGACTTTAGACGTTGGGAGTGAAATATTGTAGTTTGTATTTAACTTTATCATTCAATTTTAGTATTTTTAGTTTTTTAAATTTAAGCCATATGAAAAACGTAAAAAGCCACAAAAATTTACTGATTTGGACGAAGGGAATGGATATTACTGAGTCTGTCTATCGTCTTGTTCGAGATTTTCCTAAAGAAGAGCAAAACACACTTGTCAATCAATTAAAACGTTGTGCTGTCTCAATTCCTTCAAATATAGCTGAGGGATTTGGCAGAAATTCAGATAAGTCATTTGAATATTTTTTAGCGGTATCAAGAGGTTCACTTTATGAACTTGAAACCCAACTCATTCTAGCTGATCGATTCAGTTTTATCAAAGATGCTTCAGTACTCCAATCGCTATTACTTCAAATTGAGGAAGAAGGAAAAATGATCAATTCTTTTGTTAATTATTTAAAAAGTAACAAGAGAAGCGTATAGACTTTCATTATTAGAAGTTTATTTTGTATGATGTTTTGAATCAGTCTTAAAAATATGTAGATTTCTATCCTCTAACGACCAATGACTAACGACTAACGACTAAAAAAATGAAAATCGGTCTTTACTTCGGCACCTTCAACCCTATTCATGTGGGGCATTTGATTATTGCGAATCATTTGGCAGAGTACTCGGATTTGGATCAAATCTGGATGGTGGTGACGCCGCACAATCCGCACAAGGAGAAGCGCACGTTGTTGGATGATTACCAGCGCTTGCATTTGGTGCATTTAGCGACAGAAGCCTATCCAAAAATCAAGCCTTCGGACATTGAGTTTAAGTTGCCGCAGCCCAATTATACCGTGAATACGTTGGTGCATTTGCTGGAGAAGTTTCCGCAACATGAATTTGCCTTGATCATGGGGGAAGACAACCTGAATTCGCTGCACAAGTGGAAAAACTACGAATACATCTTGGAACACCACGCGATTTATGTCTATCCGCGTATTGCAGCAGGTGAAGCCTTACCCGAATTGCTGCAGCATCCGCATGTGCATAAGATTGACGCTCCTGTGGTCGAAATTTCCTCTACGGCGATACGCGAGGGCATTGCACAACAAAAGAATGTTCGTCCGCTCCTACCCGATGCGGTTTGGGAGTATGTGGATGCGAATTTGTTGTATAAATAATAACTATGCCTGCCTTTCAGTGTAAAATCGTCGAACAGAAAAAACCTTCGATACTTAATTTAACCCGATCAGAGCAACTGCTTTATTCTGGTTTCTTTGTTTTGCTAGTACAATCCGCCATAGGTTATTACCTATTCGAGAAAAAAAATATTGAAACGCCAACCCTTTTTAACGCTATTACAATACTTACAGTTTTGGCTATTTTGTTTAGTAGCTTCTTGCGATTAACGGAACATCAAAATTTTAATGCTGAATATATTGGTGACTTTCGCATTGAAGACAATCACTTTCATTGTGCTGGTCGGGAATTTTCATTTGCTTCAATACAAAATCTAAAAACCGATAGCAGTGATTTTTATGGAAAGGAAACAGGTAACCGTCGTATAGGTCCGCGTTACAGCAATGGAATAAGCAATTTTATCCATTTTGACAGTGCGGGTAAATCGTTTACTTTTCAATTGGAAATCTTGAAGGAACAAGCAATCTATGACTTTGAATGGGCCCTTATAAATTGCATCTGTTCGGAACGAATTCCCTATCAGTATTCAAATTTCGATTGTATTGCTGAAGCTAATTTAGACATGCCTACTGTTCGGAATTTTATTTTTAAATTAGTACATGAACAACGGTTGGATGCATCAGATCAATTAGTGATACGGGGATATTCTAACGAAGTTTAACTAAGGATTAAAAAACAATTTTGAAATATGACCTTACATTTTAGTCTATTTCATCCACAACCTGAACCAAAGGTAAACTGGAAAATAGGGATACTTCCACAAAAGTTTGACTTTTATTTTTGTGGACTTTTGTTACTATTTATTGGAATAATTGCTCAACTCTATTATTCAATTAGAGAACAAGAAGCACCAAAATCAATTCTTACTTTATACCTTCTTGGTTTTGTCGCTATTCAAATTCACCGTTTCCTTAATACTGTTACTTATAACAATGATTCAGGGGATTTTAAGGGCTATGTTCGTTTTGATTATGAGGGTTTTGAATGGAATGGCGTGTGGTATTCGAAAAGAGATTTTGCAATGGTTTCCTATGCGATTGACGATTATTCTGGAAAAACTATTAGTGGAAATTCATACAAAATAACATTAAGTTCTGGGACTTCCAATTATTTTACGTTCACTACAGCAGAAGCTACCCATCAATTACAATTTCGTATCCCTTCAGATAAGTATTTGTATCCGTTGAAAGAGGTGTTGCAGAGTTATATTCCCTGAACCTTAACATTCCCTTACCATACGTTTTCTAGGCAATGCTTTACCTTTGCCAAATAAATTTTTACAGCTATGACAAATTTTGAATTATACAATCCCGTAAATTATATTTTCGGTCAGGGGCAGATTGCCAAGTTGGCGGAATTAACCCCAAAAAACACCAAAGTCTTGTTGGCGTATGGCGGTGGAAGTATTTTTAAGAATGGTGTGTACGGCCAAGTGAAAGCGGCTTTGGCAGGTTTTGAATTGGTTGAATTTGGAGGGATCGAACCCAATCCACGCTATGAAACCTTGATGAAAGCGGTGGAATTGATCCGTGCTGAAAACATTGGTTTTGTATTGGCGATAGGCGGTGGTAGTGTGATTGACGGAGTGAAATTTATTTCGGCCGCCGTAAACTATCCCGGTGATGCCATCGAAATCTTGAAACAACGCATCTTATTCAAAGATGCTTCGGTTTGTGTGCCGTTTGGAACGGTGTTGACTTTACCTGCTACCGGTTCTGAAATGAATTCGGGTGCGGTAGTGACCATTGAAGCAACCCAAGAAAAATTAACCTTGGGAGGTAGTGCCTTGTTTCCAAAATTCTCGATTGTAGACCCCACAGTAATTGCTTCGTTACCGAAAAGACAATTGCAAAATGGAGTGGTTGATGCCTTTACCCACGTAATGGAGCAGTACCTCACGTATACGCACGATGCGTTGTTGCAAGACCGCATTGCCGAGAGTATTTTACAAACCTTAGTGGAAATAGGTCCGTCGGTGGTTGAGAATCCCACGGATTATAAATTGGCGTCCAATTTTGTATGGTCGGCGACGATGGCCTTAAATGGTTTGATTCAAAAAGGGGTACCCTCCGATTGGGCAACGCACATGATTGGACACGAATTGACCGCTTTGTATGAAATCGATCATGCCCGTACCTTGGCGATTATCGGTCCGAACCTCTACCGAGTGATGTTTGATACGAAAAAAGAAAAATTGGCTCAATACGGTCAACGCGTTTGGAATTTAACGGGAACTACTGAGGAAATTGCCAAAACGGCCATTGACAAAACTGTAGATTTTTTCCACACTATGGGTATGAAAACGCGTATTTCGGAAAATGCTGAAAACATTGAAGGCACAGCGGACTTCATCGTGCAACGTTTTGAAGAGCGTGGTTGGTTAGCCATGGGAGAGCGTCAAAATATTACGCCCGAGAAAGTGCGTGAAATTGTAGAACTTAGTTATTAATTCGCTAGTGTTTCTAAAGTCAAAAGGCGTTCAGTGCTAAACTGAACGCCTTTTTTCAACCCAAAACAAAAATTCACTAAACTAATCTAACCTTTATTCAATAACGGGTGGTGTTCGCTCAAATTGTAGCGGCTTGTGTTAAAATAAACGTTAAAGTTTTTAGAGGGAGACTGGCTGTTCTTTTGGGCAAAACCGATAAAAAGAGTATTTTTGGAACTTACAAACCAACAAACATGCAAAAACATCCTAAAGTAGCGGTTATCGGTGGCGGTAGTTGGGCCACAGCGATTGCGAAAATGTTATGTGTTAATCTCGATGAGATTGCCTGGTACATGCGCAATGCTTCCGCGATTGACCATTTAAAAGCGTATAAACACAACCCGAATTATTTGAGTTCGGTTGAATTTGATATTACCAAATTACGGTTAACCCAAGACATTAATGAAGCGGTTGCTTATGCTGATTATGTCATTTTTGCGATTCCTTCGGCGTTTTTAAGCAAGGAATTGGAAAAGTTGACCGTGAGTCTGGAAAACAAAATTATCTTCTCTGCTATCAAAGGTATCGTGCCTGAAACGTTTTTGATTGTAGGCGAACATTTTCATAAGATGTTCCATATTCCTTATGAGAATATTGGAGTGATTACCGGACCTTGTCACGCAGAGGAAGTCGCCTTAGAGCGTTTGTCGTATTTGACGATTGCCTGTGGTGACACGAAAAAGGCCAAAGAGATGGCAAAGTTATTGGCGGGCAATTACATTAAAACAAAAACTTCAGATGATATTATTGGAACCGAATATGCAGCGATGTTGAAAAACATTTACGCGATTGCGGCGGGTATTGCGCATGGTTTGGGCTATGGCGACAATTTCCAATCGGTGATTATGAGTAATGCCATTCGTGAAATGAAGAAATTCATCAAGAAAGTGCACCGTATGAAGCGCAACATCAATAACTCGGCGTATTTGGGCGATTTATTGGTGACAGGTTATTCAGTATTCTCCCGCAACAGAATGTTCGGAAACATGATTGGAAAAGGCTATACGGTCAAATCAGCAATGATGGAGATGAGTATGGTGGCCGAAGGGTATTATGCGGTTAAAAGTGCGTATAAACTGAATCAAGAGTACAAAGCGAGTACACCCATTATTGATGCGGTTTATGCGATATTGTATGAAGGAAAAGATGCGAAATCGACCTTTAAGAAATTGACGGAGAAATTGGATTAATTTTCAATGATTATAAAATAAAAAAGCCCTGAGTTTTCTCAGGGCTTTTTTTATGCAGTGGATCAAAGAATTATTGACCCGTAACTTTTACGTTATCTACTTCCCATGTACGAGAAGCTGAAGTTGTTGAAGTGTATTTAAACGCTACACGGAAATTTGGATTTCCGATATAAGCGGATACATCAATGGCTCCTGAATTGGTCCATACATACGCCGCTGTATTGGTGTCAAGCGTTGCAGTAATAGGCACCCAGGTTGCCGTTGAAGGCGCACCACCCGTATAATTTGTTGATACGAAAACTTCCAATAAGTTTCCAGCAAAACGAGAAGCTGTTTGGAAAGTCAATGTAGCATTAGAAGTCAAGGCTGACATGTTGATCGCTGGAGAAATTAACCAATCTTCGTTAGCATTATTAGTGCTGTTGGCGAAACCTGACATTTTTGCACAAGAACCTGGATTACCGAATTGCGTATCTAAGGTCCAAACTTGTGCACCCGTTACGGACATTTTTGCCCAGCTACCGAAGTTAGACGTAAACGTTTCTTCAAATAAAGGCACAACACGAGGATTTTCCATTTTCACGTCGTTGATTGTACGGATCATGAATTGATAATCATTGTTGTATTTCGTCATTACTCCACGGATTTTACCGTTTTTAGAAGGGATAATGTTGGCTGCGAAGTTCACAAACTCAGACACACGAACGATCAAAGTATTTCCGTCTGCATCTTTAATCAAGTTGTTGGTAGCGCCACCGATAACATTAGTTGCATCGTAATAGGTTTTTCCAACAAATGCATCATCAAACTGCACAGCATCAATTTCGATTAACTTATTGATATTAGCATTGTTTTTTGCTTGAGTGATGGTCATATGGTTTACCAAATCATCTTCATTCATTTTATCACAACCTCTCACGATTGCTTGTTCGTATTGAACACCTGATAAACGACCTACTGACCCATTGTATGAACCACCGATATTGAAAGAAGCAGTTTGTGTATTATTAGCATAAAATAACCCTTTCATTTTCACATATACTTTACGTCCTGGTTCGAACTTAGTATACAAGTTATAGGCATCTACAGGCATTGAAAAAGCTTGTGAGTTATCTGCAGTAACAAACGAAATCGATTTGTAGAAGTTACCCCCTTCATCACTTGAAACGGCATACGCTTCAATGATATCGTCATTTGTGTACTCTTGTGCTGTAGTAGTAGCGGTTGCTTTAACATCAGCCACCGTTTTAGTTGGCGTCAAAGTGGTACACTCTTTTGATAAATCTGGAGCATCATAGTAATCACTATTGATACAGCTTTGTAGGGCTAAAACTAGAGCTCCGGTAAGTACTAATTGTAATTTCTTCATAGCAAATTAGTCAATTTTATAATAAATGAAATCATCCACTTGGAAAGCACCGTCAAGGGTAGTATCTGTTCCTGAACCTTTGAATTTAAAGGCGATATAGGCTTTACCACTACGTCCGGTTAAGTCGATATTATTAGGTAAAAAAGTATACCAAGATTCTGCTTTTTTAGGAATATTAGCAGTTAAAGGCTCCCACGTTGCAGCGGTAACATTTGTTCCGTCAAAATCAGTAGAAATCAATACTTGAAGACTGTTTCCTTCTGCATCTACATCAAGGTGGTGTTGTGCTACTTTAAAAGCAATTCCTTTTTTTGCAGCAGCATCTAAATCAATTTGAGGAGAAATTAACCAGCCCACATTAACAGCATCACCTGTATTGTAAGCACTAAATTCAGCATATCCGTTACCACTGAATACTTCTTCCTTCCACTTTTTGTTTCCTACTTCGTTGAAGTTTACCCAACCTGTAATATCTAGGTCGGTTCCGTCAGTAGCCGATTGAAAATCTTCTGATACCATTCGCTCGGTTACGATTGGTTTTGCTGTTTCATCCACATCACAAGAGGCCATAAGACCTAGTGATAAGACTGACAATGTTAGTTTTAAAACTTTTGTTTTCATAGCCAATTTATTAGAAGTTTACGTAAAGATTCAAGAAATAGTTTCTACCAAAACCAAAGAAATATTTAGGTCCGAATGATGGTGAACCATAAGCATTATCTGTTTGATAGTCGGCGAAGTTTGCTTTTCTTGATTGTTCGAATCCACCTGTTTTGTAGATAAAGTCGAAAGCATTATTGATTGAAGCAAAGAAACCGATGGTTGTTTTGTCTACTCTCCATGATTTACCACCCGAAATGTTAACCAAAGTGATGTCACTTAGTTTTTGTTGGCTTAAGGCTTTTGCAACGGTAGCCGATGTAGCTCCGTCATAGCTTAAACCTGTAGCTGGATTGGTTACGAAGTTTTGAGTACGAACAATGTTAGAAACCGAAATATAAGAATCTGACAAGTAGTTGATATCGGCACTAATCCACCAGAAATGTGGGTCACGGTATTCAATTTCTAAAGAAGCTGCTGACTGAGGCATACCTGCTTGACGGTAGTTTTTCAAGAAAGCTGTTCCATAATCTACTAAAGGATAAGGATTGGTAGCTGAAGCTTGTGCATCATCATTTACACGTAAGTGAGGATTGTTTGCATACAAATACTGTCCGTAAGTTGCTGCGGCAGTAGCTTTAATAGTAGACGTGATTTGGTATTCAGCACCAAATTCCAATCCAATATTACGACGGTCAACACCGGTTAAAATTTCTGAGATAAATGCATCTTCATTTCCGTCTGAATCATCACCAGTAAACTCTCCATAATAGAAAGAAATGTTGGTTGAGTTCTGAATTTTAGAAGCGAAAGCTGTTAAACGCGTTTTCAATTTAGGCGTACGGATGATGTACGATACGTCTGCACTAGCGATACGCTCACTTTGTAAGTCAGGCGTAATGTTATTGTTCAAACGTGCATTTGAGAACGTATTACGTAGATTAGGTGCTTTAGTTAAATAAACACCATTAACATCAATAAATTGACGACCTGTAATTTTATATGTCAAACCTCCTTTGAATCCAAAGTTTTCAAAAGTTACGCGGTCACTTTTACCATACGAATTGTTAGCATAAATACCGTTTCTATATACCCCATCTCTTTGGTATTGACTTTTTGAGAAACTTTGAGCCAAATAGAAATCTACTTTTTTGTAAGAGAATTTAAATTGAGTGAAAGCATCGATTACATCTGCATTTAATTTGTAGTTGTAGCCATAACGGTCACCTTCTTTTACAATACGATTTGGGTTATTTAAGTCTGCTTGTTGTGAATCACCAACATAGAAAGGATCTACATCTCTAAAGAACTGACCGCCTAACAAATCCAACATGTTTTGGAAGTTGTGTGACATTAACTTACGGTAAGTTACTCCTCCATTCAAACGAATGTTATCAGATAATTCAGAGAAGATAATTGAATTAGCTGTAATTTGTTTGTCATCTGTACGGTCTTCATACAATGCATATAAACTACGACCAGCTTCTGAAGAGGAATTCATGTTTGCATAGTACATGGCATTCCAATTGATTTGGCTATTGTTTAAGAAATAATTTCTTGCAGCTGCCGCCAATGGGTTGGTAGTTTCAGTACCTACAGTAACATAATTTGCTGGGTCGTTTAAGTAATAACTTGGTAAATTACGGTAGTAAGTTGGGTCTGGATTATTAGCCCCTTGGTAATCCAAACGTGTGTTACCAATTGAACCGTATTGGTAGGTAACGTTTGTATTTAATTTTGTCTTACTGTTGAATTTCCAGTAGTGACTTAACATCAAGATTGGCTCTAAGATGTCTTTATCTCTAGAGTTTCTTTTTCTTCCATCTTGCCATCCCCAATACGAGTTGTATTGGTGACCCATCAAGTTGATAACTTCTTGTGTATTTGGCGATGTTTTTCCTCTCGTATTTTCAGCGTAAATACTAGTAAAGTTTAACGCGTGTTTTTCACCTAAACGTTTTTCGATAGAGGCAAATACTGAATTTGCACCGTAGTCGGTTCCTTCAAAATATCCTTCTTTAGCCCAACGACGAGAAGCTGAAACTACATAAGCCCAACCATTTTTATTCATACCTGAAGCATGTGTACCCATAACTCTCCAGCTGTAGTTTGTATTGGTTCCAGAGAAAGAAATACGTGAACCTGGACGGTAAAGAGAAGCACGTGTATTAATTTCTTGAGTTCCTAAAATTCCACCAAAAGTATAATCAGAAGGTGCAGAACCCATTGTAAATTCCTGGTTACGAGTAGCATCATTCAAACCACCCCAGTTACTCCATTGTGGACGACCGTCATATAATTTATTCATTACCACACCATTAATCATGGTATTGGCATTTTCATTGTCTAAACCTCTAATTCTAAAACGAGCTTGTCCCCAGTTAAACGCAGCAGTTTGTTGAAAAGCATCACGTGACGCTTGTAATAAACCTGCAGTACTTTCAGAACCACCGTTGTCATCACTCAAGTCATTATCAGTGATGGTAACTAAACTCAATTGTTGCTCTGCTGTAATGTCTTCTTCCATTACAATTAAACCAAGGTCAACTACTTTTCCATTGGTTACTTCCACGGATAACAATTGATCTTTGTAACCCGATGTTTTCAAAAGAACGATTTGCGCTCCGACTGGAACCGCTTTAAAGGTGAATACACCTTCTTTGTTAGTAACTTCAGT
Source organism: uncultured Flavobacterium sp. (assembly GCA_964395965.1). GTDB lineage: Bacteria > Bacteroidota > Bacteroidia > Flavobacteriales > Flavobacteriaceae > Flavobacterium. The sequence continues at coordinate 17,728 of CAYNDK010000007.1, forward strand.
AAGAGCCGTGTTTTGAACCGTAGCAACAACTTCCACTAAAGGGCGTTGTGATTTGGCATCCACTACTTTACCTGTAATTCCGGTTTGAGCTACTGCCACAACCGCTTGCATTACAAACAAAAGACTAAGAACTAGTTTTCTCATAAAAAATTTAAATTGTTGAACTGATTTCCTGTCAAGTGTTAATAAAAACTTAACAGCCTACAAATGTACATCTTTTCATAATATTATTTACTTTTGGCGCGAAGTTTGTACGAAACTTTACGTTTACTTAATACGCTATCTGATGAAGATTAAAAATTTTATCGCCGCTTTTGTTGTGTTTTTCGCAATAAACAGCGCGCAATCGCAGAACAAAAAATATATTGTGCATACGGTTGCCTTCTACAATTTTGAAAACTTGTTTGACACTATCAACCAAGCCAACAACGATGAAGAGTGGTTACCGAATGGTGCCATGAATTGGACCAAGAAAAAATATCAGAAAAAGCTTGATAATTTATCACGTGTCATTGCAGAGTTAGGAACTGGCGAAAAACAAATGAATTCTCCTGTGCTTTTGGGTGCTTGTGAAATTGAAAATCGCGGTGTTTTGGAGGATTTGGTAAAACAACCCAAAATCGCAAACAAAGATTACGGAATTGTACACTTTGATTCACCTGATAAACGCGGAATTGATGTGGCTTTATTGTATCAAAAGAAACATTTCAAACCGACAAGTTATGTCAATATTCCTCTTTATATCTACCGCAGTATGGAAGGCAAAGGAGATAAGGATAAAGACAAAGACGAATCGGATGATAAAGTAGAAACCGATAAATCATCTGATCGTGTTTACACTCGTGACCAATTATTGGTTACTGGTTTTTTAGATGGTGAAGAAGTAAATATTATTGTAAATCACTGGCCATCGCGTTCAGGTGGTGAAAAGAAAAGTGCTCCCTTCCGTGAGGCAGCAGGTGCTTTAAACCGTAAAATCATGGATTCTTTAATCAAAATTAATCCCAACGCTAAAATTATCACAATGGGCGACTTAAATGACGGGTCGTATAACCGCAGTGTGAAGGTAATGATTGGTGCTAAATTGAAAAAAGAGGAGTTAAAAAATAATGGTGATATTTTTAATCCATTTGAACAAATGTATAAAGATGGTAATGCAACCTTATTCCACCGTGATTCAGGTGATATTTTTGACCAAATCATGGTTTCTAAAGCCTTAATTGGAGATGATCATTCTACTTTTAAATTTTGGCGGGCTGGCATTTACAACAAACCGTTCCTCATCCAAACCACGGGACAATACAAAGGATATCCCTTACGAAATTCGCAATCTGAACCCGGATTTAGTGATCACTTTCCGGTCTATATTTATCTCGTGAAAGAAGTAAAATAAATGATAAAGGTCAGCTACGGCTGACTTTTTTATTTTGTACCTTTCGGCTTCTAAAAAATACAGTTGTATGGCAACGGCAAAACCTTTTAACCTAAAGCAATGGATTGAAGATAACAAGCATTTGCTTCAACCACCAGTCGCCAATAAAAATCTCTATGTGGATTCCGGAGATTATATTGTCATGATTGTCGGCGGACCCAATGCGCGTAATGACTTTCACTATAATGAAACCGAAGAGTTATTTTATCAATTAGAAGGAAACATTACCGTATATATTCAAGAAGACGGTGAGAAAAAAGCCATGCCTTTGGGACCTGGTGATCTATTCTTACTCCCAGCAAAAGTACCCCATTCCCCTTCGCGAACAGAAGGTTCGGTGGGTTTGGTAATCGAACGTAAACGCGAAAATCAGGGTTACCGCGACGGACTTCTTTGGTTTTGTAATCAATGCAACCACAAACTGCATGAAGTGTATTTTGAATTGCACAATATCGAAACCGACTTTCTTCCTCACTTCAATCATTATTATGAATCCGAGGAACTTCGTACGTGTAGTCAGTGCGGTACCGTGATGGAAACCAAGCCCGGATTTATTAAGAAATAATTAAGTCATAAACAAACCTTTATGGCGTACCTTTGCAGCAAATTCCAAATTATGGACGAGTATTCGAGTTACCGACTGAGTATTAACCCGGATTAACGTTTTCGCTGTAAAACGTAATCCGAAACACGATTTTTTATGATTACGTTTTACCAAAACCAAAAGGGTTTAGTGCCAACTGCTGCACAAGAATCTCCTTACTGGATTAACACCGTTTGTCCCACTGCGCTTGACAAAAAATATTTGTTGGACGAACTGCAAATTCCTGAAGCTTTTTACAACGATATTGAAGATATTGACGAGCGACCTCGTATCGAATACGAGCAAGGGTGGTATCTTATTTTAATTCGAATCCCCTATAAAAGTTCCGATCCTAAACTTCCGTTTTCAACGGCACCGCTGGGATTTATTTTCAACGCAACGACCTTTGTTTCGATTTGTTTTGAAGAAAATGAATTACTCACCGATTTTATTGCCTACACCCAACGTAAACAAATGACGATTGCCAATCATTTTGATTTAGTACTCAAATTGTTGCTGTCATCAAGTGTTTGGTTTTTAAAATATTTGAAACAAATTAATCAAAGTATCAAATTGGCCGAAAACAACTTGGAACAATCCATTCGCAATGAAGATTTACAAACCTTGTTGCAATTGGAAAAATGTTTGGTGTATTTTATTACCTCCATCAAAGGCAATGACAATGTTTTTCGTCGAATCAAAAACATCAAAGAACAACAGCCCTATTTTGATCCAGAGTTATTGGAAGATGTCGATATCGAATTGCGACAAGCTGAAGAAATGGCAAATATCTACAGTAATATTTTGGCGGGAATGATGGATGCCTATGCTTCGGTGATTTCCAACAACCTCAACGTTATTATGAAACGTCTTACGTCAATATCTATTATTTTGATGATTCCCACAGTGATTGCAAGTTTTTATGGCATGAATGTTCCGAATAATTTAGAGCAAAACCCTTATGGTTTAGTACTTTTAATTTTACTTTCGGGTCTAATTTCGACCATGGGAGTATACCTCTTTAAAAAGAAAAATTTCTTCTAATAAGAAATTCGTCGAATGTCATAGAATAACTTTAGAAAATAAAATATATTTGAGCCCAACAAACAAACCAGAATTTATGTCAACAATTGCACAACAATTCGGCATGACCGAAGCATTGGAAATCTTAGGAATTAAAGCCGTAAACGAGGGAACCTCTACAGGAGGCCAATGGTTTTCAGGTGGTGAATTAATCGAAAGTTATTCACCCGTTGACGGTCAATTGATTGCCAAAGTAAAAGCTTCCACCGAAGCCGATTATGAAAAAGTAATGCAATCTGCTACCGAAGCCTTCAAAACGTTTCGTTTAATGCCCGCTCCAAAACGTGGTGAAATCGTACGTCAATTTGGAGAAAAATTGCGTCAATATAAAGAACCGCTTGGGAAATTAGTTTCCTATGAAATGGGAAAATCCTACCAAGAAGGTTTGGGTGAAGTTCAAGAGATGATCGACATCTGTGACTTTGCTGTTGGTTTATCGCGTCAATTGCACGGATTAACGATGCACTCTGAGCGTCCATCGCACCGTATGTATGAGCAGTACCATCCACTAGGTGTAGTCGGAATCATTTCTGCTTTCAACTTCCCTGTAGCAGTTTGGTCGTGGAATACAGCTTTAGCATGGATTTGTGGCGACGTTTGTGTGTGGAAACCTTCAGAAAAAACACCTTTGTGTGGAATCGCTTGTCAAAACATCATTGCAGAAGTATTGCGTGAAAACAACTTACCCGAAGGAATTTCTTGTTTAATTAATGGTGATTATAAAATTGGCCAATTATTAAACCGCGACACCCGTGTTCCTTTGGTATCCGCTACGGGTTCGACTCGCATGGGTAAAATTGTAGCCCAAGAAGTAGCCGCACGTTTAGGTCGTTCCTTATTGGAACTAGGAGGAAACAATGCGATTATTGTTACACCCGATGCTGATATTAAAATGACAGTTATCGGTGCGGTTTTCGGAGCTGTAGGAACAGCAGGACAACGTTGTACCTCAACCCGTCGTTTAATTATTCACGAAAGCATCTATGATAAAGTAAAAGATGCTATTGTGGCGGCTTACGGTCAATTGCGCATTGGAAATCCATTGGATCAAAACAATCACGTAGGTCCGCTTATCGATACGCATGCCGTGGAATTATACAACAAAGCCTTGGCACAAGTAGTCGCTGAAGGCGGTAAAATTTTAGTAGAAGGTGGCGTACTTACTGGCGCTGGCTATGAAAGTGGTTGTTATGTGAAGCCCGCTATTGCTGAGGCGAAAAACGACTTTGCTATTGTGCAACACGAAACCTTTGCACCGGTATTGTATTTATTAAAATACAGTGGCGATGTAACTGAAGCCATCGAAATTCAAAACGGAGTTGCCCAAGGTTTATCTTCGGCGATTATGACTAATAATTTACGCGAGGCTGAAGCTTTCTTGTCTGCAGCCGGTTCTGACTGTGGTATTGCTAATGTGAATATCGGAACATCCGGTGCTGAGATTGGTGGTGCTTTTGGTGGTGAAAAAGAAACCGGAGGAGGCCGCGAATCAGGATCAGATGCCTGGAAAGTATATATGCGTCGTCAAACGAATACCATCAACTATTCTACGAGTTTGCCATTGGCACAAGGAATAAAGTTTGATTTATAATTTCTTTTAGAGGAAAGAAGAAAGAAGCAAGAGAAAAGAAAAGCGTTCCGTTAAATTGGAGCGCTTTTTTTGTTGTATCAAATAACTCTACTTTTTTTCCTCTTATAATGAAGTGGAATTACGTTTTAATAATAATTTTTTAGAGGAAAGAAGCAAGAAAAAAGAAAAGCGCCCTAGTTTATAGAGCGCTTTTTTTGTTGTAATAAATAATCTTATTTCGTTTTCTTCACATATTGCGTGAGAATCACAATATATTGCCCTTCTACTCGACCCTCGATTTGTTCGGCGTTGTCCCAAACCAATTTAATGTTGTGTACTGGGGCGCCACGTTTAGCTGTGAAATTGGCGCCTTTAACATCCAAATCTTTGATTAACACTACAGAATCTCCATCATTTAGGATATTTCCGTTAGAGTCTTTGTGGATGATTTTTCCTTCCTCATCTTCGCCTTCACCGGTGGCTTTTGCCCATTCCAAAGCGTCTTCATCAAGGTACATCATTTCCAATAAATCGTGATTTTTCAAACGAGCCAACATACGCCATGATACGATTTGTACCGGAAGATGTTCGTTCCACATACTATCGCTTAAACCCCGCCAATCGTTGGGATCTGTGGTTTCTGGGTTGTCGATTTGATCTTTTAATTTTTTAGAAATAAGAAGGCTATTTTCTAAGCTTTCTGTAGTTTTTGGCGCAACGGTATAGACCACTAAGTCTTCCGCAACACCACTAATTTCGCACACGGATCCACTACGGTCGTGTAATTTTTTTTCAAAAGGTGTCATACTATTGGTTTGGTTTTGTTACAAATTGAAGGAAGCTCCAATATTGAACATGAATTGATTGTTGTAGTGCTCATACCCAATCACATCTGAATCATAGCGTGATAAAGGCGCACTTAATTCTGTGTACAAACCAAATCCATTGGTAAAGAAATAACGTGCTCCTATATGTCCGCCAAAATTGCGTAGTCCCAAACTTAATCCTGGGTAAATATCCCATTTGTCATCCAATTGAAAAACCTTACCGATGTTTGCATTAAAACGCAAACGAACATCTGCTCGGTCTTCAAATCTTGGTTTAAAGGTTAAATAACGATCTACGTTAAGAAGATAATTCGACATTAAACCCAAAGAAATATTCTCTCCAATTCCATAATCTACCGTTACTGCAATACCGTTAGCTCCATCTTGAAAAGTTGCACCTACTTGTCCTTTTACATCTCCTTTTCCTTTAAATGCCTGAGATTGAACAGACAAACCAACAACTAAAGCAACTAACACAATTAAACGTTTCATAGTAGTAAATTTTAATTTAGGAACAAAGATAAGAATTACAATACATTGAAGCTGAAATCCTATTAATTTCTCCCTTTTTCTGTAGGATACAATTGTGTAAGAGGTTCACTTTGCCAATACTTTTTGGTATCCACATCCAAAATTGTTAATGGCCCAGTGAATGCAGCTCCCGTATCTACATTCCAAACACCAGCTTTGTGCACAGGTACGGTTTGACCTATTCGAGTAACTGGAGTATGCCCAATGTAAATTTCTTGATACAATGTAAGACGTTTGGGATAAAAAACACTTTCCTTATTCATCCCTTCTGTTACTGCTAATGCAGTCTCCCAAAGCGTTCGATCCCAATAAAATAATCGAGGATAATACTCGTAATCAATTCCGTTGACATTGGTAAAGCCCGCATGAATAAACAATCGATTATTATCATCCAAATAGTAGTCCTTCAAATCTTTCAAAAACTCGATATGTTTTGATTTTTGTTCCTCGGAAACCTTCAAATAGGCTTGAACAGTAGCTTCACCACCGTGTTTGTACCACATGGTTTCGTCAATGTTTTCGTAGCGCATTTCCAACCAATTCAGGAGTAATTCATCATGATTCCCACGAATAAAAATACAATGTTGGTGGTGCTGGAGTTCGATTAAAAAATCCAATACTTCAGGCGACTGACTCCAGCCGTCGACATAATCGCCCAAAAAAATTAAGGTGTCTTGGGGTTGTACACTAGCGCGTTCCAATACTTGATGTACCGCTCGAAGGCCGCCGTGTATATCCCCTATAACTAAGGTTCTACTCATGAATCTTTATTGTATTTAACTTTACGCAACACCCGCATCGCTTCTTTGAAGTTGGTATACACTTCAGAGCGTTGGGTTTGCTTGAATAAGGGTTTGGAATCGATTAATTTCTGCTTGGCGTCTTCAAATCCGTTTAAAAAACAGAGCATTAGGGTATAGGGTAAATTTTCCAAATCCCGATTTTCTCGATCGGAAAGCACCAGTCCCTTTTGCATTTTTGCCAACAAAGATAAGCCAGCATTATAAATGTGAAACAACATTTTGCGGTTGTATTGCGGAGGCTCAAACAGCATTTGGGTTTCAATTTTATAATATCCATTGTCAAAAAAGGTTAGTTTTTGTTGTTCCAAAGGATAATAACTCGTTTTATCATTTAAGCCTAAGGGCACATATTCAGTGATGGTAAACGAACTCTCGTCATAGGTTACGGTGACCACATCTTGGGCCGAATAAAACAACTTGATTTGTTCATTCACCAATTCAATATCAACCCGCGAAAGAAATTGTTTGTCTCTGATTTTTTTGAGATTCCCTGACCAACAAATGACAAACAATTCACGAAACACTTTGTATTTTGACGGCATGTCTTTGTGCCGGTTATTGACAAAATCAATGACGCTATCCAACGTATGTGCAATACTGTTTCGGGCATTATTTTCAATGCTTAAAACCGTTTCAATATTCTGTTTGGAATACGGGATTTTATCTTCAGTAGGCGTTGAATTACTACCAACACGAATAAAACTAGTTTGCGCTGGAATGGTATGAATACCTTTTTTGAAATAGGAGGGTTTGGATTTGGGTCGGATGGTCACCAATCCCACCACACGATCTTTCGGCAAATTGGGAAAAGGAACATTTTCATACTGAATTTTAGGCGGGTTTTCCAAAAAGGCATTGACTAAGTTTTGGATACGACTGTCGTCAAAAAAATCATCGCCGATAATTTCATTGGACTCATCCTCTACCCCAACTACGATATAGGAATTGTTGGAAGGATTGGAATTGGATAAGGCACAAATATGCTTTAAGAATTTGGCTTTCCCTTCTTTCGTATGCAGATTTAACTGTCGTTTTTTGTCATAGAAACTACTCTCATCGTTGTGAGCAAGTAAATTCCGAATCAAAAGACGTTTGTTAATCATTAAACCAAACTACTGATTACTGAACACTGATTACTGAACACTGATTACTGCCCACTGACTACGGCACCTTATTCCCCATACTTTCCGTCCAGATAGCAAACCAATCCAAATCGGTCAACGGCAATTCAACCGCTTTCATCAATTGTTGGATGCGCGCTATATTCACGGTACCCGCCACTGGGATAACCCCCGCAGGATGTTTCAACACCCAAGCGAGTAAAAGCGTATCCGAACCCACTTCATATTTTTCAACCAATTGAACCAAAAGTTTTTTCAAACGACGGGTTTGTTCAATGTCTTCTCGAAAAACCGTTCCCAAAGGATTCCAAGACATCGGTGTAATGTTGTGCACTTGCATATAATCCAAACTGCCGTCTAACATGGGTTGGAAATGGGTGGCCGAAAATTGAATTTGATTGTAATGTACTTCGGTGCGTTGACGAATCAAATCTGTTTGGGAATTGGTGAAATTTGACAATCCAAAATCGCGAATTTTCCCTTGCGCTTTTAATTGTTCAACAGCTGCTGCAATTTCATCGGCTTGCATCAATGGACTCGGACGGTGCAAAAGAAGTACATCCAAATAGTCCGTTTGTAAATTTTTAAGCGAATTTTCAACACTCCAAATGATGTACTCTTTGGAATAATCGTAGTGTTTTATAGTGTTGGGTCGCCCTTCAGTATGTTGAATCCCGCACTTGGAAATCAACTGAATGCTGTCTCTTGCAATACCGCTGGCGCGAAAACCGTGTCCAAATTCAGCTTCAGTCGTATAACCGCCGTAAATATCGGCATGATCAAAAGAGGTGATTTTATGTTCGACACAAATGCGAATCAAATGCGCCATTTCCGAGGTGTTGAGTTTTTTATCCCAAGCACCCCAATTCATGGTTCCAGCAACAACAGGAGAAAGAATAGTATTTTTCATGGTAACTTAAAAGTCTAAAATTACTAAAACGAAATCATAAAACCTCCTTAAAGGCCGATTATTTGGGCAACATTTAACGCTCTGTTAACACCGCACTGGAGATTAAATTTTCAACTTTGAATTGTTAAAATTTATAGTTTATATTCGCAAAAAAATAGGTTTTATGGAAGAAAATGCTGCGGCTTTAGATATTAGAGCAATAAATGAAAAAATTGAGCGTGAAAGTGCTTTCATTGATTTGCTATCCATGGAGATGAACAAAGTCATTGTGGGCCAGAAACATATGGTGGAACGCCTGATGATTGGCTTACTGGGACAAGGACATATTCTCCTAGAAGGTGTACCCGGTTTGGCCAAAACATTAGCCATTAACACCCTTTCGAAAGCCGTTCATGGATCGTTCAGTCGTATACAGTTTACCCCTGATTTACTTCCAGCCGACGTGGTGGGTACGATGATTTACAACATCAAACAAAACGAGTTCACCATCAAGAAAGGGCCTATTTTTGCCAACTTCGTATTGGCTGATGAGATTAACCGTGCGCCTGCCAAAGTGCAATCGGCTCTTTTGGAAGCCATGCAAGAAAAGCAAGTGACCATTGGGGAAACGACTTTTAAATTGGATAAACCCTTCTTAGTATTGGCTACCCAAAACCCTATTGAACAAGAAGGAACGTATCCGTTACCTGAAGCACAAGTTGACCGTTTTATGTTGAAAACGGTGATCGACTACCCTAAAATGGATGAAGAGCGTTTGGTCATTCGTCAAAACCTAAAAGGGAGTTATGAAGAAGTGCGTCCTGTAGTTTCCATCGAGCAAATTTTGCGCGCTCAAGAAGTAGTTCGCGAAGTGTATATGGATGAAAAAATTGAAAAATACATCCTCGATATCATTTTTGCCACCCGATATCCTGAAAAATACCGTTTGGAAAGCTTGAAGCCGTTGATTGGATTTGGCGCCTCTCCACGTGGAAGTATCAATTTAGCTACTGCAGCCAAATGTTATGCCTTCATCAAACGTCGTGGGTATGTTATTCCCGAAGATGTTCGCGCCGTGGTTCATGATGTATTGCGTCACCGTATTGGAGTAACCTATGAAGCTGAGGCGGAAAATATTACTTCGGTTGATATCATCAACAAAATTGTGAACGAAATCGAAGTACCATAAATCAGTGTAAAGTAATCAGAAAGCAGTTTCGTACCTATATACGATGGTGACTATTGACTTACAACTTCATTGACTTACGACTCCAAATCCATGGATACCAAAGAAATTTTAAAAAAAGTTCGGAAAATCGAAATCAAAACCCGAAGATTGAGTGATCATATCTTCTCGGGGGAATACCACACGTCGTTTAAAGGCCGTGGGATGACGTTTTCAGAAGTGCGCCAATACCAATTTGGGGACGATGTCCGTGCCATTGATTGGAATGTTACGGCGCGTTACAACGAACCCTATGTCAAAGTTTTTGAAGAAGAACGGGAGTTGACCATGATGTTAATGGTTGATGTTTCGGGGTCTGAAAACTTTGGTACCCAAAAACAATTAAAGAAAGAAGTGGTTACTGAGATAGCTGCCACATTAGCGTTTTCAGCGACTCAAAATAATGATAAAATTGGGTTGATTTTATTCACTGATCAAATTGAATTATACATTCCGCCCAAAAAAGGAAAATCACATGTATTGCGCATTATTCGGGAGCTGATTGAATTCCAACCCAAAAGTAAAAAAACGCATTTGGGTCAGGCCCTTCAGTTTTTATCAGCGACCCAAAAAAAGAAAGCTATTGTATTTGTTATTTCCGACTTCATGTGTGATGATGATTATGAAAAAACACTGAAAATTGCAGGAAAAAAACACGACCTCACTGGTTTTAGGGTATATGATCATCGAGAAGAACGCATCCCCGATGTAGGAATGTTAGAAATGATTGATGCGGAAACAGGTGCTCAACTTCTGGTAGATACTCGTTCGCCAAAAGTTCGTATGGCCTATGAACGCAATTATGCCCGTCGTGTACAGTTTTTTCGTGAAGTTTTTTCAAAATGCGGTGCAGGAACTGTGCAAACACGCGTTGATGAAAGTTATGTAACCCGCCTTTTAGGCTATTTTAAAGCAAGAGCATAGATGAAGTGGAGAGGATTAATAGGGTTTGTTTTGTTTTTTTGCGGATTGTGGGTCAATGCGCAACAAGTGACTGCAACTGCTGATTCTTTGAAGAAAAAAATAGGCGCTGAATTTACTATTACACTAAAAACGGAAGTTCGTCAAAAGGACAAAGTAGTCTTTCCAAAAGGCAAAACATTTGGTGCCCTGGAAGTCCTAGAATCCTATCCTGTAGATACCGTTAAAAAAAATGAACGCTGGGAGTTGATAAAAAAATATGGTGTTACCCAATTTGACTCCGGTTCCTACACCCTACCTAAATTACCTGTAAAAATCAACCAAACGGTTGTGTATTCCAATCCGTTACAACTCGAAGTAGCTGAAGTAAAAGTCGACACTCTAAAACAAAAGATGTACGATATTAAAGATATTATCCCTGTAGCCAGCACTTTCTCTATTCCCTGGGGCTGGATTGGATTATTCTTGCTTCTTGCTTGTGCAGTTGTTGGATATATGTGGTACCGAAAAAAACATGCTGTAGTTCAAAAATCTTCCCCCATCACACCTTTAAAACCTATTGAAAAAGCATCGCAATTATTAATGGAATTGGATGCGCAAAGTTTGGTTGAAAAGGGAGAGATTAAATATTTCTATTCTCAATTAACAACAATTGTTCGCACCTACATTGAAGAAGAAATCGAGGTGCCTGCAATGGAGCGCACTACTTCAGAATTAATTGAAACGCTTCGGGAAGTTAGTCAACAAAAGCGCTTACAATTATCAGCAGATACATTGCATAATTTAGAAAATGTATTGCGTCAGGCCGACTTGGTGAAATTTGCCAAAGAACGCCCAGTACTTGCTGAAGTAGAAACAGACAAAACCCTTATTGCCAATACCATTGTTACCATCCATGATGCTTTACCAGAAGAATCTGAGGTGGTAAATGAATTGGACGCTTGGAACGCGCAACAACGGGAAATTGCACGTTTAAAACAAGAAAAGAAGAAACGTGAGCGTCGTATTTTTTACGCTTCATTGATTACAATAAGTACTCTTGCAATGGTTCTCGGAATTGTCATAACTATTTTTGGCATCCAAAATGTAAAAGACTATGTGTTGGGTAATCCTACGCGAACATTGTATGAGGGACAATGGATAAAAAGTGAATATGGCGACCCCAATGTCGAACTAGAAACCCCCGAAGTACTTACTCGAGTTGAAAGTGATCAACTTCCGAAAAACACTTATGCAGTAATTAAAGATATGCGCATGTTCACCAGTGGAACACTTCACGATCCATTGTATGTAAATGTAGCTACCAATTATTACAAACAGCCCGCAAACACTGACCCTAAAACACCTGCTACTCCAATTGACTATGACAAAGTTTTAGAAGGAATAACCAAAACTTGGGAAGCTCAAGGAGCCCGAAATATTTTATATAAGTCCGATGGTGAGTTTGAAATTGCCAATGGAATCAAAGGTACACGTGCTTATGGAACAATGACAGTTGAGAATAAAGAAAATGGGGCTACACACCGCATGTATTATGAAATCATTTTATTTAATCAAAATGGTGGATTACAACAGGTAGCTGTGAGTTATGAAGATGGTGATGCCTACGGCAAAAAAATCTTACGTCGTATTCTTGGCTCGTTAAAACTTCAAATATTTAATCTTAATGGATAAAGTCAGTTTTTTACATCCGCAGTTTTTATTTTTATTGGCGTTGTTGCCAATTGCGGGCTTGTGGCTTTATCTTAACCGTAAAAAACAAACGGCAGCACTGACCATGAGTTCGCTCAAAGGACTTGAAAACTCCGTAAGTTGGCGTGCACGATTAAAACCCTATCTTGTCATTTTACGTTTTCTAGCCTTGGCCTTAATTTGTGTTGCTTTAGCCCGTCCACGTACAGTTGACATTAGTAATCAAACGAAAACTACCCGCGGAATTGATATCGTAATGGCCATTGACCTATCGAGCAGTATGTTGGCTAAAGACCTGAACCCGAATCGGATGGAAGCTTTGAAACGAGTTGCTGAACGGTTTGTTGATGATCGTCCTAATGACCGAATAGGATTGGTCGTTTATGCTGGCGAAGCTTATACCAAAATACCCGTAACAACCGACAAAGCATTGACTAAACAAGCGATTAGCGAACTCCAATATGACCCTACAGTTCAAGATGGAACAGGAATTGGAATGGGGTTGGCAACAGCAATCAATCGATTAAAAGACAGTAAAGCAAAAAGTAGAGTAATTATTTTATTGACCGACGGTGTCAATAATGCTGGATTTATCGAACCTGAAACAGCTGCAGATTTGGCCCATGAATACGGTATTAAAGTTTACACAATTGGACTTGGAACCAATGGTATGGCGCCGTTTCCGGTGGATATGAATCCTGATGGATCGTTGGTTTATCAAAATATGAAAGTGGTCATTGATGAAAATTTGATGAAATCCATTGCCAAAAAAACAGGTGGTAAATATTTTCGCGCTACTTCAAACAGTCGTTTGGAACAGATTTACGATGAAATCAATCAAATGGAAACCACAGAAATAGAAGAATTGAAGTACTATGATTTTGATGAAAAATACCGTGCTTTTGTTCTATTTGCTTTGTTTTTCCTTGTTTTGGATCTCCTATTGCGTCAAACCCTTTACCGATCAATCGTATAGATATGTTTGAATTAGAAGAAAAAATATATTTCTATGGCTTACTGCTGCTGCCACTTTTGGTGGGCCTATGGCTCTATAGTTATTTTTGGCGTAAGCGAAAGGAAAAGGAATTTGGTAGTCCTGAACTCATTGCCTATTTGAGTCCCGAACGTTCTCAATTTAAAGCACTATTAAAATTCGTTCTGAGTTTATTAGGGATTACTTGTTTAATTATTGCCCTGGTAAATCCTAAAATAGGAACGCGCGTTGAAAAGGTAAAAAGTCGTGGCGTTGATATCGTATTTGCTGTGGACATTTCCAAAAGTATGTTGGCTACTGATGTTGCACCCAATCGTTTGGAAAAAAGTAAACAAATTGTATCGCAATTAATCAATCGTTTAGGGGGCGATCGAATAGGAATTATTGCTTATTCAGGAAGTGCTTTCCCGGTTTTACCGATGACCTCTGACTATGGTGTTGCCAAAATGTTCTTACAGAGTATGACTCCCGAAATGATTTCGGCTCAGGGTACATCAATTGATCAAGCTATTCAAATGGCAGCTAGTCGATATTTTTCCAAAAAAGACAAATCCAACAAACTGTTGATAATATTGTCGGATGGTGAAGATCATAGTAACAACGCAGTGGCTGCTGCAGAACTTGCTGATGAAGTGAAAATGCGTATCATAACGGTGGGTGTAGGTACTGAAAATGGTGGCCCTATAAAAATCATGGAAAATGGGGTGGAACAGTACTTACGGGATAAAAATAACCAAGTTGTCATCACAAAACGGGATGCTAAAACACTAACAGAAGTTGCACAAACCGGAAAAGGAGGTTATGTGGATGGTAATTCAACCAAAGCAGTTTTGGATTATGTAAAAAATGTTTTGGCTACTACCGAAAAAACAGCATATGGTTCATCGATGATGGCCGATTACCAATCGCAATTCCAATGGTTTTTGGCATTTGGGTTTGTCTTTTTATTTTTGGACCTTTTCCTTTGGGAACGCAAAACCCGATGGATTCGTAAAATGAATTTATTTAATGAAAAAAATGAAGTTCGCTAACGGAATAACATTTATCCTATTGCTCTTTTTTTCTGGGTTATTTGCTCAGGAAACAGCTACGCAATTACCGGAAGGGAACGAAGCATATAAAGAGAAAAAATATGCAAAAGCGGAGGCTAATTATCGAGTAGCCGCTTCTAAAAATAAAAAAAAGAGTGCTGTAGCAACCTACAACCTTGGTACTTCCATCTATAAACAAAAACAACCTGGAGAGGCTAAATTTAAATTTGTAAAAGCGGCTGAAACCGCTAAAACTAAAGCAGAAAAACACAAAGCTTTCCACAATTTGGGAAATGCATTGATGTTGGAAAAAAAATATGATTTGGCTGAACAAGCCTATAAAAGTGCACTTCGAAACAATCCACACGATGAGCAAACGCGTTATAATTATGCTTTAGCCAAAAAGAAAAACAAAGAGAATCCGCCGCCACAAGATGGTGGAAAGAAAAAGGACGACAAAAGCAAGCAAAAAGAAAAAAATCAACGTCCTGATTCCAACAAAGGAGATCAAGAAGATCAAAAGAAAAAACCAGAGAACAACCCTAAAAATAATGGAGGGCCAGATAAACAACCCGATCCTCAGCCTCGTCCAAGTGGTCAAAACAAACAACGTATCGATAATTTATTGGATGCAGTAAATAACGAAGAGAAAAAAGTACAGTTAAAACGAAAAGATAAAAATGCGCAAACCGCTCCCGGTAAACCGGAAAAAGATTGGTAACATGAATTGAAACTATGAAACGATTTTTAACCGTATGTTTATGTTGTTTTTCCTTAGCACTTTCGGCTCAAATTAAGTTTGAAGCGGCTGTGAGTAAATCGACTGTAGCCTTAAATGAACGGTTTCGAGTCGAATTTACAATGAATGAAGATGGTGATAATTTTGTTCCGCCCGACTTTGAAGCCAGCGGATTTCAGATTTTTTCAGGTCCCTCCCAATCCATTCGTGAATTATGGGTTAATGGAAGAGGAACCTTTAATAAAACATATACGTACTTTTTAGTTCCAGAGAAAAAAGGAACTTTAGTAATTAAAGCGGCAGCCATCGAGATTAACAATCGTATTTACCGAACAAATCCCGTAAAGATTACGGTTACCAATGCTGTAGATCCTAGAAACGATCCGAATAACGCACCTGTTGCTCGCAATAGTGCCATGTACTTGGTAACCGAAGTGTCCAACAGTTCGCCCTACGTGAATGAACCCGTTCAAGTGGTTCAGAAATTGTATTTTAATTACAATACAGAAATCAATGATGCGCGGGATATTCAAAAACCGCGTTACAATGATTTTTGGAATCAAGATATCGAAATCTCAATGTTTGAACCAGTTCCCACGGTGTATAAAGGTCAACGTTGTTTATCAGTTGTCTTGAAAAAAGCTGTTGTCTATCCGCAAAAATCAGGGAAACTCGTAATTGATCCCTATGTATTGGAAGTGGATTGCCGCATTCCTACGGGCCGAATGACCATTTTTGGAGAAATGATAACTACCGAGAATGTGCGCCGTTTGACTTCTTCGGGCAAAACGATTACTGTAAAAGCTTTACCAGAAGCGGGGAAACCCAAGAATTTTACGGGTGCTGTCGGTGACTTTACATTTGAAGCGTTATCCAAAAAGAATACCATTAAATTTGGAGAATCATTTGACTTAGCACTTAAAGTCACTGGGGAAGGAAACTTAAAATTATTTCGTTTACCAGTAGTTGAATTACCTGAAAATCTTGAGGTTTATGATCCTGAGCACATCGAAAATGTAGTTACTCCGTTTTCTGGAATGTCGGGTACCATAGCTGATCGTTATACTATTGTTCCGCAAGAAAAAGGTACGTTTTCAATTAAAAAGTTAGCCTTTAGCTATTTTGATCTTAAAACTAAATCGTATAAAACGATTACGTTACCAGATATTCTCCTAACTGTAAAAGACGGTCCAGGTTTACCCTCTGGAGGTTATGCTGGAAAAGGGAAAAACAATGCGACGGAAAAAACCGCAACATTTGCACCTTTAAAACTAGAAACCGAGTTACATCCAATTGCTACTCATGATTTTTTGGGTTCTGTTTGGTATTACCTATTGTTATTACTCCCTCTTTTCGGAATTCCTATTGCGATTTATGTGCGTAAACGCAAAATGGTAGCTGAAGCCGATATTGTTGGAAATAAAGTACGATTAAATTCGGCTTTAGCTAAAAAATATTTATCAGAAGCACAGAAAAACTTGAATCAGAAAGAGCCTTTCTATGTTGCCCTTGAAAAAGCACTACACAACTTTTTAAAGGCTAAATTGCATCTAGAAACAGCTGATATGAGCAAAGAAACGATTCGTGGACTAATGAAAGATAAAGGTGCAGATGCGATTACTTTATCTGAATTTATGAAATTGATTGAAAACTGTGAATTTGCACGCTATGCTCCATCTTCGGCGGCGGCAATTCAAAGTGATTACGAAACTGCGGTACGCTTGCTTACTGAACTTGAAAAACAGATGGTATGAAAAAGTGGATAGTATTAAGTTTATTAGGTTTTACAATCTTAGCCCAAGCGCAACCTACCATGGAGTTGGGCAACCAATTGTATGAACAGAAAGACTATACGGGTGCTGCAAAAATATATGAAGCCCTATTAGCTTCTGGAAAAGAATCGGCTGCCTTACATTTCAATTTAGGAAATTGTTACTACCAATTGCACCAAACTGCTCCAGCAATTTATTCTTTTGAGAAAGCGCGACTATTGGACCCTTCAGACGAAGCAATTGCAACAAATTTAAATTTTGCCCAAAAACGTTCTTTGGACACTATTCCCAACCTACCCAAAGTTGGGTTTGAAAAAATGGTAGCCACTGTAACCGAGACGTTTCATTACGATACTTGGGCTTGGCTATCCATCGTCTTTTCTGTAGTGCTTGTTGTCTTTTTTGTTGGGTATTATTTTACACCATTAACCCAGCGAAAACGTATCTATTTTAGCCTAATGGGAATGGCTTTCATTGCCTTAATAATTAGTCTATTTGCAGGTTTTTTTGAACAAAATTATCTACGAAATGAACGACCTGCTATTGTTTTCACAGACAAAACACCTGTACATGTCGAACCCACCTACCAATCCACAACTCATTTAAAATTGCGTGAAGGTGCTAAAGTGTATATTTTGGAATCAAGTGGATCGTGGTTAAAAGTAAGCTTAACCGATGAAAGTACCGGTTGGATCACAGCCGCCTCGGTAAAGGAATTAAACCCTTAAGCGCCAACTTCTTTTTTAACTGTATCAAAAAGCCCTTTTACAACTGGAACCATCTCCATTGTTGTTGACTGTATGGGTTGAATCACATTAGAAGCTTCTACTTGTTCTGGAGTCAATAATTGGGCTTTTTCATTGACTTTCAAGAAAAGACTAAACAAAAATCCGAACATTAAAAACGTGCGCAAACCGGCAAATGAAGCCCCAAAAGTATTATTCAATGGTCCAATTTTGGATAAATCTAAAAATTTAGCGCCTAATTTCACACCTAAATTAACTCCCAACAGTATCAACACAAAAAGTACAACCATTGTAAGCATTTTGGAGGGTACAGCTGTAATTCCTAATAGATTGTTGACTGAAGGACCTGCAGTTATCGCAACATAAACTCCGATATAAAAACCTAAAATACCCGCAACTTCTTTTAGAATTCCATTTTTATAGCCTTTGAACATTGAGAATAAAATTGCGGCTAATACGACAAGGTCAAATACAATCATGATTTTTATTTTTTTGGCAAATATAGAAGAAATATAAGTTAGTATCTTTGTCCCCCATTAAAAGAACAAATTAGATTTAGTGTTCATTAAAAAACTGTAACCCTTGTCAAGAGACGAACAATTAAAATCCCGATGGGATGCCGTAGTTAAATTTCTTTCCGACCGTTTTGCGGATGGGGACACGTTGGATTTGGATGCAATCATTTACTTGATCGGAATTCAAGAGCTGGGGAAAGTGAATCAGAATTTTCAAAAAGATGACAAAGTAAACTTAATGCACATCGCGATTTGCCGTCTTTTGGTTCCCTATGGATATTATGAATTTGATTATGTCGATCGTGAAGGATGGCCCCATTTCACCGCTAAAGAAACACTACCTTCATTAAAAGCGGGTGAACAAACTATTTTAATGAAAGAAGCCATTGTGCATTATTTCATGGAACGAGGAGTAATTGAATAGATTTTGCTTTCTTATTAGGTAAGAAGCTATGGGAAATGAGAAGATTAGTTTCTTTATTCCAAACAAAAAATTTCAATCGAAAACCAAATACCATTCGACCATTTAACTGAAAAGCCCTATTTTTGCACGACAATTGCATGACGATGATAGATAAGATTAAGCAACACATTGAAGAAGCCAAAGCATTTAACGATAAAAATAAAGAAGCGTTAGAAGCTTTCCGTATTAAATATTTAGGAAGCAAAGGATTATTAAAAGAACTTTTTAATGAGTTCAAGTCCATTCCTAATGATCAAAAGAAAGATTTTGGTCAGGTAATCAACACCTTAAAAACAGTTGCTGAAGAAAAAGTTCGTGCCATTCAAGAGGAATTGGAGGCGAAAGAAGAAACTAAAGGACTATTTGGCGATTTAACTCGTCCAGGAGAACCCTTTGCAGTAGGTTCGCGTCACCCTATTTCTCTAGTAAAAAATCAAATTATAGATATTTTCTCAACGATTGGATTTAATGTTTCTGAAGGTCCAGAAATTGAAGATGATTGGCATAATTTTACCGCATTAAATCTACCAGAGTATCATCCTGCTCGAGATATGCAGGATACCTTTTTTATTCAAACCAATCCGGATGTATTGTTGCGAACGCATACTTCTTCTGTACAAGTTCGCTACATGGAAGGCAACAAACCGCCTATCCGAACTATTTCTCCTGGCCGTGTGTTTCGTAACGAGGCTGTTTCCTCACGTTCGCACTGTATCTTTCACCAAGTTGAAGGATTGTATATTGATAAAGATGTTTCTTTTGCCGATTTAAAACAAACGCTTCTCTATTTCACTAAAGAAATGTTTGGCAAATCTAAAATTCGTTTGCGTCCTTCGTATTTCCCATTTACAGAACCAAGTGCTGAAGTAGATATTTATTGGGGATTAAAGACCGAAACCGACTATCGAATCACTAAAGGTACAGGATGGTTAGAAATCATGGGATG